>NZ_QUFZ01000006.1:0-174534 GCF_003478725.1 Clostridium sp. AF22-10
AGGGACGTTACATGATCCCATATCTGCCGGATGGTGTTTATGCTGATCTTAGAACAGCATCAAACATAAGATTCCAGTTACAGGCGGAACTTACAAGAATTCAAAACAGGATCAGTCGTTGGTTCAATATATATTTTCCTGAATATAAGACGGTATACGGAAAGTCGGATGCCAAGAGCGGAATGCTAATCCTTAAAACAGCACCACTCCCTGAAGATATCCTGACGTTAGGTATCGATGGAGTGAACCAAATCTGGCGTGATGCGAAGTTAAGAGCAGTTGGAAAGGCGAGGGCGAAGATCCTGATAGAAGCTGCTGAGCACAGCGTTGGAAGCAAAGAAGGTGCGGTGTCTGGAAAAATGGAAATTCGAATGCTTCTGGAGGACTATGAATCCAGAAATACGCGTCTACAGGAAGTTATGGTTCTAATTGAAGAACTGGTAAGAAAGATTCCGATGACTGAAAAGCTGTTAGAGATCAAAGGTGTGGGAATCAGGACAGTGTCAGGATTCCTTGCAGAAGTAGGTGATATCAGCCGCTTCAACAATCCGAAGGAATTGCAGAAACTTGCAGGATTGGCATTGGTTGAAAATAGTTCAGGAAAGCACAAGGGCGAGACAACAATAAGCAGACGAGGTCGAAAGAGACTCAGATATCTGCTCTTTGAGGTTGCAATGTCACTTGTGTCGAAGAACCAGGAGTTCAGGGAACTCCATAATTATTACATAACCAGAAGACTAAATCCATTGAAGAAAATGCAGTCACTTATGGCAATTGCAGCCAAGCTGATACGAGTCTTTTATGCCATGCTGACGAAAGGCGTAGATTATGATCCGAAAAAGATGGTCAGTGACATCAAGAGACCAGCAGTTTATCTACAGGCTGCGTAAGAAAGACAAGTAACTGTAATGGAGGCTGTCATGTGGACAGCCACTGAATCAAGCGGAATGTAACAGATAACGTCCACTGATCATAGTGCTGGAACAGGAAGCGAGTCAGTAATCAATAATACAAAGAATGAGCCAATAGTCGGCAGAAATCATCACCAAGGGGCATGACCCCGTAAAGGAGCATAGCTGACACCCTGGTTATGGGCAGGCAGAACGAAGGAAGTTAGGACCTCTGGAGACAGAGATGATCCTGGTGGATATAGGAGGTTAGCTGCCATAGAGGGAAGGGTATACGCAAGGCCAGTAAAGCGAAAATCAATGACGTTTTATTTCGTATACAATTCAACCGCTATTTCAGTACCTGATACATCGAAATGCTCATAGCTGTGGCTTATTCACTGAGATATGAAAGGTTGAAAAACCTTGAATTTTCAATAAAAAACACTTGATTATATGAGGAGGAGATATAATAATGGATAAAGTAGCAGTTTTAATTCCGTGCTATAACGAAGAAAAAACAATTGGAAAAGTTGTGAAAGATTGGAAAAAAGAATTACCAGATGCAATGGTTTATGTATATGATAATAATTCAACCGATAATACGGTAGAACTGGCAAAAAAAGCTGGGGCAATTGTGCGGTATGAGCATAGTCAAGGTAAAGGTAATGTTATTCGAAGAATGTTCAGAGAAATTAATGCTGAGTGTTATATCATGATAGATGGAGATGATACCTATCCAGCGGAATATGGAAAAAATATGGTGGAGCTAGTACTCCATAAAAATGTAGATATGGTTATAGGGGACAGGCTTTCATCTACATATTTTGAAGAAAATAAAAGACCATTTCATAATTTTGGAAATAGTTTAGTAAGAGGGAGTATTAATCGATTGTTCCATACCAACATTCGAGATATTATGACAGGATATCGTGCAT
Organism: Clostridium sp. AF22-10; assembly: GCF_003478725.1. NCBI lineage: Bacteria > Bacillati > Bacillota > Clostridia > Eubacteriales > Clostridiaceae > Clostridium > Clostridium sp. AF22-10. The sequence goes on from NZ_QUFZ01000006.1 coordinate 1,826, forward strand.
TTAGTTATCTTTTTGTGAAAAGTTTTCCGGTTCTTTCCAAAGGATTCGAAATTGAAACAGAAATGACGATCCACGCAGTTGAGAAAAATATGAGTGTTGAAAATATGATAATTGAATATAGAGATCGCCCGGAAGGAAGTGAGTCAAAGTTAAATACATATTCTGATGGCGTAAAAGTTTTAAAGACTATTGGAAGATTGTATAAAAATTATAGACCGATGAACTTCTTTGGAATAATGTCAGTTTTACTATTTGTTTTGTCTCTGATATTGTTTGTGCCGGTGTTTTTTAAATATTTACAGACAGGATTAGTTCCTAATTTTCCAACGCTAATTGTATCAGGCTTTATTGCATTATCCGCGTTGATTTCATTCTTTTCAGGACTCATTTTATCGGAAATTGTGGAGAAAGAACGTAGAGAATATGAATTTAGATTACAAACGATTGAAATGAGCAAGGAGAGGATTGTTAAATGAATGTATTAAAAGAAAAATATAATGAAGTAAAAATTATATTTTCGATAGTAATGGGATTTATAGGTATAACCGGAATACAGATGCAATATTTGAATTATGCTCAAAATGTTCCGGGGGGGGGTATTCTGGCGATTGTATTTTTCGTCACCTCCAAGTTGTATTATCAAATTTCGATAAAGAGAGGTATTAGATTTTATATCCAAGTTGCTTTATCTGCTTTTTATGCAGTGATTTTGAATTTTGGAATTCAATTGGATTTGTTATCCACAATCCAATTGAATGGAATCACACTTTTAAGTCTACTTTTTTTAATGATTGAAATATTTCCATTTATCGTTTGCATGATGGAGTATTTTGATAAAAAAAAGATTGTTGGTAAAGAAGATAAAAAAAGTTTAAGAAATTGTTTTGTTATAATTCTTTTTGCTTGGATAATGGCATATTTGGCACTGTTTCCAGGGGTTTATGCAACAGATGCACCATATTGGTATCATGAGTTTTTGAGAAAAGATATTCCTATATCATCTCAATGGTCTCCAGTATATTGTGGAATATTTTATTTGTTTGTTAATAGTGGAAAGCTTTTTTTTGATAATTATTCCATAGGATTTGCAGTGTTTACTTTACTGCAAATGAGTATTTCACTTTATGTTATCTGGAATATCTTATCATTTATAAATGATAAGACAAACAAAACGTTGGTGATTCTATCTACACTTTTTTTTCTGTTGCCTATGCATGTAATTCTTTCCTTAACATCAGCGCAAGATTCAATTTTTACAGCGTCTTTTGCCATGGTGGTCTTATTGCTAATTGAATATTTGCTGGATGAGCAATTTTTGGACAAGAAAAATACTATAAAATTGTTTTTATGGATGTTTTTAATGTGTGTCATTAGAAATAATGGAGTATATGTTCTTGCTTTTGTGCTTCTGACTGCTTTATTGTTGAAAGCCAGAAGAAAATTGTTGATGTTATTGACAAGCGTTATAATATTGGTAGCTGTGTATCAAGGACCGGTATATGCTTTGTGTGGAGTACAGAAGGGAACGGCACTGAGAGAGATGCTGAGCTTACCCTTGCAACAAATGGCGTGGGTATATAATAATGATGATTTGACGGAAAAGCAACGCAAAGAGATGCAAAGCTTTGTCCCTGATGAGGGATGGAAAAATTATACGCCCTTTATTTCGGATCCGGTAAAATCAAATTTAAAAGTAGAAGAGGTACAGAGGGATAAGATTTCTTTTTTGAAATCATATATAAAATTTGCTGCTTTTGATTCAATAGGATATGTACAGGCATTTGGATTACAGACTCTGACTTTATGGTATCCAGACAAAAACTGGCCGGATGCCAGACCATGGCATCCATATATAGATATCCTGTGTTATGATAAGTCGGTGGCATATGATCCTGGATTTGAGATTAATAGAGAAAGTTTGTTTCCGAGTTATCAATTATTGTTAGAGAATTTGTATGGAAAGGGAATTCCAGGTAATGGTTATGGTGGAAGTTTGAAAATGATTTTTTCTAAAATACCGATTTTTTCGATATTATGTCAGGCAGGATTTTATAGTTGCCTTTTGCTTTTTCTCGGTGTGTATACTCTTTTGATTAATAGAAATAAGAAAATAATTTTGCTTTTGAGTATGATATTTGGTATATGGCTTACTGTACTTTTAAGTCCAGTAATTATGTATCGTTACTGTGCACCGTTTATATTTACAGCTCCACTATATATTTCGTCAATGTTCCTTTTGAAAGAAGAGACCAGGAGTAAATAAAAGTTAAATAGTTTACGGAGGAAAAAACATGAACACAACCCTCATCATCATGGCTGCCGGTATCGGTTCTCGTTTTGGAACCGGTATCAAACAGCTGGCTAAGATGGCTCCGAATGGAGAGATTATTATGGATTTTTCGATTTACGATGCGAAGGAAGCTGGTTTTACAAAAGTTGTATTTGTAATTCGGAAAGCCATTGAGAAAGAATTTAAAGAAGTGATTGGAAATCGCTTATCTAAGGTTATGCCTGTGGAATATGTCTATCAAGAGTTAGAAGACTTGACTGAAGGCTATCATGTTCCAGAAGGACGAGTAAAACCATGGGGAACCGGGCAGGCAATTCTGGCTTGTAAAGATGTTGTGAAAGAACCATTTGTGATCATCAATGCAGATGATTATTATGGGAAAGAAGCTTTTTCGAAGCTTCATGAGTTCCTGCTTTCTGGAAATACAGATGCGGATAAGATAAATCTGGCAATGGCAGGCTTTTCTTTAAAGAATACGCTGAGTGAAAACGGAGCGGTTACCAGAGGTGTCTGCGTGGCAGATGAGGCGGGATTCTTGAAAGAGGTCGTTGAAACGACGGGAATTCAGTGTGTAGATGGAAAAATCCAGTGTGATAATGCGAAGGTAAGCAAATGGATCACACCGGATACGATGGTATCCATGAATATGTGGGCCGGATATCCGGATTTTTTGCGGTACATAGATGAAGGATTTGCCAGATTCCTTGATGCATTAGGGGAAAATCCGGAGAAGAAGGAGTATCTTCTCCCAAATATTGTGGCGGAATTGCTTGAAAAGAAGTTAGCTTCCGTAAAAGTTTTGAATACGCCGGACAGATGGATTGGAATTACTTATAAAGAAGATATAGAACCGGCGCAGGAGGGATTCCGACAGATGATAGAGAGTGGATTATATCCGGAAAATTTGTGGGATTAGGATAAAGTAAGAACAAATGAAATTAGAGAGAAACAGGATGGTTGAAGTTTTATTTTACACAGCCGTCCTCACCAAACAATTCTACCTTCTCCCCAGCGGCAGCATCGGCATCGCGGATCTGTTTTTCGCCTTGTCCGGTGCCCTTGCGCTTATCATGGCGTGGAGAAGTGGTAAGAAAATCTGGTATCAGGAAGATTTTCCCTGGGTGGTCTTCCTGATATTTGCAGCTGTCATTAATGGCATTTATTTTGTTCGGACAGGAAAAGGAAGTTTTCCGTTACATACGCTTTATTGGATTTATTCTGCATTCCTGATCTGGACGTTCCGGACACTTTATTCGGATTCGTTTATGCGGGGACTTTGCTGGATGTGCCGGATCAACCTGGTGTTTCAGACAATTGTTTTGATTTCCGGACGCGGACGCTATTTTCATGAGAGCTGGGGCGTTCCCGGTTTATGGGAACGTTTAATGATCCGAACCAGTTTGCATTTTTCATTTTTACGATGATTCTGGTGCTTTTTATGGAATACCGGCGGAAGGCAGAGTATACAGTCAAGACATGGATTGCGTGCTGGGGAATATTTTTTCTGGGGGTTTTTCTGATTGGAAAAGCAAAATCAACCGGTATGTTTGTGGGACTGCTTGCCTTTTTTGTAATATTGACATGGCAGTTTTTCTGGGAAAGATGCACGCACTCAAAGTATAAAAAACTCTGGTGGTTCGGCGGGGCAGCTGTTGTAGTGATGCTGGCGCTGGGCGTCTATCTGATCTGGCCAGGGGTAAATTTTGATGTTTCGCAGACGGATTATACGCTTCTTTCCAGAATCCAGCAGAAAATATGGAAGCTGGCAAATGGAAATCTCTATGATCTGCTGTATGACAGAAGTGCGGAGCGGCTAGTATTGACGCCTCAGTATCTGTTTTATGGAGCGGGAGAGGGTTTTTTTGAACGTTTTATTCCGTATGATGGATTTGAGAAGCTTCTGAGTCCGGGCGTGTTTGATGTTTTTCATGTTAATGAGATTCATTCCAGCTTTTTTGATGTCTGGTTTTCGTATGGACTGATTCCTACCACATTTCTGGTGTATTGGATTGTGAAAAATGTGATTCGATGTGAGAAAGCGCAGAGGGCGGCGGTGCTGGCACTTCTGGCAGAGAGTTTTACGCTGATGAACTGCAGGCAGCCGTTTTTCTGGTTTGTTATTGTGATGGCGGGGATGTCTGGGAAGAAGGGAAGAAGGACATGAATTTGAAACATCAAAAGTTTGTTAAAAAAGGATGTTATTCTGCTTGCATCTCCTGTAAGGATATGCTACATTTAACATAACAAGCATATATTTTTCTTTACCACATTTCATATATTTATCTATATTCTAAAAATAATCTAAGAAAATCTTATGCTTATCCAAGTCAACAACAATTGAAGAGCAGGAGATTTTCAAAGGGTTAAAAGAAAAGTGGAAATTCTCCTGCCAGAAGGGAGAATGAATGAGAAGTAGGAATTCTGTAAAAGTGAAGCGGAATCACAAGGATACGCTGTTTCGGATGATTTTCAGCACGAGGGAGAATCTGCTGAGTCTTTATAATGCGGTGAATCATTCGCATTACACAGATGCATCGGAGCTTGAGATTGTGACGCTGAAAAATGCGGTTTATATGAACATGAAGAATGATCAGGCGTTTCTGCTTGATATGCAGCTGAACCTTTATGAACATCAGTCCACCTGGAATCCGAATATGCCGCTGCGCTTTTTGATGTATGTGGCAAAGGAGTACCAGATGCTGGTGCGGAATCAGACGCTTTATGCATCGGCGCTGGTAAAGGTGCCGACACCGCATTTTGTTGTGTTTTATAATGGGGAGACGGAGCAGGAGGCGGAGACGATTCTGAGGCTGTCGCATTCGTTTCAGCAGAAGACGGATAAACCAGAGCTGGAATTGATGGTAAGGGTGTTGAATATTAACCTTGATAAGAAACAGGAAGTGTTGGAGGCGTGCCAGCTTTTGAAAGAATATATGCTTCTGGTGAATAAGATTCGTAGATATACGGATGAGTATAAAGATATTAATCAGGCAGTCGAACAGGCAGTGACGGAGTGTATCGAGGAAAATATACTGGCTGATTTTTTAAGAAAGAATCGGGCGGAGGCGATTGAAATGTGTATTTTTGAATATGATGATAAGCGGGAGAAGGAGCTGATCCGGAAGGCGGAGTATGCGGAAGGTATGAAAGAGGGAGAAAGGATTGGACGGGAAGCTGGAAAGAAAGAAGAAGCCGAACGGATATTTAATATTTACCAATTATTTCGCGCGAACTACACGGAAAACCAGATTAAAGAGAAGCTGGGGATGAATGTAGAAGAAGTACGGAAAATTTTGGAACGATTTAAATGATTTTTAGCTTAGACGGGAGTGTCTTTCGGAGGGAGGGCACTCCTTATTTGAATACGAAAGTTATGACAGATGCACCGTTGGATATGGAAATGCGGAAACGGTATTTGGGAATGTTCTGGGGCAGTTACTGTTCACGGGTAGGCACTTTTGGAACAGAAAGTGCCGTAAGAAAACGTGGTGGCAGCAGGAATTTGCCGTATTTGAATGCGAAGCCACAGCAAATTCCGTTACTGGGCACGCATGCGTGAGCAGTAACTGGGGCATAAAATAAGAATGTAAAAGAAATAAATTCTTCTTGCATCCTATATGCGGATATGCTACATTTATCTTATCAAGCATATATTTTTCTTTATCAGCAATTTAAGCGGTATCTAATATTCTAATTTTAATCTGAGAAATCTTATGCTTATCCAAGTCAACAACAATTGAAGAGCAGGAGATTTTCAAAGGGTTAAAAGAAAAGTGGAAATTCTCCTGCCAGAAGGGAGAATGAATGAGAAATATGAATTCTGTAAAAGTAAGGCGGGATCACAAGGATACGTTGTTTCGGATGATTTTCAGTACAAGGGAGAACCTGTTGAGTCTGTATAATGCGGTAAATCATTCACATTATACGGATGCAAAAGAGTTGGAGATCGTGACGCTGGAAAATGCAGTTTATATGAATATGAAAAATGACCAGGCATTTTTGCTGGATATGCAGTTGAATTTGTATGAACATCAGTCAACCTGGAATCCGAATATGCCGCTGCGTTTTCTGATTTATGTGACGAAAGAATACCAGATGCTCATTCGGAATCAAACGCTGTATGCGTCAACGCTGGTAGAATTGCCGACCCCACACTTTGTTGTATTTTACAATGGAGAAGAGGAGCGGGAAGCGGAAAGTGTTCTGAAACTGTCACATTCATTCTGCCAGAAGGCGGATGAACCAGAGCTGGAATTGATAGTGAAGGTATTGAATATTAATCTGGATAAAAAACAGAGGATTTTGGAAACTTGCTGCCTGTTGAAAGAGTATATGCTTCTGGTTGACAAGATTCGTAAATATGCGGCAGAGTATAAGGACATAAACCGGGCGGCAGAGCAGGCTGTGACGGAATGTATTGAGGAAAATATACTGGCTGATTTCCTGAGAAAGAATCGAACGGAGGCGATAGAGGTGTGTATTTTCGAATATGATGAGAAACGGGAAAAGGAATTGATTCGGAAGGCAGAGTATGCGGAAGGTAAGAAGGAAGGATTAAAGGAAGGTCAGAAGCAGGGTGAAGAACGAGTGTTTGGAATTTATAGATTATATCGAGATAAATATACAGAAAACCAGATTGCAGAACAGATGAAAATAGATGTGGATGAAGTTAGGAATATTTTGGAAAAGTTTAAGGAATAGGTGCGGCGGTTGGTTATACATATGCTGATATTATCATTGAACCGCAAAATCCGGATAATGGCATTATCTTTGAATTTAAGCATTCCAAGGAAGTGTCAGGATTAGATAAGACCTGTGAAAGAGCGCTCAAGCAAATCAGAGATCGAAGGTATTCTGAGTATCTGAAAAATGATGGTCGCCATAATATAATGCTTTATGGCATCGCTTTTTACAAAAAGAGATGTAAAGTAGTGGTTGAGAAACTGAAAGAAGCATAATGTTGATCAGCCCGCTTACTATAATCGTATACGATTTGTAGGTGGGCTTCTTTTTTGATGCTATGTCAATAGTTGGGAGAGAGTATGAAATTTCTAAAGATAAGTGCAAAATTATGTTTGATGCTGCTTGCAAGTCTGTTTGCAGGCATATTTTTACTATGGTGCGTATTTTTGCTGCCGGATCGTTTGACCCAGACGCATGCAGCCCGATCGGCGGAAACATTTTCTTATGAAGGGATAGGTGCGGCGGTTGGTTATACATATGCGGATCAGCTGGATAACTGGACGGATGCGCTTATGATTGGAAATGCCTGTTATCAGAAAGAAGATGCCAGTGCGCTGAACCGCGCGGCTGCAGCCTACCGACCAGATTATCAGAATGGAGATCCGATTACTTCGTTAGATGCATACGTGAAGGCGGAGGAGGACGTTGGCAGTATTGCGTACCCGCGTTATTGGCATGGCTATCTGGTGGCGCTTAGGCCGCTTTTGATGGTAACCGATTATTTGGGTATACGGTCAATTAATACAGTCTTTTTTGCGGTTACAATATTATTACTGGTGTTGGTTATAATAAAAAGAAAACAATATCAGTTGTTCCTGCCGTTGGGGATTACGATTTTATTTTTGCGTCCATTAGCGATTATTCATTCGCTGCAGCTTTCGACGGTATTTTACCCGACGATGCTGTCGGTTATTGTGTGTATTTATTTTCAGAAATGGATGTGCAGGGAGGGACATTTTCTTTATCTGTTTTTGATGAATGGGATTGTGATTGCATACGCGGATTTGCTTACATATCCGGTCGCTTCATTAGGGGTATTACTGACTGTTTTTATGATGATTCAGGAAAAAACGGCGCCTGCAGAGAAGATTCGGCAGATTGTGGCTGGTTCAGTCGTTTGGGGATTTGGCTATTTTGGCATGTGGGCAGGAAAATGGCTGATTTCTTCGATTATTTTACGTCAGAATGTTTTGGCAGATGCCGTTTCGCAGGCACAGGTCCGCGTTTCCAGCAGCTATGGAGAAAATCATTTTTCCAGAGTGATGGTATTTATGCGGAATATAGGTGCCGGATTTATAGGTGTTCTGGTATTAGCGGCGGTTGTCTTTCTTCTGTTGACGATTTTTATGCTGTGGAGAAATAGACAAAGCCTGCATGTTCGGAGTGGCTGGCGGGAGCTCTTCCTATGTATGTTGCCATATCTTATGATTTGCCTGATTCCGTTTGCCTGGTATAGTGTGTTTGTGAATCATTCTTATATCCATATCGTGTTTACATACCGGGCACTGGCAGCAGCGGTGTGCGCGTGGAGTGGAATGTGCATGGTAAAAATGGAGTTTGTGTTTTATAGATAGTAGTGTGCTAAAATTTTAGGAGCAGGTAGAATGCGAAAAAGAGCTTTAAACGAAATAAGGATGGAAGAAATCACCCCCAAAGTAAATTCTTCCATCCTTTTTCTTACTCTTTTACAATTCGAAACTCCCTCCATTTTCCGCTCCGGTAGCGCATCACAACTACGAAGCAGGCGATCAGCCATGCGGGCGGCATGCTCACATAGTAGCAGCGGAAGCAACCGGGGTGAGCGCCAGCAGGAAGGAGAGCGCGAGGCGGATGCCCAGGTTGATGAAGCCGGAAGCTGCCGGGATCTTGACATCGCCTGCACCCTGCAGAAAACCGCAGGTGATGTTGGTGATCGTGCTGGTCCAGATGAAGAACATCAGAATGTCGAGATGTTCCTTTGCGCGCCGCAGGGACTCTCCGGTGATGTTGAAGATCTGGAGAAGCGGCCGGTCAAAAAGCAGAACTACGATACTGATGGAGATACTGATCAGGACGCCCATCAGGATGGTGGTGCGGTAGCCGCGGCGGGCACGGTCCAGTTTTTCAGCGCCGATATTCTGTCCGGCGAAGCTGGAAATGGCGACGTTAAAGCTCTGGGACGGGATGTGCGCGAGCTGTTCGACCTTCAGCATGGCAGCGTAGCCCTCGATGCTGGGAGCGCCGAAGGAGTTGATGAGACGCTGCAGGATGAGGAAACCGATCGAATTGACGCCTGTCTGCAGCATGATCGGAATACTCAGGCGCATCAGCAGCGCCCCCTGTCCCTTCCAGGCGTAGAGATAACGCCGTTTCGGCAGCAGATCCGGGAAAATGTGCCGCAGATACAGGAAACTGGCGATGGCGGAACCTGCCTGTGCGATCACGGTCGCGGCAGCCGCGCCGGAGACACCCATATGAAAGACGGAGATAAACACACAGTCCAGCACGATGTTCAGGGCGGCGGAGATCATCAGGAAAATGAGCGCGCCGCGCGAATCCCCGTGTGCCCGCAGGATGCCGTAGGTGACATTGTAGAGCAGCTGGAAAATAATTCCGCCGCTGTAGATCAGAAAGTAGGCCATACTGTCGAAACGCATTTCTTCCGGTGCCTGTAAAAAGCCGAAAATAACTGGACGGGCTGCCAGAAAGCAGGCGGCGGTTAAAAATATACTTGCGATCACGGCGATCAGATAGGAGACGGAGATGGATTCCTGTATATTCGTCTCTTTTTTGGCACCGAAATACTGGGCGACTGCGATGTTGACGCCGGCACCGATGGAGGTGCAGATGGCGGTCAGAAGCCAGGTCATGGAGCTGGTCAGTCCGACGGCTCCAAGGGCGGTCGCGCTGATGAGGTTTCCGACGATCACGCTGTCAGCGAGGTTGTACAAAACCTGCAGCAGGTTTGCCCCCATGATGGGCAGGGAAAAGAGCAGGATGGAGGACCATTCCCGCCCTTCGGTCATATCTTTTTTCATATGTATAAAACTCCTTTGATACAGCTAAAATCATGAGTTTAGTGTAGCATAGGGAATGGAAAAAGTAAAGAGAACGGAAAGTAGGATATGACCATCATGCAAGACACTTTTTGGACTGAAAGTGCTGTAAGATAATCTGATGGCAGCAGAAATTTGTCGTGGGTTCAATGGGGCGCAATGGTAAGATGTAGGCTGTGATTGTAGAATGTAGGCAGGCTGGAATATTTATTTCGTAAGAAAATTGGAAGATTTAGAATACAGGAAGCGCTTGTCAAGTGGAAAGAGGAGGATCTATAATAGAATAGGTTTAACAAATATTAAGAAAAAGAGATGAGGAAATCTTGAATCACAACATGGAAATGACGGAGAAAACGACGGGAAGCGGGGCAGCACGGTGGGGCTTTTATCTGATGGGGCTTCTGATTCTGGCGATGGGGCTTACGCTCAATACGAAAGCTGGACTCGGAGTGTCGCCGATTATTTCACTTTCGTATGCGGCATCCGTGATCTGGAACCGGAATTTTGGTGATATGACCTTTGTCCTGTATGGTATCTTTGTCTTGATTCAGGCGGCGATTCATCTGCGGGAGAAAGGAAAAGCCGGACGCAGCCTGCTTATGAAAGATGCGCTGCAGTTTCCATTGAGTATTGTATTTACAAGATTTCTGAATGTATTTTCAGTGTGCATACCGTCGTTAGAAGAATGCGGATCGGAGGCGTCTGGACTTTTAGGACGCCTGGGAGTGCTGATGCTTGCTCTGATTTTTACAGGCATCGGCGCGGCGATGTCCCTGTCAATGCGGCTGGTGCCAAATCCGGGCGATGGTCTGGTGCAGGTGCTTGCAGACACCTTTGGAATCGGCACGGGTCTGATGAAGAACTGTGTGGATGCGTTTTGCATTGTTCTGTCACTGATTATGGGACTTTTGTTTGCGGGAAAACCGGTGGGAATCGGCATTGGAACGGTCTGTGCTGTCATGCTGGTGGGGCGCGTGATTGCGCTGTTTCATCATATTTTTGGAAAGACGATGCTGCAGGCGGCTGGACTGGAAAGTGGCAGGAACTGACAGAGTGTGTGGAAAAAGGTGTGCGAAAGATAAAAGCAGCCGATTTTTGAGTGAAATTCAGATACATAAAATAATAGGAGATAAATAAGATGAAATTGAGAATGAAGCGGAAAGCAATGGTAGTATTGGCAGCAGGCATGTTGATGAGTGCGGCAGCTCCGGCGGCTGCGATGGCGGCGGAGAAAGCGACAGGACCGGCGCTTACGGCACGCTACAACGGGGATGTAAATACACTGGAGGCAGCGAAGGATGCAACGCAGCTGATAGTGGTGATTGGCAACCGCCAGGATCCGGCAAAGAGCCGTCTGGACTGGTATAAACGCGATACAGATGGAAAACTGGTGCAGGTAATGTCAAAAGAGGCGGTCAGCGGCATGAACGGCATTACAACGCAGAAGCAGGAGGGCGATAAAAAAACTCCGGCGGGTGTGTACCGCTTTACGATGGCATTTGGCCTGAAGGCAAATCCGGGAACGATTCTGCCGTATCACCAGATTGTGGACGGCGATTATTATGTGGATGATGGAAACAGCCGGTATTATAACCAGTTGGCAAATACGAAACAGGTGCAGAAGGACTGGAATTCGGCGGAGGATCTGATGGCGCAGGCACCGCAGTATAATTACGGTCTGGTGCTGGATTATAATTCGGAGTGCACACCGGGAAAGGGATCGGCGATCTTCCTGCATTGCCCGAAGAGCTGGAATAATACGGGAACTTCCGGGTGCATCAGTATTCCGGAGGAAGATATGAAAAAGGTTGTGTGCCAGGTGGATACCGGGACGAAGATTGTGGTGGTGCAGGATGAGAGCGATTTAGCAAATTACTAATTAGATAGGCTGTGAGAGTCAGATCTCATTTGGGGATTTTTATCTGGAAGCAGATAGGAACCCCCAGATGAGTTTTTTTGTTTCATAGGACATAATTTCCTAATGAAACCCAAAAACGCCGGACAATATCCGGCGCTCAGGTGTCTCAAAATATCTGTCCCTACGTTGGCATTATCCAAATCAGGTTTTGGGTCGGAACTTTTGGTTTCCTCTCAGCCTGCATCACAAGCTTCCCATTATCGAAATGAATTGTAGCATGATTTGGAAAAATAGCAGTGGCAACTCTGGTTTTATGATTTATTTGCCCCGCCCATCTGCCGGCTCAGCATCCGCAGCATTTCCGCCTGCCGTTTCTGCGCTGGGGGCATTTGGTCTGTCAGGATCGAAAAAAGAGTGTCCATTTCTGAGGTTGAGAATTGCGGGGAACCGTTGCTGCCCCGGAGACTCATGAGAAGCGGCAGAAGCTTGTCTTGCGGCGTGTTTCTTGCCTGATCGGCTAACTGTTCCATCTGTTTTATTTTGTCTGGATCCATGGAGCGGAGTCTCGGATCCTGTTTCCAGTTTTGAAATTCCATAGTGTGTGCCTCCTGTCTGTTTGAAGTGGATGTGCAGATGCACGGTCTGTGGGTTCTTTCTGTCTGCGGGGATAATCGGCTTGCGGGTAAAGGACAGATGCCGGAACTGCATCAGAATTGGGTGAATCATTCCGGATATCTTGCGAAGTCGGAAAGGATGCTGTCTGCGGCATATTTTGCCAGTAGGATTCATAGAGGCGGGAACCTTCGATAAAATTTAAGACCAGATCGATTGAACTTTGCTCTTCCTCTGTGCCATACGGCTTGATCGCTTTCAGCATATCAACCGGCGAATCCTTGTCGCGTTCGCCCACCGAGCAGATTCCGATCTCACCGTCGGCCGGATCAGCAAATAGCTGCATCGTCTTTTCTAGTTCGCGGAATTTCACAAACAGGGAGAAAAAACGCTGTTCCGGGATGTGAATATAGGGAAGCGCCGCCTTGACAAGCTGCATATGTGGGAGTGAGGTCAGGCGGTCTAACTCGGTCATTTTGAGAGAAACATCTTGGCTCACGAAAAAAACCTCCCAAATCTTTGTCTCAATATATGCAGATGAGAGGAAAAAAAGACGTTTTGGTTCACGGGTAGGCACTTTTGGAACCGAAAAAGAATGGGAATGTTTAAAGAAAAAAAGCTCCGGGACAGGAAAAACCACATATAGTATATTATAAAAAATAAGAAGGAAAAGGATTCAGAACTATGAACACCCGGCTGATCATTGATGGAAATGCCGTTTATGAAATAGATGAAGACTGTCTCGCCTGCCGCGGACGGCGGACTGGATGCAGACGCTGTGTGGAACCGGGATCCCGCACCCGGGGACGAAGCACGCCTTTACAGAAAATGGAACCTGCCAGTGAAAAATCACAAACTCACAAATAAAGAAAGATGTGGTATAATGTAAAGAAAGAAATTCCCCTCATTCCAGACTGCCCAGCCACTTCCTCATGAGGTGTTAGGGAAAGCTGGAATGGGGATACCGTAGCAGAGCTCCAGAGTCCTAAGACAAACTGGCTCACAACAACATTGCATCAGGAACTGAAAGGACGAATCCATATGAACCCATATAAAATCATGCTGGTAGATGACGAGGAGGAAGTACGGACAAGCATCATACGCAAAATCGACTGGCAGGATGCCGGATTCGAGGTGATCGGGGATGCGGAGAACGGGAAGGAAGCGCTGGAAAAGATCGAGCAGAATGAGCCGGATGTTGTGCTGACAGACATCCGGATGCCATATATGGACGGGCTGGAGATGGCGGAGAATATACGGCAGAGATATCCGTCCATCAAGATCGTGATTTTTTCTGGTTTTGATGAATTTGAGTACGCAAAAAAGGCGATCAAGCTCAATGTAATCGAATATATTTTAAAGCCGGTCAATGTCGAAGAGCTGACGGCGATTTTAAAGAAAATCAAGAAAAATCTCGATGAGGAGATCGAGCAGAAGCGGAATGTTACCCTGCTTCGGGAGAGTTATATCAAGAGCCTTCCGGCGCTCCGGGAACATTTTTTGAATGACCTGATTCAAGGCGGCATGGAGGAAACGCAGATTGAGGAAAAACTGAACGAATATGCGATCGACGTTGCGGGTGCGGTCAAATGGGTGATTGCGGCGATCCATCTGGAACCGGATGAGAAGGTGGACAAGGCAGTTTCGCTGCATCAGCAGCGGGAGCTGATTCCGATCTCCGTCCGCAATCTGATTGAGGAAAAACTGGAAGGGCAGTACCGTTTTATTGTATTCCATTCTTCCTTTGAGACGATCCTTCTGGTGGCGATCGACAAAGACAATACACAGACCGGGCTGATTGCCCTGCTGGGCGATATCTGCAAGGAGACGAAGAAAATTCTGGAGGTATCGGTTACGATCGGCGTGGGCGAGAGCTGCAGTTCGCTGACGGATTTAAGCCGCCCGTGCTACACTGCACTCAATGCGCTCGGTTACCGTGCGATCACGGGTTCCGGCGGCGTGATCTGCATCGGCGATATGGAGCCGTCCGGGCATGAAAAACTCCGGTTCGACAGCCGGATGGAGTCGGAGCTTATAGCGGCAGTCAAGTTTGGACCGGAGGAAAAGATCCGTTCCGTGATAGACGGGATTGTGAGCCGGATGGAGGATGCGCGGGTGCATTATCGCCAGTATCAGGCGTATGTGCTTGCGATCATCAATGTGCTGACACAGCTCTCCCAGCAGTATGATCTGCGGATCAGCGAGATGTTTGGCGTGGAAAATGATTATTTCGAGATTCTGGGGCGCGTCCAGAAGATGGAGAATGTCCGCCCGTACCTGACCGAGGTGGCGCTCAAGATGAATGCCGGAATGGAAGAAGAGCGGAGCAATACGACAAAAAACGTGATCCGCGAGGCGAAGCAGTACATTCAGGACAATTTTCAAGATCCGGATCTGTCGGTGGAGAAGATCTGCCGCCATTTGCATATGAGCCCGGCGTATTTTTCAACGATGTTTAAGAAGGAGACGGGACAGGCGTACATCGCCTATCTGACCGATGTCCGGCTGGGGCGCGCGGTCGAGCTTCTGATGGCAACTGACGACAAGACGTATATCATCGCGGAAAAGGTCGGCTACCCGGAGCAGAACTATTTCAGTTACGTATTTAAGAAAAAATTCGGTGTTTCCCCGACGCGGTACCGCACGGCACACCGGAGTGGGGAGGCATAATGGGTAAAAAAAGGACGATCTGGAAGAAAAAGCTCTTTGACGACGCCAGCATCCGGTCGATGATCTTTATCTATTTTACGATCACGGCGCTGGCGGCGAGCGTGCTGATCTCCCTGTCGCTGTACCAGAGAATGTCACGGCAGGTCACGGAAGTAGTACAGGAGGAGGGCCAGAACCTGATCGCGCAGGTGGGGCGCTCTGTGGAGTCGTATCTCCGCACGATCATGAAGCTGTCCGACTCGCTTTATTATGGCACGATCAAGAATGCCGATCTGTCGAGCCAGTCGCTTGGAAGTGAATTTACGCTTCTCTACGATAATAATAAGGATAATGTGGAGAATATTGCCCTGTTTTCGGAGGATGGGGCGCTTCTGGAGGCAGTCCCGGCGGTGCGTCTGAAAAATGAGGTGGATGTGACGCAGGAAGAATGGTTCCGGAGCGCCTTAAACCGGACGGAAAACCAGCATTTTTCCCTGCCGCACGTACAGTATGTGTTTGACAATGCGGAAAATCAATACCGATGGGTTATTTCGCTATCGCGGGCGGTCGAACTGACACACGGAACCTCGACCTCGCAGGGCGTCCTTCTGGTCGATATCCGCTATTCGAGCCTGGAACAGCTCTTTGGCGGCATCACGACGGGGCGAGGCGGTTATTTCTATATGATCAGCGGAAATGGCGAGATTCTTTACCATCCACAGATGCAGCTTCTGGATTCCGGCTGGGTGCAGGAGAACAATGGACGGGCAGCCGGCTATTCGGACGGAAATCATGAGGAGATATTTGCCGGAAAAAAGCGGATGGCGACGGTCAAGACGATCGGCTACACAGGCTGGAAGGTGGTCGGGGTGACGCCGGAAAATGCCGTGTCGCTCAATACGATCAAAACCCGGCTTTTTATCGTATTTGTCATTGCCCTCATTTTGTGCATTCTGGCTCTGATTAACTCTTATATTTCATCGAGGATCACGAATCCGATCCGCGAGCTGGAAAAATCGGTCGGCGTCCTGGAGGCGGGCAATTTAAGCGCACCTGTGTACATCGGCGGTTCGTATGAGATCCGCCATCTGGGAAAATCGATCAGTGATATGGCGGGACAGATCCGCCTCCTGATGCAGGATATTGTGCGTGAGCATGAGGCAAAACGAAAGCAGGAGTTTGACACGCTGCAGTCGCAGATCAATCCGCATTTCCTCTATAATACGCTCGATATCATTGTCTGGATGATTGAAAATGAGCAGAAAACGGAGGCGGTCAAGGTGGTAACGGCGCTGGCGCGGTTCTTCCGTATCAGTTTAAGCCGCGGCAAGAGCTTAATTACCGTGAAGGATGAGCTGGAACACGTCCGGAACTACCTGATGATCCAGCAGATGCGGTTTAAAAATAAGTTTACCTACACGATCGAGTCAGATGATGAGGTTTTGGAACTTGCAAGTTTAAAACTGATGCTGCAGCCGCTGGTGGAGAATGCGATCTACCATGGCATGGAATATATGGACGGCGACGGCGAGATCTTCGTGCGCGCCTGGCAGGAGGAAAAAGAGCTGTATCTGGAGGTGCGGGACAATGGGCTTGGCATGACGGAGGAACAGGTCGAGAGCCTCTTTACCGATACGGCGCACGTGGCATCCAAGCGCGGATCCGGCATCGGGGTACGCAATGTCAACGAGCGGATCAAGCTGTATTTCGGCGCGGAATACGGTCTTTCGATCGAGTCGGAGCCGGATGAGGGAACCGCGGTGAAGATTCATCTTCCGGCAGTGCCTTACGAGAAAGTGCTGGAAGAGAAAAAGGTGTAAAAGTGGGGGCGACAGATCAATGCGATATGGAGTGAGAAAAAAAAAGGAGCTGGTGCTCTGGGGAATCCTGTGTGTGGGACTTATTTTGCTGTATCTCCTTTCCTCCACGGATTGGATCATCAAGGAAAAAGAGGTGGAGGTCTACCCGGTGTCCTGATTATCAGCGATACTTCGGATGATGATTACGTCAACTTCCGCAAGGGCGTGGATCAGGCGGCGGTTGAGTATAATGTAGATGTCAGCTTTATTACCCTGTATGAAAAGGATAATCTGGCACAGCAGATGGAGCTGGTGCGCCGGGAAGCGGCAGACGGTGCCGGGGCAGTGATACTGGAGCCGGTTGATGAGCTGGAATGCCGCCAATATCTGGAAGAAAATACATATGGAACGCCGATTATCCTGCTGGGCGAATTATCACCGGATGAGGAGGTCAAGGGGGCGGTTCATATGGACTGGACGGCAGCCGGGAGAAAGCTTGGCGAGGCGATTACGGCGGAACAGAGCTCCGATCTTCCTGTCTGGATCTTTGCAGATAACCCATATATCGGCAAGGCGGGGGAGATGAAACAGGGGCTGACGGAGGTACTGGAAAAACAGGGCTTTTCCTATACCATTGTGCCGCGCGGCACCGATGATACTTACCGTTCCGTCATTGAAAAAACAGTTTATCCGGGCAGCGGCACGGCGGTGGTGGCGGCACTGGATTTCGCCAGTACAGCGGAGGCGGCGGAGATTGTCGGCGGAAGCAGCGTGTACGGAAAATACATTTCCGGGCTGTACGGCGTCGGGATGATGCCGTCCCTGCTGGATCAGCTTGACAAGGGGACAATCCGGGGGCTGGTGGTGACAAACCAGTTTGACGCGGGCTATTTTGCGGTCAAAAAAGCAGTGCAGGCGATTGAAAAAGAGCAGGAGAGAAGCCAGCTTTCACTGGAATCCTACTATATAGAGAAGGATGAGCTGCGGTCAAAGAAATATGAGAAGATGCTGTACCCGATTGATTAAAAATCTGGGAAGGGGGTATAGAGAAATGAAAAAAAGCGGAAAAAGCATTCAGATGGCGCTGGCACTTCTGGCAGCGGGCACACTTCTTTTAAATGGATGCAGCGCGGCAAAACCGGCAGAAAAAAAGAGCATCCGTATCGGCGTGACGCTGTACCGGGGCGACGATGCCTTTATCAACAATATCCGTTCCAGTCTGGAGGAAAAGGCGAAGGAATATGAACAGCAGACGGGCATCAAGGTTAATCTGGAAATCATGGATCCGAAGGGAAACCAAAATACGCAGAACAGCCAGGTAGATCGTTTCCTTTCTCTGGAATACGATGCGATCTGTGTTAATATGGTGGATCGCTCGGCAGCATCGTATGTCATCAACAAGGCGATGGATGTCGGGACGCCGGTCGTATTTTTCAACCGCGAACCGGTCGAGGAGGACATGAAACGATGGGAGCACCTCTATTATGTAGGGGAGGACGCGCGGGAATCGGCGGTTCTGCAGGGAGAAATTCTGGTGGATGCGTATCAGGAAAATCCAGGCAGTCTTGATTTAAACGAGGATGGAACCGTGGGATATGTGATGTTGGAGGGCGAGCGCAGCCATCAGGATTCGCTGATCCGCACAGAGTGGTCGGTACAGACGATGCGCGACGGAGATATTCCGCTGGAAAAACTGACCGGTGGTTCGGCAAACTGGGATCGGAGCCAAGCGGCGGCACTGATGGAACAGTGGATCCACCAGTTCGGGGATGCGATCGAGGTGGTGATCTGCAACAACGATGAGATGGCGCTCGGAGCCGCTGAGGCGCTTGAACGCGCCGGTGACATAAGGGGCGTGAAGGTGGTCGGCATCGACGGGACTCCGCAGGGAATCGAGGGGCTTAAGAGCGGAAAACTGTATGGAACAGTCCAGTGCGACAGCGACGAGTATGCAGAAGTGATTTTTGAGATAGCTGCCGCCGAGGCACTTGGTCAAAATGTACAGGAAAAGGTCGAATTAGAGGACGGAACCTATTATCAATGCAGTCAGAACGCGTTGACGGTTGCTGATTTACCATAAAATCCAACAGTTTCACACCGGAAAAATAAGAATATGTGAATAAAATCACAAAGAATCTAAAAAAAATTTATATAAGAACCAAGAAAATCATATGGAAAAGTGTACAAACGATCCGTATAATAAAGGTGTCGATAAGAAAAAATGACGAATCGGCGAAACTGTATAATATGTGTATGCGGAAAATTTAACTGTTCGGTGGATCCGGACAGCACAAACGGATACGCAAGTTTAAGGGAGGACAAATATTATGAAACTGAAAAAGTAGCAGCACTTGGTCTGGCAACTGCAATGGCATTTTCTGTAACCGCTTGCTCCAGCAGCAAAACGGCAGAGACAACTGCAGCAGCAGAGGACGCAGAGACAACCGCAGCAGCAGACGGCGAGGCTGTTAAAGAAGCTGTTGAGGGCAAAGACCCGGCAGAAGTTAAAGTTGGTATTTCCATTTATCAGTTCGCTGATAACTTCATGACACTTTATAGAAACGAGCTTCAGAACTACTTAGTAAACGAGCTTGGCTTAAAGGCAGAGAACATCTCCATCATGGATGGTAAGAATGACCAGTCCGAGCAGATGAACCAGATCCGTAACTTCGTTACACAGGGATTTGACGTTATGATCGTAAACCTGGTACAGGCTTCTTCCGAGCCGGATGTTACCAACATCTGCAACGAAGCAGGTATCCCGGTTGTTTACATCAACCGTGAGCCGGATCTTGAGAGAGAAGAGGCTTGGGTAACGGATGGTATCAAAGCTACTTATGTAGGTGCTGATGCTAGACAGTCCGGTACATACCAGGGCGAAGAGATCGCTGAGCTTGAGAACAAGGGCGATGCAGACGGCGACGGCGTTGTTCGTTACATCATGGTTCAGGGCGATCCGGAGAACGTAGATGCTCAGTACAGAACCGAGAAATCCATCGAGAGACTGTCTCAGGATATCGAAGTAGAAGAGCTGACCAAACAGCGTGGTGACTGGGATCAGACCAAAGGTCAGGAGATCACAGCAAACGCTCTGTCCCAGTATGGCGACAAGATCGACGTTGTATTCTGCAACAACGATGCAATGGCACTTGGTGCTCTGCAGGCAATCGAAGCAGCTGGCAGAACTGTAAACAAAGACATCTACTTAGTAGGCGTTGATGCTCTGGTAGAGGTTGTTGAGAACGTTATGAACGACAAGATGACCGGTACCGTATTCAACGATTACTTCGGACAGGCTCACAAAGCAGCAGATGTAGCTCTTGATTTCGTAAACGGCAAAGATGTTGACAACGTATACATGGTAGACTATGTAAAAGTTACAGCAGAGAATGCTTCCGAGATTCTGGAACTCATTAAATAATTCTTGTAACAATCTACTGTTTCCGCGAGGGGATAGATAAAAATGTGTCGGGTGTGTCCAGTTGGCACACCCGATTTTATGAAAGGAGAGAATGGGATGGCAGAGTACAGATTGGAGATGCGCGGGGTATCGAAAAGTTTCCCTGGCGTTAAGGCTCTGGACAAGATAAACCTCAAAGTTCGTCCCGGTACCGTCCATGCACTGATGGGAGAGAACGGCGCCGGTAAATCCACCCTGATGAAATGTCTGTTCGGCATTTATCATATGGATGAAGGAGAGGTCTATCTGGACGGGGAAAAAGTAGAGATCCACAATCCGGATGAAGCCCTTCACAAAGGACTGGCAATGGTACATCAGGAGCTGCAGCCGATACCTGAGAGAACGGTAGCAGAGAATATGTACAC
Source organism: Clostridium sp. AF22-10 (assembly GCF_003478725.1). Taxonomy (NCBI): domain Bacteria; kingdom Bacillati; phylum Bacillota; class Clostridia; order Eubacteriales; family Clostridiaceae; genus Clostridium; species Clostridium sp. AF22-10. Next base: position 22,637 of record NZ_QUFZ01000006.1, read on the forward strand.
CGGCCGTTACCCGACGAAGAAATTTGGACCGATTCAGGTGATCGACCATAAGAAGATGTTTGAAGAGACAGCAAAATGGCTGGACGATGTTAAGATGCCTTATGACCCGAAGGCAAAACTGGGAACCATGTCCATCGCCCAGATGCAGTCTGTAGAGATTGCCAAGGCTGTATCCTTAAATGCCAGAGTTGTAATTCTGGACGAGCCGACTTCCTCCTTAACGGATAATGAGGTAGAGGCACTTTTCCGCATTGTCCGTGACCTGAAATCAAGAGGTGTATCCCTCATCTATATTTCCCATAAGATGGCGGAGATTCGTGAGATTTGTGATGATATTACCATCATGCGAGACGGTACCTATGTCGGTTCCTGGCATATGGACGAGATTTCGGATGATGAGATCGTCAAACAGATGGTTGGTCGTGAGCTGACCAACATTTATCCTCCAAAGAATGATACGAAGGCAGGAGAGGTGCTTTTGGATGTCAGAGGATATTCCAGTATCCACGATCGTTCCTTCCAGGATTGCTCCTTTACCCTTAGAAGAGGCGAGATTCTTGGATTCGGCGGCCTGGTAGGTGCCCAGAGAACGGAGCTGATGGAAGGTATCTTCGGTATGCGTCATATTAAATCCGGAGAAGTTTACATTAAAGGTAAGAAAATGAACATTAAGCGTCCGCAGGATGCGATCCGCGGCGGTATCGGCATGATTACCGAGGACCGGCGTGGTACGGGTATCTTGGGATGTCTGTCCATTGCAGATAATGTATCAATTTCCTCCCTGGATCAGTATTTACATTATGGTATCAAACTGAATAAGAAAAAGATTGAGCAGCTTGTCAAGGATAACGTGGCGAAGCTTTCGATCAAGACACCGAGCAGTAAGACACTGATTCAGTCACTTTCAGGCGGTAACCAGCAGAAGGTTCTGATTTCCCGCTGGCTGGCCAACAACCCGGATATCCTCATCATGGATGAGCCGACCCGTGGTATCGACGTTGGTGCCAAGTACGAGATCTACCAGATCATGATTGACCTGGCAAAACAGGGCAAAGGTATCATCATGATTTCATCTGAGATGCCGGAGCTGATTGGTATGTCGAACCGTATCCTTGTTATGTGTAATGGTCACATTACCGGCGAGGTAGAGGGTGAGGAAGCAACTCAGGAGCGTATCATGAGCTACGCGACTAAGTTCTAAAGGAGGAAGAGAGAATGGATAAGAAACAACTGAATGTAAAAGATATATTGATCAATAACGGTATCGTTATTCTGATCCTGTTGATGGTTCTCTTTGTTGGTGTAACAAAACAGAACTTCTTCAGCAGCAGCAACTTTAGCAACATTTCCATCAACGTAGCATGTCGTTTCATCATCGCAGTCGGCGTATCCGGCTGTCTGATTACGAAAGGTACCGACCTTTCTGCAGGTCGTCTGGTTGGACTTTCTGCCTGCCTGGCAGGTACTCTGCTCCAGAAGAGTGATTACAGCGGACATTTTGAGCTGACCAAGGGATTTGGTGAGCAGAACGTATGGCTGATTCTCCTTATCTGTATCGCTATCAGCTGTGTATTTGGTCTTATCAATGGTATCGTAGTTGCTTACCTGAACGTACCGGCCTTCATCGGCACCCTGGGTATGCAGATGATCGTTTACGGTATCAACCTGGTTTATACCAAATCTGTACCGTTAGGCGGTTATCGTCAGGATTACACCATTATCGCAAATGGTAACTTCTTTGGGATTCCGTACCTGTTCATCATTGCATTTGTCATCGGCGCGATCATGTGGTTCGTATTTAACTACACCCGCATGGTAAATATATGTATGCAATCGGCGGCAACGAGGCAGCAGCAGAGGTTGCTGGTGTAAATGTTAAGAAAACCAAGATCATTATCTATGTAACAGCTACTGCACTGTATGCCATCGCTGGTTTCCTTCTGGGAGCTAAGTCTGGTGGTGCCGGTGTAAATACCGGTAACGGTTACGAGCTGGAGGCTATTGCAGCTTGTACCATCGGTGGTGTATCTGTAAACGGTGGTATCGGACGTATCTCCGGTGTTATCATCGGTGTACTCGTATTCGAGTTCTTAAAGACCTGTCTGCAGTTCCTTGGCATCGATCCGAACTACCAGTATATCGCACAGGGTATCGTTATCGTTGTTGCGATTGCACTGGATATCCGTAAGTACATTGCGAAGAAGTAATAAGATTAACTGTGTTCTGACGAGAATGTATGTACCATATGAAAAGTCGTCGGGAACCGTACATAAATATTGAAAACAAATCCGAAACTCCCTCTCCATGGATGCATGGCGGGGGAGTTTTTTATATAATGGGAGAATCCGTTGGAATCTCCTATTATATAAACAGCCCTGCCGGGCAGGATTTTTTCTTGTATAAATCTGAAAAGTTGTAATCGTCAGGAGGATGGTGGACGAGATGGCGTGCCAGCTCTTGCTTTGACAGTGACGGAAAAATATTTTTGGATTGCCTGAACTTATTTTTATGGATATAATAAGAGAAGAGGCTGTTTCAGAGTGAGCAGCAGAGAAAACAAGCCATATTCTGAAAGGAACAAGGATGAGCGAAAACGAAATGCTGGAAAAGAATGAGACGATAAAAGAAACAGTGAGCGAAAAACTGGAGACGGCGAAAGAAGCGGCAGAGGAGACGGCAGATAAAACTCTGGAGGAACTGGAAGCGGAGAATGAAAAGCTCCGCCGGGAGCTGGAACTCATGAAAGAAAAGACCATCAAAGAGCGCATCTATGACCATGTGCATGTCTCTGTGCGGACGATGGATATTTTTATCGGCGTGATGGTGGTACTGTTTGTGGTGGTTGTGGTGATGGGGATGCTGAATAAGTAGAAAGCAGCCGTGGTTAAAACTGTTTTGAGGATAAATGAGAGGAGGAAGAAAGATGATGTACCCATTTATGACCTTAAATGATGATACGGAAATTACCCATTCTGAAATGCGGGCAGATGGCAGGGTTAAAGTTTATATAGAAACACCCGATGAAAAAGATGGATTTCACAATGCGATATGCTATTTGCCAGATTACAAGTGGGAGAATATAAATGGTTATTCAGATATGGAAATGAGTTATTTCAAGAAACTGATTCGGGAAAATGCACACTTGATTATGGAGTTTTCACAAGAGGGAGGAATTCTGAGTGCCGCAAATTTTTAGGATTGGACCATATATTGTATATTTTTGGTCGAATGAAAATGAGCCGCTGGAACCGGTGCATGTCCATATTGCAGAGGGAAGAGCAACTTCAAATGCGACAAAAGTGTGGATAACCAGTACGGGCAAGGCATTGCTCAGCCACAATTCTTCCAAAATATCAGCCCAAATTTTGAACAGTATGATTCGGGTGATAGAGGCCAACAGTGAAGAAATTATAGAAAAATGGCTTTCTCATTTTGGAGAAATACGGTACTTTTGTTAAGACTTTTTAAGAAATATAAAAAGGACAACTAATTTTATGGAAATCGAACGCAAATATTTAATTATCCACATTCCATTTGATATAGCCGGATACCCCTTCCACCAGATCGAGCAGGCATATCTAAGCACTGCTCCGGTCGTGCGTGTCCGTCAGGAGGATGACACCTATTATCTGACCTACAAATCCAAAGGACTGATGGCGCGGGAGGAATACAATCTGCCGCTGACGAAGGAATCCTATGAGCATCTCCGCTCGAAGGCTGACGGCAGGATCTGACGAAAAAGCGTTATCTGATTCCGATGGAAGGAACGGAGTACACGATTGAGCTGGACATTTTTTTAGGTGAATATGAGGGATTGAAGCTGGCGGAGGTTGAATTTCCAAGTGAGGAAGCCGCACATGCCTTTGTGCCGCCGGAATGGTTCGGGCGCGAGGTGACGTTTACGGGCGAGTACCAGAACAGCCGTCTGGCGCTGGCGGAAAAACTGGTATTAAAAACGAAAGAATAAAAACGAAAGAACAATACAAAGGTATATTATTAATGATAAAACAAGTAATGAATTGGATCAAAACGCACCGCTACTGTCTGGCAGGACTCTATATGCTGGTGTTTCTGTCAGGATTTTTTCTGCTGGAGCTGCATGAACCATCGGATGTTCATATTATACACTGTGCGGTCGATGACCTGATACCGTTTAATGAATGGTTTGTACTGCCGTATTTTCTGTGGTACGCGTGGGTGCCGGTGTTTATGATTTATTTTATGATCAAGGATCGGGAGGCATATCTGAGACTTTGTTTTGTGATGTTTGCAGGAGCAACCTTTTGCTTATTTGTCTACCTGCTGGCACCGAACGGTTTAAATCTGCGGCAGGAGATCACATCACAGAATTTCTGCGCGCAGATTGTGAGGTTTCTGCGGAGTGTGGATCCGCCGAACAATGTCTGCCCGTCGATCCATGTATCGAGCACTGTGGCGGTGCATCTGACGATCTGCCACGCGGCAAGTGTGCGGAACAAGAAACCGATCCGTACACTTTCGTGGATTGTCACGATTCTGATTTGTCTTTCAACCATGTTCATCAAACAGCATTCGCTGGTCGATGTGCTCTGTGGCTGGATTTTGAGCCTGATTCTTGACGAGGCGGTGAATGTGTGGGTGCTAGTAAAGGCATTTTCAAAAGGAAAAGCTGGAAAAACAACGAATGCGGTTCATGAAGAATAAAAAAGTGAACGAATTGAACAGTTGCAATGATTTTCTGATATCTAAAAAGAAAAAATGATTGCTTTGTGGAAAATAAAAAAATAATATAAAAAGTGTTATAAAAACAAAGAACAGGAGGAAATAATCATGGCTGTAGTATACGCATTTTTAGCAGATGGACTGGAAGAAGTGGAATGTCTGGCGACGGCAGACGTGCTGATCCGCGCGGGTGTGAAGGTAAAACTGGTTTCGATTACGGGTAAAAAAGAGGTGAAGGGCGCACATGGATTTGGTATCCATGCAGATGCCCTGCTGCATGAGGTTGATCCGATGAAAGCGGATCTTCTGTTCCTTCCGGGCGGTATGCCGGGAACGAAAAATCTGATGGCGTGCAAACCGCTCTGCGATGCACTGGTGCATGCAGATGCTGCTGGAAAGCGCCTGGCAGCGATCTGTGCGGCTCCGAGCATTCTGGGGCAGCTGGGGCTTTTGAAGGACAAGAAGGCAACCTGCTATCCGGGCTTTGAGGATGCCCTGACCGGTGCGAAGCTGACGGGTGCGGGCGTTGTGACGGACGGCAATATCACAACGGCGCGTGGACTTGGATATGCGCTGGATCTGGGAATTGAGCTGGCATCGCTCTTAGTCGATCGCCCGGTAGCATTACAGGTCAAAGATTCAATTCAGTATGACCAGGTGTAGTTTCAACTTAGAAACACACAGAAAATGCATCAAAAATGGCATAAAACCCACCTAAAACCACTCATAAACCCGCAAAAAGTGAACGCAAAATTATATTTTCCGCTAGTATTTAGCACGCAGATATGCTATAATGCTATCTTGAAGTGTAACGCCCGGTAGAATGGCGGTTCACATATAGAAGCAAGGAGGACCCCTTAAAATGAGTTTACAGGTAGAAAAATTAGAGAAGAACATGGCAAAGCTGACCATCGAAGTTCCGGCTGAAGAGTTTGATGCAGCAATCAAAAATGCGTACAACAAGAACAAAAACAAATTCAGCATCCCGGGATTCCGTAAAGGTAAAGCACCGTTAGCTATGCTGGAGAAGATGTATGGCGCTGGCATTTTCTATGAGGATGCAGCAAACGAAGTGATCGACGCATCTTATCCGAAGGCAGCAGAGGAGAGCAAGGAAGAGATCGTTTCCACTCCGGAGATCAAAGTGACTCAGATCGAAAAAGGTAAGGCATTCATCTACGAGGCAACCGTAGCTCTGAAACCGGAAGTAACTCTGGGCGAGTACAAAGGCGTAGAAGTTAAGAAGGCAGAAGCTGTTGTGACAGACGAGGATGTAGAGAACGAGCTGACTGCAGCACGTAAGAAAAACGGCAGACTGATTGACGTAGAAGACGGCGCAATCGAGGACGGCGACAACACTATCATCGACTTCACCGGCTACATTGATGACAAGACATTTGACGGCGGCGCTGGTACAGATTATCCGCTGGTAATCGGTTCCCATTCCTTCATCGAGGGCTTTGAGGATCAGTTAATCGGCAAGAAAAAAGGCGAGACCTGTGACGTAAACGTTACTTTCCCGGCTGAGTACCATGCAGATGAGCTGGCTGGCAAACCGGCTAAGTTCGTTGTAACCATCAAAGAAGTTAAGAGAAACGAGCTTCCGGAGCTGAACGATGAGTTCGCAAGCGAAGTATCTGATTTCGATACTCTGGATGAGTACAAAGCAGACATCCGCAAGAAACTGCAGGAGAAGAAAGAGCAGGACGCTAAAGTAGAGAACGAGAACAACGTAATCGAAAAAGTAGTTGAGAACGCTCAGATGGAACTGCCGCAGCCGATGGTTGACACTCAGGCAAGAGAGATGGTAGAGAACTACGCTCGCCGTCTGCAGAGCCAGGGCTTAAACATCAACGATTACATGAAATATACCGGCATGACACCGGAGAAGCTGATGGAGCAGATGCGTCCGGAAGCAGAGAAGAGAATCAAGACCAGACTGGTTCTTGAGAAAGTAGTTGAAGTTGAGAACGTAGAAGTTTCCGATGAGAAGCTTGACGAGCAGATCAACGAGATCGCAGCATCCTATAAACTGGAAGGCGCTAAGCTGAAAGAAATGATGGGTGAGCGCGAGAAAGAGCAGATCCGTGAGGACCTGAAAGTTCAGGCAGCGATCGATTTACTGGTAGAGCAGGCAAAGCTTGCTTAATCAAACCGATAAAAGCGAATACTGAAATACGGCAGAATTCTATGGTGTCCTAAGGCATCATAGAATTTTGTATTACTGTTCACAGGCAGGCACTTTTGGAACCGAAAGTGCCGTGCGATAACATAGTGGCAGCAGATTTTGCAGATTTGTAATGCGAAGCATCAGCAAAATCCTGTTACAGTTTGCACGCGTGTGAACTGTAACAATTTTTGCCATAAACATTCATTCTCAATTATAGGAGGAAGAATCATGAGTTTAGTACCTTATGTCCTTGAATCCACCAGCCGCGGCGAGCGGACGTATGACATTTACTCCCGTTTGCTTAAAGATCGTATCATTTTCCTGGGAGAGGAAGTAAATGATGTGACAGCCAGCCTGGTTGTAGCACAGCTTCTGTTCCTGGAGGCAGAGGATCCGAATAAGGATATCAGCTTATATATCAACAGCCCGGGCGGTTCTGTTACCGCAGGTATGGCGATCTATGACACGATGAATTATATCAAATGTGATGTATCTACCATCTGTCTGGGTATGGCAGCCAGCATGGGCGCATTCCTGCTTTCCGGCGGTACCAAAGGAAAGAGATATGCACTTCCGAACGCAGAAGTGATGATTCACCAGCCATCCGGCGGCGCGAGAGGACAGGCAACCGAGATCCAGATTGTAGCGGAGAATATTCTTCGTACCAAGAAGAAATTAAATGAGATTCTGGCAGCCAATACAGGCCAGCCGTATGACGTGATCGTGCGTGATACAGAGCGTGATAATTACATGACAGCAGAGCAGGCGAAAGAGTATGGTCTGATTGATTGTGTCATTACCAACCACTAATTAGATTTCTGGATGGAATAATAGAAAGGAACAAGGTGGAAGTATGCCAGGCAGAACAGACGACAAAATACGCTGCTCATTTTGCGGCAAGACACAGGATCAGGTTAGAAAACTGATCGCTGGCACAGATAATGTATATATCTGCGATGACTGTATCGAACTCTGCTCGGAGATTCTGGAAGAGGAATTTGCCGATCAGGAAAAAGGACCGGATTTCAGCGGAATCAACCTGCTGAAGCCGAAGGAAATCAAAGAATTTCTCGATGAGTATGTCATCGGACAGGACGACGCCAAGAAGGTGCTCTCCGTAGCGGTTTATAACCATTACAAGAGAGTTATGTCCAAGTCCACGCAGGATGTAGAGCTTCAGAAGAGCAACATCCTGATGCTCGGACCGACCGGTTCCGGTAAGACATACCTGGCGCAGACGCTGGCGAAGATCTTAAATGTACCGTTTGCCATCGCGGATGCGACCACTCTGACCGAGGCTGGATATGTCGGCGAGGATGTAGAGAACATTCTCTTGAAGATCATCCAGGCGGCTGATTACGACGTCAGCAAGGCAGAGTACGGCATCATTTATATTGATGAGATTGATAAAATTACGAAGAAGTCTGAAAATGTATCTATCACCCGCGATGTATCGGGCGAGGGTGTACAGCAGGCGCTTTTAAAGATTCTGGAAGGAACCATTGCCAGTGTTCCGCCGCAGGGCGGCAGAAAGCATCCGCAGCAGGAACTGATTCAGATCGATACGACCAACATCCTGTTCATCTGCGGCGGTGCATTTGACGGTCTGGAGAAGATCATCGACAGCCGTTTAGGTGCCGGTTCCATCGGATTTAACTCCGATATTGTGGATCGCAAGCATCAGGATATCGATGAGCTTCTGAAACAGGTAATGCCGCAGGATCTGACGAAGTTTGGTCTGATTCCGGAGTTTATCGGTCGTGTGCCAATCACGGTATCGCTCCAGACGCTCAATGAGGAGGCGCTGGTCCGCATTTTAAGAGAGCCGAAGAATGCCCTGATCAAGCAGTATCAGGCGCTTCTCGATCTGGACGGCGTGAAGCTGGAGTTCACGGATGATGCGCTGATGGCGATCGCCCACATGGCAGTCGAGAGAAAGACGGGAGCCAGAGGACTTCGTTCTATCATGGAGTCCCTGATGATGGATACCATGTATGAGATTCCGTCCGATTCCACGATCGGCATCTGCACGATTACCAAAGACGTAGTCGAGGGAAAGAGTGCGCCGGAGCTGGTATATCGCGACAATACGGTGCCCCGCAAGTCTTTTACAGGACGTTCTAAGAAAGACAGAACCGGCGAGATTGCGTAAATGTAAAGGAAAATAAATGCAGCAGCTTGAGAATGGCGGCTGTTAATGGGGTCTGTGAGATGGCGAACTGCCATAGGCAGACCCCTGTTTTTCTTTTCACAGGAAATAACGATACATTTGATTAAGAAAGATAAAGGTGTTATGGAAGATAAGAAACTGACAATGCCGATGATCGCGCTGCGCGGACTGACCGTGCTGCCGCAGATGACGGTAAATTTCGATATCATCCGGGATAAATCCATCGCGGCGGTGGAGCAGGCGATGGTGGGCGATCAGCGAGTATTTCTGGCGACGCAGAAGCAGCCGGATGAGGTGATCCCGGATATTGACGGGATTTTTCAGGTAGGAACGATTGGCTACGTGAAACAGCTTGTCAAGATGCCGGGCGGCATGGTGCGCGTCACGGTGGAAGGGCAGGAGAGAGCCGAGCTTCTGGAGATGGAGAAGGGCGAGGCATGCTGCACTGCGATCGTGGAGATTCTGGATCCGGTCGAGGACGATCTGGACACGATTCAGAAAGAGGCGATGCTCCGGATTCTGAAAGAAAAGCTGGAAGAATACGGAAAATTAAATGTGGCAGCGGGACGTGAAGTATTAAGTCCGTTGATCGCACAGCCAGATCTGACCGAATTAATGAACCAGATATCAGCCCAGTTCCCGTGGAACTATGAAGCGCGCCAGTCGGTACTGGAATGCCGGACGCTGACGGAGATGTATGAGACAGAGCTGCAGCTTCTGCTGACGGAATTAGAGGTTTACCGCGTGAAACGCGAGTTTCAGACGAAGGTAAAGGCGGCGCTGGATAAAAATCAGCGTGATTATATTCTGCGGGAGCAGCTGCGTGTGATCCGGGAGGAGCTGGGAGAGGAAAATCCGGTTTCTGATGCGGATGAGATGAAGGAACAGTTGAAGAAGATCAAAGCCAGCGTGGAAGTAAAGGAGCGGATCCGCAAGGAGATCAACCGTTTCCAGAATATGCCGGCTGGCAGCCAGGATGCGAATGTGATCCGGACATATCTGGAAACGGTGCTGGAACTGCCGTGGAACAAAATGACGAAGGATAACGCGAGCCTGAAGCATGCGGAAGAGATTCTGGAAGCCGACCATTATGGTCTGGAAAAGGTCAAAGAGCGCGTGCTGGAATACCTGGCAGTCCGCATCCTGACGAAGAAGGGCACCAGCCCGATCCTTTGCCTGGTGGGACCGCCTGGAACCGGTAAAACTTCGATCGCCCGCTCGATTGCGAAGGCGATGGGACGCAAATATGTCCGCATCAGCCTGGGCGGCGTGCGCGACGAGGCGGAGATCCGCGGTCACAGAAAGACCTACGTCGGCGCGATGCCGGGACGCATCGTGGAAGGGCTCAAGCAGGCAGGGGTTGCCAATCCGCTGATGCTGCTGGATGAGATCGACAAAGTCAGCAGCGATTATAAGGGAGATACATCCTCGGCGCTCTTAGAGGTGCTGGACAGCGAGCAGAATGTGAAATTCCGCGACCATTATGTGGAGATCCCGATTGACCTGTCGGAGGTATTATTTATCGCGACGGCGAATACAACGCAGACGATCCCTGGACCGCTGCTGGACCGTATGGAGCTGATTGAAGTCAATAGTTACACGGAAAATGAAAAATATCACATTGCAAAAGACTATCTGATTCCGAAACAGCTGGAGAAGAATGGCCTTTCGAAGGAACAGTTAAATATCACGGGTTCGGCGCTGGAGAAAATGATTCACAGCTACACCAGGGAAGCTGGAGTCAGGAATCTGGAGCGCCGGGTTGGCGATATCTGCCGAAAGGCAGCCAGAGAGGTGCTGGAGAAGAAGAAACCGTCGATCCGCGTGACAGAGCGGAATCTGGATCATTATCTGGGACGCGAGAAAGTCTTCTTCGATGCAGCCGGAAATGAGGCACAGGTCGGTATCGTGCGCGGTCTGGCGTGGACGAGCGTCGGCGGCGATACACTGCAGATCGAGGTCAATGTCATGCCGGGCAAAGGCGTGCTGCAGATGACGGGTCAGATGGGCGATGTCATGAAGGAGTCGGCGCAGATTGCACTGACCTATGTGCGTTCGGTTGCATCTGATTACGGCGTGAAGGAGAACTATTTCGAGAAACACGATATTCACCTGCATATCCCGGAGGGCGCGGTGCCGAAGGATGGTCCGTCGGCCGGAATCACGATGGCAACGGCGATGCTGTCGGCGGTGACAGGACGGAAGGTACTGCCGCGTGTGGCGATGACCGGCGAGGTAACGCTGCGCGGTCATGTGCTGATGATCGGCGGTCTGAAAGAAAAACTGCTCGCAGCCCGCATGGCGCAGGTGGAAAAGGTACTGGTACCGGCGAAAAATCAGCCGGATGTCGAGGAACTTTCGAAGGAAATCACGAAAGGAATGGAGATCGTATACATCAAGGAGATGAACGAAGTCATCCGAGAGGCATTTGTACCGGAGAAATAGCGGTTTAGTAGGAGAAAAAATATGATTATAAAAGATGTAAATCTGGAAACCGTCTGCGGTATCACCAGTAAGCTGCCGGCAAATACACAGCCGGAATTCGCGTTTGCAGGCAAATCAAACGTCGGCAAATCGTCCCTGATCAATGCGCTGATGAACCGCCGATCCTATGCGAGAACATCCTCGCAGCCGGGCAAGACCCAGACGATCAATTTTTACCATATCAACGACGCGTTTTACTACGTCGATCTGCCAGGGTACGGCTACGCGCGCGCGAGCGTCGAGGTCAAGGCAAAGTGGGGCAAGATGATTGAAAATTATCTGCACAAATCGCAGATGCTTCGCTGCGTCTTCCTGCTGATTGATATCCGTCATGAGCCATCTTCAAACGACAAACTCATGTACGACTGGATCGTTTCCCAGGCTTCCAGCCGATCCTGATTGCGACCAAGGCTGACAAGATCAAGCGCAGCCAGCTCCAGAAACAGTTAAAGATTCTCAGAACAGGTCTGGGAGTCGGCACCGAAGTGATGATGATTCCGTTCTCCGCCGAGACAAAACAGGGCAGAGAAGAGATCTGGAACTATCTGGAGACGGAGATCTGGAGGGTGGAACATCCGGGGGAATAGATGCCGGTGGGTAATTGTTCACAGGTAGGAATTTTCTGAACTGAAAATTCCGTATGATACAGTTCCGGCAGCAGATTTTGCCGATTTGGAATGCGTAGCATCGGCAAAATCCCGTTGCTGAGCACACATGTGTGAACAGTAACGCCGGTGGAGAGTGCGGACGGCGAGAAATAGAATAGAGTTTTAGAAAAATTCGAAAAATAAACGTATAAACTGCGGTATCTGACCGGATATCAGGCGGCGCCTATCCTTGCGGGCGATGTCAAATATCTGGGCTGGGTGGCGCAGTTTTTTGTTTCACAGGAAATTGCGTCCTATGAAACAAAAAAAGCGTTAGGTTTTTTTGAGAGAATAAAATATATATTTCTGGAAAATATAAAAATTGAGGTAACTGTTCAGTAGGTCTGCGCATTTACTGCGCTGACCGTACGAAAACATGGGTCAGCAGGCAAAAATTCCATTGCCGTAGGCAATTTTTAATGAATTTTTGCGCGTGACTGTGAAGGTACTGAACAGTTACGAATTGAGGAAAAAAATAAGGATATTTTGACATGAAAAATGGCAGGATGGAATTTAAGCTTTATAATGGTGCGGGTTGTGATTGAGTTGTGAGATAGAAGGGAGCAGCCATGTTTGAAAATCGGACGGATCTGGCGTTGGAGGAGAGAGAAAGTTTTGAGGGGGATGGGGGCGAAATCGGCGGTGTGGCGCTGCGGGAATGGCGCTGTCATGGCAGTTCGATCCGGATGACGGAAGTCTCGATTTTGAACGAAAAAGGTGCGGAATCAATGGGAAAGCCGATGGGAACCTACCTGACGATGGAAGATCCGGGGCTGTCGGAGACAGAGGACGCATACTGTGAGGCGGCTGCCGGGGAGTTAGGACGGCAGCTGGCGTCCCTGATCCGGAAAAACTGTGCTTCAACCATGGCCGGACTTTCGATTCTGGTAGCGGGACTGGGAAACCGGCAGGTGACGCCGGATTCGCTGGGACCGCGCGTGGTGGATGGGCTTTCGATGAACCGCCATCTGCGGACGGAGCCAGGCAGAAGAAATGGCACATACCTCTATACGGCTGAGAAAGCGGGGCGGACGGTGCATCCGGTTCTCAGCGGTATCCATCCAGGGGTGATGGCACAGACAGGGATGGAGACGGCAGAAATTGTCCGCGGCGTCGTGCGGGAGAGCCGCCCGGATCTGGTGATCGCGGTCGACGCGCTGGCGGCGCGAAACGTCCACCGTCTGGCAAGCACCATTCAGCTGACGGATACAGGAATTCATCCGGGTTCCGGCGTCGGCAACCACCGCCGGGGAATGACGCGGGAAAATCTCGGCGTGCCGGTAATCGCGATCGGCGTTCCGACGGTTGTGGGCGCGGCGGCGATCGTTCACGGGACGGTCAATGCGTTAGTGCGGACACTAACCGCCTCAAAAGAGGGCAGCCGGTACGGTGAATACATCCGGGAACTGGATTCGGACAGCCAATATGAGCTGATCCGGGAACTTCTGGAACCTGAATTTGGAGCGATGTTTGTGACCCCGCAGGACATGGACGAGCGTATCTGCAAGCTGAGCGCAGCAATCGCCGAGGGGATCCGGCGGGCAGTGGAACGGCTGGAGGAAGAAAGATAACACTGAAAAAAATGCCAGATTGAAAAACAGAACTAAACAGGAAACTACACTTTGCTAACCGCATAGGATAGAACAGGAAAGAAGGGAGATGAATGCGGTGCGGTGGTGGCAGAGGGCAGCCGGGCTCCTGATGGTTCTGTTTTTGCTGACAGTCGGCTGGAAGATGCGTGCATTCATCTGGACAGCTGTGCAGAATGCGGTGGTAAGGTCCTGGTACCCGGTCTGGGGGACTAATTTGCGGGATATACCAGATTCGGAGGAGGGGAAAAGGCATAGACTTGCCGGGTGGAAGAAACAGACGCAGGGAGAAGCCGATCCGTCCTATTATAAATATCTGGAAGAACAGGAAGTCCGGCAGGAGTATATGGATTTCCTGGCACAGTTTTCCGGGAGTAGGCTGGTGGATGGAACTTTACTTGGAAAATGGAACGGGCTTGTTCATGAAAGTGGGAGACAGGGCGGCGGAGAGACGGACGAAGAGAGGCTGTATAGTGCTGGAAAGAATGGAGAAAAGACAGAGAGGGCAAATACTGCCGCACTGGTGGACAGCCCGCGTCTGCGGAAAAAGCTGGAAGATTATGATTATCTGATCCAGCATTTTTTTACAATCCACCCGACGGCGTCGATTGACCGGAGCCTGATGAACGCAGAGACATTTTTGTCGATGGATCTGACAATCAGGAAGGACGAGGCGGACGGACCACAGATCTTGATTTATCATACCCATTCGCAGGAAAATTATAGAGATTATACGGGAAGCGACGGAAAGGGCGCGGTGGTGTCTCTGGGGGAAGAGCTGGCAAAACGGCTGCGGACGAAAGGATATCAGGTCTGGCACGATACAACTGCCTATGATATGAAGTCGGGGCATCTAGACCGGAGCCGTGCCTATACATATGCCTGCGAGGGTGTCACGAACCTTTTGCAGAAATACCCGTCGATTCAGGTGATTTTAGATGTGCACCGGGACGGTGTCAGCGAGCAGACGCATCTAGTCACGCAGATAGAAGGGAAACCAACGGCACAGATCATGTTTTTCAACGGTACCAGCGAGACGCCGGACGGACCGATCGAGTATCTGGCAAATCCCTGCCGGAAGGAAAATCTGGCGTTCAGTTTTCAGATGAAGTGGAATGCCGATCAGATATATCCTGGGTTTACGCGGACAATTTATTTAAAGGGGCTTCGTTACAATCTACATCTACGCCCGCGCTCGGCGTTGATCGAGGTCGGGGCACAGACGAATACATATGAAGAGGCGGTCAATGCGATGGATCCGCTGGCGCAGCTTCTGGATCAGGTGCTGACAGGTTGCTGTTGACGGGCTAATGTCAAGGCTTTTTCTATTTCAGGACTTGCGGCGTACCTGAAAAAATGGTATATTCATTTAGATCAGGTGTTATTTATTATAAAAGATGATTTTAAATAAAAAATAAGATATCGCAGCAAACATGTTGCTGCCAAACAAAGTGATACAGAGAGAGGAATGAACGGATGGCAATTATAGATCAGAGCAAAATCAGAAATTTCTGCATCATTGCACATATCGATCACGGCAAATCAACGCTGGCAGATCGTATTATTGAGATGACGGGACTTTTAACGAGCCGTGAGATGCAGGCGCAGGTGCTTGATAACATGGATCTGGAGCGGGAGAGAGGTATTACCATCAAGTCGCAGGCAGTCCGCACGGTATATAAGGCGAAAGACGGTCAGGAGTACATTTTTAACTTAATCGACACGCCTGGACATGTGGACTTTAACTACGAGGTTTCCCGAAGCCTGGCGGCGTGCGACGGCGCGATTCTGGTTGTGGATGCGGCACAGGGAATCGAGGCGCAGACGCTGGCGAATGTATATCTGGCGCTGGATCATGATCTGGAGGTCATTCCGGTGTTAAATAAGATCGATCTGCCGAGTGCGGATCCGGAGCGCGTGGCAGCGGAGATCGAGGATGTGATCGGTCTGGAGGCGTCAGATGCACCGCGCATTTCTGCGAAGACCGGCTTAAATGTCGAGGCAGTTCTGGAGGAGATCGTGCAGAAGATCCCGGCACCGGCGGGCGATCCGGAGGCATCGCTGCAGGCGCTTATTTTCGACTCCCTGTATGATTCTTACAAGGGCGTTATCGTATTCTGCCGTGTGAAGAACGGTACGATCAAAAAAGGCACACGCATGAAAATGATGGCGACCGGAGCGGCTGCAGAGGTTGTGGAGGTTGGATATTTTGGCGCAGGTCAGTTTATTCCGTGCGAAGAGCTTTCAGCCGGTATGGTTGGCTATGTGACTGCCAGTATTAAAAATGTGCAGGATACCCGCGTGGGCGATACGATCACCGATCTGGACAACCCATGTGCAGAGCCGCTTCCGGGTTACAAGAAGGTAACGCCGATGGTATACTGCGGTCTTTATCCGGCGGATGGTGCGAAATATCCGGATCTGCGGGACGCGCTGGAAAAATTGCAGCTCAACGATGCAGCGCTCTATTTTGAGCCAGAGACATCGGTAGCGCTGGGCTTTGGTTTCCGGTGTGGTTTCCTGGGGCTTCTCCATCTGGATATTATCCAGGAACGCCTGGAACGCGAGTACAATCTGGATCTTGTGACAACGGCGCCGGGCGTTGTATACCGGGTGCACAAGACGAACGGCGATATGATTGAGCTGACGAACCCGTCAAACCTGCCGGATCCGTCCGAGATTGCCTATATGGAAGAGCCGATCGTGTCGGCGGAGATCATGGTTACGACCGAGTTTGTCGGTGCGATCATGACGCTGTGCCAGGAGCGCCGCGGCGTTTACCTGGGAATGGAGTATATTGAGGCGAGCCGTGCGCTGCTGAAATATGAACTTCCGTTAAATGAGATTATTTATGATTTCTTCGATGCATTGAAATCGCGCTCCCGCGGTTACGCGTCGTTTGATTATGAGTTAAAGGGCTACGAGGAATCCAAGCTGGTAAAACTGGATATTCTCGTCAACCGCGAGGAAGTGGACGCACTCTCTTTCATCGTATTCGAAGGTTCGGCATATGAGCGCGGCAGAAAAATGTGCGAGAAGCTCAAGGATGAGATTCCGCGTCATTTATTTGAGATTCCAATCCAGGCGGCGGTCGGCGGCAAGATCATTGCCCGCGAGACGGTCAAGGCAATGCGGAAGGACGTTTTGGCAAAATGCTACGGCGGCGATATTTCCCGAAAGAGAAAACTTCTGGAGAAGCAGAAGGAAGGAAAGAAACGTATGCGTCAGATCGGAAACGTAGAGATTCCGCAGAAGGCATTTATGAGCGTCCTGAAGCTGGACGAGGAATAATGGAATTATATATACACATCCCGTTCTGTGTCCGCAAATGCCGTTACTGTGATTTTCTTTCGTTTGCGTCCGATGCGTGCGTGCGGGAGAAATATGTGGATCAGCTGATCCGGGAGATTGAAAGCATTCCGGAAGAGGATGCAGGGCAGTGTCCTGAAAATGCGGCGCCGCGGCTAAACCTGACAGGGCGGACGGTGGAGACGATCTTTATCGGCGGCGGAACGCCGTCCCTGCTTCCACCATCGGCGATTGAGCGGATTCTGGCAGCCGTCCGGCAGGTCTTTCGGGTAGAGCCGGATGCGGAGATCACGATGGAGGCGAATCCGGGGACATTGACGCCGGATTCGGCAGCCGGTTACCGGAATGCAGGGGTCAGCCGCCTGAGTCTGGGGCTGCAGTCGGCTTCGGAGGAGGAATTGCGGCTTTTAGGGCGGATTCATACGCGGGAGCAGTTTTTGCAGAGTTTTCGTGCTGCGCGGGACGCTGGATTTGACAATATCAATGTCGATCTGATGTCGGCGCTTCCGGGACAGTCGGAGGAGAGCTGGCAGGAGACTCTGCGGTTCGTCTGCGACCTTGAACCGGAACATATTTCCGCATACAGCCTGATTGTGGAAGAAGGCACGCCGTTATATGAAGAGTACGGGGAGATGTGCGCGGATCTGGAAAAATACGGCGATTACGCCTCTATGCCAAAGCGTTTACAGACGAAGTATGAAGGCTGCAAATGTCTGCCGGATGAGGAGACAGACCGGAATATGTACCACCACACGAAAACAACGCTGGCGAAGCTGGGCTATGAGCGGTATGAGATTTCCAATTATGCCAGACCGGGCTATGCCTGCCGCCACAACATCGGTTACTGGACCGGTGTGGAGTATCTGGGGCTTGGTCTGGGGGCATCCTCGCTGGTGGGCGGGAAACGCTTTCAGGTGACGGCGGATTTGAACCGTTATCTGGTGTTTACGAAAGAAGAGCTGGCAGCGGGCGCGCAGTATGAGGAAATACACGAACTGAGCCGTCAGGAGCGGATGGAAGAATTTATGTTTCTGGGGCTGCGGCTGACCGGCGGCGTCCGGACGGCAGAGTTTGAACGCCGGTTTGGCGTGGCGATAGAAGCGGTGTACGGTGAGGTGATCGAGCGGCTTTTGAAAGAAGGATTGTTGGAAGCATCGGTCCAGACAGATAGCCATATCCGCCTGACTGAATATGGCTTGGATGTCAGTACCTATGCACTGGCGGAGTTTTTGCAATAAGAATAGAAATGTATGCCCGGAGTGCTTTTTGATATCTGTTTTGCGACGGCAGGAGGAATTTGGGTGTGCATGAAAATTTTGGAGGGTGAAGCATGGATTGCACGATACTGCAGTTTATAATTGTCTGTCCGATGGTATTTCTGGCAGGCTTTGTGGATGCGATCGCAGGGGGAGGCGGATTGATTTCACTTCCGGCGTACCTGATCGCCGGGGTTCCGACCCATATGGCGCTCGGAACCAACAAAATGAGTTCCATGATGGGAACGGCAATCGCGACCGGGCGGTTTGCCAAAAACGGTTACATACAGTTTAAGAAGGTGGTTTGGTTTATCGTGGCGGCGCTGATCGGTTCTTCGATCGGTTCGAACCTGACTTTGTTAGTCAGCGATAAGATTTTACAGTATATGATGATCGTGATTCTTCCGATTGTAGCATTTTATGTTATGCGGAATAAGAAAATGGGCGATGATTCGCTGGCGGGCACCCTGCCGGAGCGGAAATCATTTTTGATTGCGCTGGCATCCGCGCTGATCATCGGTATTTATGATGGTTTTTACGGACCGGGAACCGGAACTTTCCTGCTGCTGGTGCTCACAGGAGCGGCACGCTATACGATGAAAGAGGCGGCGGGTACGACAAAGGCGATCAATCTTTCGTCTAATGTGGCGGCGTTTGTCACATTTGTGATTCACGGCAAGATCATTTACACGCTGGGGCTGGCTGCGGCGATCTGCAGTATTTTAGGAAATTATATCGGTTCCGGCCTGGTATTGGGAAATGGACAGAAGATCGTGCGCCCGCTGATTCTGGTGGTGCTGGCGATCCTGTTTGTGAAGATTTTATTGGGAAATTAGAAAAGAAAATTAGAACGATTAGGCTGATTCATTCGTTTGACAGTTACTGTTCACGCATACGTGCCCAGTAACGGAATTTGCCGTGGCTTCGCATTTAAATACGGCAAATTCCTGCTGCCACCACGTTTTCTTACGGCACTTTCGGTTCCAAAAGTGCCTACCTGTGAACAGTAACATTTGACACATTTACAGTGAGAATGATGCAAAAATAGCTGCGTGATGAAATGTGAATGTTTGGATGATAAGTCGTTTCAATAAAGAGAGGTAACGAACATGAAATGGAAGAAATTTACGCTGACGACCACCACAGAGGCGGTGGATCTCATCAGCTACACATTGGATGAACTCGGCATCGAGGGCATTGAGATTGAGGACAATATCCCGCTGACCGAGAAAGAGACGAAGGGAATGTTCATCGACATTCTGCCGGAGCTTCCGCCGGATGAGGGCGTGGCGAAGGTAAGTTTTTATCTCGATGAGGATGATGATATCCCGGCGATGATGGCGAAAGTCAAAGAGGCGCTGGAAGAATTGAAGCCGTTTACCGATCTGGGCGCCTGCACGTTTGCAGAATCCGAGACGGAGGATAAGGACTGGATCAACAACTGGAAACAGTATTTCAAACCGTTTACGGTCGATCACATCCTCATCAAGCCGACCTGGGAGACAGTGCCGGAGGAGCACAAGGATAAGCTGCTGATTCAGATCGATCCGGGTACGGCGTTTGGTACGGGCATGCATGAGACAACGCAGCTTTGCATCCGCCAGCTCGAGAAATACGTGACACCGGATTCAGAGGTGCTTGATGTCGGAACCGGAAGCGGTATCTTAGGCATCACGGCGTTAAAACTGGGCGCAAAACACGTATTTGGAACGGATCTGGATGAAAATGCGATCACAGCCGTTGGCGAGAATCTGGAAGCAAACGGAATCGCACCGGAGCAGTTCAAGGTCGTACAGGGCAACATCATCGACGATAAAACAGTGCAGGACGAGGTAAAATACGAGTATTACGACATTGCGGTTGCCAACATCCTGGCAGACGTTATCATCATGCTGCAGAAAGAGATCCCGGTTCATATTAAGAAAAATGGTATCTTCATCACATCGGGTATCATTGATATGAAGGAAGAGGCAGTCAAGGCGGCATTTGAGGCGAACGATGCCTTTGAGATTGTAGAGATTACCCATCAGGGCGAGTGGGTTTCTGTCACAGCGAGGAAGAAATAATCATGTACCATTTTTTTGTGGAACCGCACCAGATCGGGGCGGAAGAAATCCGGATTGAGGGCGCGGATGTCAACCATATCCGCAATGTTCTGCGGATGAAGCCGGGTGAGGAGATCCTGATCAGCAGCCGTGAGGGCGGCGACTATTTCTGCCGCGTGGAAGAACTGGAACCAGAGTATGTTTCGGCAAAGATTCTGGAAGAATGGGAAAACAAAGAGCTTCCGGCGCGGATTCACCTGTTCCAGGGGCTTCCGAAGGGCGATAAGATGGAACTGATCATCCAGAAGGCGGTGGAGCTGGGGGCATACCGGGTGGTTCCGGTCAGCATGAAGCGATCGGTTGTCAAGCTGGATGCGAAAAAAGCGGACGCGAAGAGAAAACGCTGGAATGCGGTTTCTGAGAGCGCCGCGAAGCAGTCCAAGCGCAGCCTTATCCCGGAGGTGGCGCCGCTTATGACCTACAAAGAGGCGGTCAAAGAGGCAGCCGGGTACGATATGGTTCTTCTGCCATATGAGTCGGCGGATGGCATTCGGAAAACGAGGGAACTGCTGGCGTCGGTCAAGCCGGGTACGGATATCGCCGTTTTCATCGGTCCGGAGGGCGGTTTTGAGGACGAAGAAGTCGAGCTTGCCAGGGAAAACGGGGCGGAGATCGTAACGCTTGGAAAGAGAATTTTGCGGACGGAGACGGCAGGCTTGTGTATGCTGTCGGCACTGATGCTGCAGTTGGAAGTGTAATTGGAAAATTACAAAGGAGATAGAGATAAAAATGGAAGCCTATTTTGATAATTCAGCGACCACCAAGGTGCTGGACTGCGTAAAGGATGCGGTCGTTGATGCAATGTGCGTCAACTACGGAAACGCGGCGGCGAAGCACAGAAAAGGTGTGGAAGCAGAAAATTTGATTCGCGAGGCAAAGAAGGCGATCGCGGATACACTGAAAGTGCAGGAGAAGGAGATTCTCTTTACTTCCGGCGGAACAGAGTCGAACAATACGGCGCTGATCGGCACGGCGCTGGCAAACCGCAGAGCCGGAAAACACCTTATCACGACCGGTGTGGAACATCCGTCGATCTACAATACGATGTCATTTCTGGAGGAGATGGGCTTTGAGGTGACCTATCTTCCGGTCGATCATCTGGGACATATTTCTCTGGAGGATCTGGAAAAAGCTATCCGCGAGGACACGATCCTGGTGTCTGTGATGTACGTCAATAACGAGGTCGGAGCAGTAGAGCCGATCGAGGCGATCAGCCAGTGCATCAAGAAGAAAAATCCGAAGACATTGTTCCATGTCGATGCGATCCAGGCATATGGAAAATATAAGATCCGTCCGAAAAAACAGGGAATTGACCTGCTTTCCGTCAGCGGACACAAGATCCATGCGCCGAAGGGCGTCGGATTCCTCTATATCCGCGACGGTGTCAAGATCCGCCCGATTTTGTTTGGCGGCGGCCAGCAGAAAGGCATGCGTTCCGGTACGGAAAATGTGCCGGGGTGTGTCGGACTCGGCGTGGCAGCACGCGAGGCGTACAAAGATTTTGATGCACGCATCGAAAAGCTGTATACACTCCGGGAGCACCTGATTGCGGGATTGAAACCGCTCGGCGGCGTCACCATCAACGGCAGTGAGGACCGCACCAACGCGCCGCAGATCGTCAGCGCCAGCTTTGAGGGCGTCCGCAGCGAGGTACTTCTCCATGCGCTGGAGGACAAAGGGGTTTATGTATCGTCCGGTTCCGCCTGCTCGTCCAATCATCCGGGCATCAGCGGTACTTTAAAGGGAATCGGCGTGAAAAAAGAACTTCTCGATTCGACGATCCGGTTCAGTCTGGGTGATCTGAATACCGAGGAAGAAGTAAACTATGCGATCGGCGTTCTGGGAGAACTGCTTCCGGTACTGCGCCGTTACCAGATGAAATAAAATGGCTGTTTAAAGAATGGCTGCTCAGTTTTTTTGCGGGAAAGCAGAAGAATGACAGCCTGTTGTAGAAAGGGAATTCCATGTTTCATACATTTTTGATTAAATATGCGGAGATTGGCCTGAAAGGTAAAAACCGCTATGTATTCGAGGACGCGCTGGTGTCCCACATCCATCACTCGTTAAAACGTCTTGATGGAAAATTTACCGTAACCAAGGAGGCAGGGCGTATCTATGCGACCGCAGCGGAAGAATTTGATTACGATGAGGTCATCGATGCACTGAAAAAGGTATTCGGTATTGCGGCGATCTGTCCGATGGTCCAGTTAGAGGACAACGGCTATGACGACCTGAAAGCGAAGATTGTTGAGTATGTGGACAAAGCATACCCAGATAAACACTTTACGTTCAAGGTAAACACCCGCCGTGCCAACAAACAGTATCCGCATACCTCCGAGGAAGTCAACCGCGATCTCGGTGAGGTCATCCTGGACGCATTCCCGGAGACAAAGGTAGACGTACACAATCCGGATGTTCTTTTAAATGTGGAACTGCGTGCAAAACGTATCAACGTATACTCTCTGGTGATTCCGGGACCGGGCGGTATGCCGGTCGGAACCAATGGACGCGCGATGCTGCTTTTATCCGGCGGTATCGACAGCCCGGTGGCAGGATACATGATCGCAAAACGCGGCGTTACCATCGAGGCAACCTATTTCCATGCGCCGCCATACACCAGCGACCGTGCAAAACAGAAAGTAGTCGATCTGGCAAAGCAGGTAGCAAAATACGCAGGTCCGATCAAATTAAACGTAGTCAATTTCACAGATATCCAGCTCTACATCTACGAGCAGTGCCCGCATGAGGAGCTGACGATTATCATGCGCCGCTACATGATGAAGATCGCGGAAGAGCTGGCGAAGAAAGACGACTGTCTCGGACTCATCACCGGCGAGAGCATCGGTCAGGTAGCATCCCAGACGGTTCATTCCCTGGCGGTTACCAATGCAGTCTGCACACTTCCGGTCTTCCGCCCGCTGATCGGTTTCGACAAACAGGATATCGTCGATATTTCCCTGAAAATCGGTACCTACGAGACATCGATCGAGCCGTATGAAGATTGCTGCACCATCTTCGTAGCCAAACACCCGGTTACCAAGCCGGTCCTGCACCTGATTGAAAAATCCGAGCGCAATCTGGAAGAGAAGATAGATGCGCTGGTAAAAGAGGCGATCGATACGGTTGAGGTTATCCGGTGCTAGTCATATAAAATAGAGGATTTGGAGGAACAACGATAATCCAGAGAAGCCGCTGGAGCCGTTCTTCCAAATCTAAAAAAGAACCGCTGCAAAGCGCGTTGCTTAACAGCGGTTTTTTTCGTTTCAAACAGAACCATCTCGATCGTTCTAATGGTTGCTATACAATGTACGGAGCCAGTGTCGTTAAGATCTCGTCAATCTGGTTCTCAGAATGGATGTTTAAATCAATCGGTTTGGACAGATCCAGACTGAAGATACCCATGATGGATTTAGCATCAATCACATAACGTCCGGAAACAAGGTCAAAATCTACGTCGAACTTCGCTAAGTCGTTGACGAAGGATTTAACTTTATCGATCGAGTTTAAAGAAATACGAACTGTTTTCATGAAAAAAACCTCCTCTATCTACAATAATACTTTTATACTACAAAGTAATCTGACAAAAGTCAAGAGAGGATTCAATTTAAAGGAGATAAAAATGAGAAAAGCGGCATTCCACAATCTGGGCTGCAAAGTGAACTCATATGAGACGGAAGCCATGCAGCAGCTCTTAGAGGATGCAGGATATGAGATTGTGCCGTTCCGGGAAGGAGCGGATGTTTATATTATCAACACGTGTTCCGTGACAAATGTCGCCGACCGGAAATCGCGCCAGATGCTGCACCGGGCAAAGAAAATGAACCCGTCGGCGGCTGTTGTGGCGGTCGGCTGTTATGTGCAGGCAGCAGGCGCGGAGCTAAAAAAAGATGAGGCGGTCGATCTGATCGTCGGCAATAACCAGAAAAAAGATCTGGTACAGATTCTGGATGATTATTTTGCAGATCACGAAAATAGCGGTGAGATTCTGGATATCGGACATTCACAGGAATACGAAGAACTCCATATCCGCCGGATTGCTGACCATACGCGTGCCTTTATCAAGGTACAGGACGGCTGCAACCAGTTTTGCAGCTATTGTATTATACCATATACGAGGGGACGCGTCCGCAGCCGCCGCCCGGAGGACATCGAGCGCGAGGTGCGCGGGATTGCGGAAGCCGGATACAGGGAAATTGTCTTGACAGGTATTCATTTAAGCTCATATGGCGTCGATTTCAAGGATGAGCAGAAAGAAAATCTGCTGACTTTAATCAAACGTCTCGATCAGATTCCGGGCATTGAGCGCCTGCGCCTTGGTTCTCTTGAACCACGTATCGTAACCCGCGAATTTGCCAAAGAGCTGGCGAGTCTGCGGACCATCTGCCCGCACTTCCATCTGTCACTCCAGAGTGGCTGCGACGCGACCTTAAAGCGCATGAACCGCCGCTACAATGCTGCTGAATACCAGGTGTGCTGTGAAATTCTGCGGGAAGAATTTGACAATCCGGCGATCACGACCGATGTCATCGTAGGATTCCCGGGTGAGACCGAAGAAGAATTTGCTGAAACAGAGCGCTTCTTAAAAACGATCCATTTCTACGAGATGCATATATTCAAATATTCCCGCCGCGCAGCACCCGCGCCGCCGATATGCCGGATCAGGTACCAGAAGGAACCAAATCTGTCCGCAGCGATATCCTGCTGGCACTGGAAAAACAGCAGTCCTTAGAATACCGCGGGCGCTTCCTCGGAACCGAAGAAGAAATCCTTCTCGAAGAACCAATCGAGATTGACGGAACCAAATACATGATGGGACACACCCGCCAGTATGTCAAAGGTGCCGTGCCATACGAAGAAGGATTGAAAAATAAGACGGTGAAGGGAATCTTCACGAAGGCACTGAATGAAGAGGTGCTTTTACTGGAAAATGAATAAAAGACAGGAAACGAAAAAACCAATGATACCCCCAAGATGGGATTCATTGGTTTTTTACATACATATAAAATTAAAAAAAATGACATAAATAGAATATATCGGCTTAACAAATTAATCAGTAAGCAATCAATGAACCCCAACGAGATCCTTAATAACTTCCCCAGCAATAATCAGTCCCACTACGGACGGCACAAAAGAGATACTCCCCGGAATCTGCCGTCTGGCGGTACAGCTGCGTGCGGTTCCCGGCGGGCAGACACAGTGGGAACGGCAGGAGATTGCCATATCATCGCCCGGAGTCAACGGTTTCTCTTTCGAATAAACCACTTTCAGTTTCTTGATTCCGCGTTTTTTTAGCTCACGCCGCATGACCTTCGCGAGCGGGCAGACGGAAGTCTTATAAATGTCAGTTACCTCAAAGGCAGCCGGATCCAGCTTGTTTCCGGCACCCATCGAGCTGATGATCGGCGTGTGGCTTGCCTCTGCCTGTTCTACCAGCATCAGTTTTCCCGTTACGGTGTCGATTGCGTCGATCACGTAGTCATACTGGGAAAAATCAAATTCCTTCGCGGTATCCGGCATGTAGAATGTCTTGTAGGTGTGGACAACCGCATGCGGGTTGATGGATTTGATGCGTTCCTCAGCGACATCGACCTTGTACTTTCCGATGGTGGAGGTGGTTGCGATGATCTGACGGTTGATGTTGGTTAAGCAGACCTTGTCATCGTCGATGAGATCAAGCGTGCCGACGCCGCTGCGCGCGAGGGCCTCCACCGCATAGCCGCCGACTCCGCCGATGCCGAAGATGGCAACGCGTGCTTTTGATAAACGCTCCATGGCATCCCTGCCGAGGAGAAGTTCCGTTCGTGAAAATGAATTTAACATATGATACTCCCTTGTAATATATTCTGTCAGTAGCTTCACAGTCACAACTGTGCTATACTAAATAATAGCAGGCTCTGTTTCTGAACGTTTTTTACCCATCAGTTCGGTATTTTATTGTAAAGGTGCGGTCTGCGTTTGTCAAGAAAGACATGAAGAAACGTAACAAAGTGTGCAAATAATCGTTACTGGGCACGCGTGCGTGAACAGTAACAACGGGCAAAAAAAGGTTGACAGATATTGCATAAAGTGATAATATACCTACTAAGCTGATAGGAAAAAGAAAAGGAGTGAAGATCATGAAAGCAGTCAATGGTTTTTGGATGAATACGATGTGTTGCAGCAATGTTTGTACCTGTATGGATCGATGTTGTTGTCGCATTTGTGTACGCGAAAACCAGAAAGCTGGACTTCGGTAAGCGGGGTTTCCGGGGAAAACGGGTTTCGTGAATCTTTTTATTCATAAGGGTTAAGGATATAGAAAGAGCGCATCCGCGTACACAGAAAAACAAGCAGGACAGGCGGCAGAAAAGCTGGATTGGACGGGCGGGAAATGTGTATAGAGGATGGGCTCTTTTCGCATTTTAAACTTCTTTTGGAGCGAGTTTTTCAAATTGGAAATGAGTTCTGTAAAAAAGAAGAATCTATAGAAATCTATAAAAATTAAAAAATATAAAAATCATCACAGATATTAGGAGGAAATCATCATGGCAAACATTTATAAGGGAACACTGGGACTGGTAGGAAACACACCATTAGTTGAGGTTGTGAATGTTGAGAAAGCGCTGGGACTGGAAGCAACGGTTCTGGTAAAACTGGAGTATTTAAACCCGGCTGGAAGCGTGAAGGATCGTATTGCAAAAGGCATGATTGAGGATGCAGAGAAGAGAGGTGTCCTGAAAGAGGGTTCTGTCATCATCGAGCCGACTTCCGGCAATACCGGTATCGGTCTGGCGTCCATCGCAGCAGCGAAGGGATATCGCATCATCCTGACGATGCCGGAGACGATGAGCGTGGAGCGCCGCAACATTCTGAAAGCGTACGGTGCAGAGATTGTCCTGACTGAGGGCGCAAAGGGCATGAAGGGCGCGATCGAGAAGGCAGAAGAGCTGGCAAAAGAGACACCAGGCAGCTTCTTAGCCGGTCAGTTTGTCAATCCGGTCAATCCGGCGGTTCACAGAGCAACCACTGGTCCGGAGATCTGGAATGATACCGACGGAAAGGTTGATATCCTGATCGCAGGCGTTGGTACCGGCGGAACTCTGACAGGTACCGGCGAATACTTAAAATCCCAGAATCCGAATGTGAAAGTCATAGCGCTGGAGCCGGCTTCCTCCCCGGTATTAAAGACAGGCAAGGGCGGCGCACACAAGATTCAGGGTATCGGTGCCGGATTTGTACCGGATGTACTGAACACTAAGATTTATGATGAGATTTTCGAGGCGGAGAATGAGGATGCATTTGCGGCAGCGAAACTTCTGGCACACAAAGAGGGCATTTTAGTCGGTATTTCCTCCGGCGCAGCCCTGCATGGTGCGATTGAGCTGGCAAAACGCCCGGAAAATAAGGGGAAAACCATCGTAGCGATTCTTCCGGACAGCGGTGACCGCTATTATTCCACACCACTCTTTACAGAGGACTAAGAGACTAATTATAGAAATAGGACTTCCCAGAATGCAGGGAGAGTGTTATAATTAACAGAAAATGAGTTACTGGTTACGTGCGCGTGAACGGTAACAAAACAGCAGAAAAACACAGGACCCGTTTGTTTGGCAGAGCACTGTCAGCGCGGATCCTGTGCTTTTGTTTCATTTCATGAGAATTGTGGTTACTGTACACAGGTAGGTACATTTTTTACATTCTTTTTCTTAAAGAGGATTTTGCAGATAACGGATACAGGAGAATATACAATGAAAACGATTACGATTGAGGAGCTGGAAGCGTTAAAGGATGCGGAGAAGACGATCGTGGACATCCGCCCGCAGGACCAGTATATGCGCGGAACTTTTCCGGGGGCGGTAAGCCTCCCGGCGTCCCGGCTGGAAGAGCAATATGAGGAAGAAACAGCCAGGTTAGACAAAATGCATCCAGTGTACGTGATGTGCCATACCGGTGAGAAGAGTCAGGAGTGGGTGCGTCGTCTGACCGGAGACGGATTTGACGCGGTCAATGTGGAGGGTGGTTACCGTGCGTGGCTGCGCCTCTCCCTGTCCCGCTTCGTAGGCGGAGAATCCGAGGCGGATCGAGAGGAAAAACGGGCGAGAATTGAGCAGAGTATTATAAAAAAATTCCGCAAGCCGATCTGGCGGGCGTTTACGCGGGCACTCAACACCTACGACCTGATTCAGGAGGGCGACAAGATCGCAGTCTGTATCTCCGGCGGCAAGGATTCCATGCTGATGGCGAAACTTTTCCAGGAATTGAAAAAACATGGAAAATTCCAGTTTGAAACCGTTTTTCTAGTGATGAATCCGGGCTACAATGCGGATAACTGGAAGATCATCCAGGACAATGCGAAACTTCTCGGCATTCCGCTGACGGTATTTGAGAGCGATATTTTCGACACGGTGGCGACGATCGAACAGAATCCGTGCTACCTTTGTGCCAGAATGCGACGCGGTCACCTCTATGCACAGGCGAAAGCGCTGGGCTGCAATAAAATTGCGCTTGGGCATCATTTTGATGATGTGATTGAGACGATCCTCATGGGAATGCTGTACAGCGGCAAGATTGAGACGATGATGCCGAAGCTGCACAGCCAGAATTTCGAGGGCATGGAGCTGATCCGCCCGATGTACCTTATCAAGGAAGATGCGGTCAAGGCGTGGCGTGATTACAACGGACTGCAGTTTATACAGTGCGCGTGCCGTTTTACTGAAAATTGCGTGAGCTGCGGAGGCGGACGTGGTTCCAAGCGCGATGAGATGAAGGAATTGATCGCCCATTTCCGCAAGGAGAGCGACGTGATCGAGAAAAATATCTTTAAGAGTGTCCACAATATCAACTTAAAGACTGTGATCGGTTACCACAAGGACGATTGGACGTACAATTTCCTGGATGATTATAATGATAAAAAATAACTTGCCGAATGGGGTAAAGTAGAGTAAAATAAAAAAGAGTAGTTTACCTGCACGCATGGATCCGCAGAGTGACAGAGCGCGGCGGGTATTTAAAAGGACGTGAAGACAAAATGGGTGATATCAGCAATACACAGTTTTTTAGAGCAGTACAGGAAGAGAAGAAGCTGGAGGCAAGCCAGGTTCTGGAACAGGTATATACAGCGCTGACGGAGAAGGGTTACAACCCGATCAATCAGATTGTAGGATATATTATGTCTGGAGATCCGACCTATATTACCAGCCACAAGAGTGCCAGAAGCCTGATTATGAAGGTAGAGCGTGACGAAATTCTGGAAGAGCTTGTGAAGGTATATATTGAGACGAAGCTTCAGTAAAGAGTGGATGCAGCACGGCAATTAAAAAGCGGAAGAGTAAACAGCTGGCGACAACAGTCCAATATCTGACGGGCTGCCAGCTTGTTTTGTTATGGAGAAAATAGAATATGAGAATTATGGGGCTTGATTTTGGATCGAAGACCACGGGAGTGGCAGTCAGCGATCCGTTAGGCATTACAGCACAGGGGATTGAGACGATCACACGGAAGGATGAGAACAAACTTCGCCAGACCTGCGCCCGGATTGAAGAGCTGATCCGGGAATACGAGGTTGGGACGATTGTTTTGGGGTATCCTAAAAATATGAATAATACGCTGGGAGAGCGCGTTGAAAAGACGCTGGCATTTAAAGAGATGCTGGAACGGCGGACGAATCTTCCGGTCGTTATGTGGGACGAGCGTCTGACGACGAATGCGGCGGAGCAGATCCTGATCGAGAGTGGAGTGCGCCGGGAAAACCGGAAGAGCGTGATTGATAAGATTGCGGCAGTATTGATTTTGCAGGGATATTTGGATTTACAGGCACAAGGAAAAGCGGAAGAATAAATTATCAGTGATAAAAATCAATGATTGAAAATAAAGAATAGAAGGAGAATCATAGAATGGGAAACCTGGATTCAATGTTAGATGAACTGAATAATATGGAAAACAGCATCACGCTGAGGGATGAGAACGGCGAGGAAGTGAAGCTGTATGTCCTGGAAGAGACAAAGTTAAATGGCGAGTCCTATCTGCTGGCAAGTGATACGAAGGACGGCGATGGAGAGTGCTATCTGTTGAGAGATACATCAAAGCCGGAGGATGCAGAAGCAGCTTACGAATTTGTGGACGATGACGGAGAACTGGAGTATATGTCCAAGGTGTTTGCGGAGCTGATGAGCGATCTGGGCGTTGATATCGAATAAAAATCTAAAAATCGAATTTTTGGAGGTGCATTGATTGAAAAAGGAAACAAATCATAATAAGGTAAAGATCATACCGCTCGGTGGTCTGGAACAGATCGGTATGAATATGACTGCCTTCGAATATGAAGACAGCATTATTGTAGTAGACTGCGGTATGGCATTCCCGAGCGACGATATGCTGGGAATCGATCTGGTTATCCCGGATGTATCCTATTTAAAGAACAACATTGACAAAGTCAAGGGCTTTGTGATCACGCACGGACATGAGGACCATATCGGCGCGCTGCCGTATGTACTCCGCGATGTTCCGGCACCGGTATACGGCACCAAACTGACGATCGGACTGATTGAGAATAAATTAAAAGAGCATAATATGATGAAGACCGTCCGCCGCAAGGTCGTAAAGCACGGACAGTCCATCAATCTCGGATGTTTTCGGATTGAGTTTATCAAGACGAACCACAGTATCGCAGATGCATCGGCGCTTGCGATCTTCTCCCCGGCTGGCATTATCGTCCACACCGGCGACTTCAAGATCGATTACACACCGGTATTCGGTGAACCGGCGGATCTGCAGCGTTTTGCCGAGCTTGGAAAGAAAGGCGTGCTGGCGCTGATGTGTGACAGTACCAACGCGATCCGTCCGGGATTTACGATGTCGGAGCGCACCGTCGGCAAGACCTTTGATTCGATTTTTGCAGAGCACAAGAACAACCGGATCATCGTTGCGACGTTTGCTTCCAACGTAGACCGTGTCCAGCAGATCATCAATACGGCATACCACTATGGACGTAAGGTAGTGGTCGAGGGCCGAAGCATGGTCAATGTCATCGGCACGGCGAGCGAACTTGGATACATTAATATTCCGGAAAATACACTGATCGACATTGAACATCTGAAAAATTATAAGAAAGAGGATACCGTCCTTATCACGACCGGCAGCCAGGGCGAGTCTCTGGCGGCCCTGTCCCGTATGGCGGCAGACCTGCACAAGAAGGTTTCGATCATGCCGGGTGACGTGGTTATTTTAAGTTCCACCCCGATTCCGGGCAATGAGAAAGCCGTTGCAAGAGTTATCAACGAGCTGTCGATGAAGGGCGCAGAGGTTATCAACCAGGATACCCACGTATCCGGACATGCCTGCCAGGAGGAGATCAAGCTGATGTACTCCTTAGTTCGTCCGAAATTCTCGATTCCGGTACACGGTGAGTACCGCCACCTGATGGCGCAGCGCAACCTGGCAATTTCAATGGGCATTCCGAAGGAAAATGTCATCCTGATGCGCTCAGGTGATGTGATCGAGATCGGGGACGAAGGCTACCGTGTTGCCGACCATGTACAGGCGGGCGGCATCCTGGTCGATGGTCTGGGCATCGGTGATGTCGGAAATATCGTTCTGCGCGACCGCCAGAACCTGGCACAGAATGGTATCATTATTGTGGTACTGACGTTGGAGAAATACAGCAACCAGCTCTTAGCGGGACCGGATATCGTGTCCCGAGGTTTCGTCTATGTGCGTGAGTCCGAGGATCTGATGGAAGAGGCACAGAGAATCGTGGATGAAGCCGTACAAGGCTGTCTTGAGAAGCACGTGAGCGACTGGGGCAAGATCAAGAACATTATCCGCGACAGCCTGAGTGATTTCCTATGGAAGAAGATGAAGAGAAATCCGATGATTCTTCCGATCATCATGGAAGTGTAGAAGACTGCAAAAGCAGCACGGAGGTGGAATATGAGCCGGACATCTGGGGAACCCCATATCGCAGTATCAATTCTGGACAGTGTGTTCCGGATCGTTTTTTTGGTACTGACACTGTTTCTGCTCTATGAGGGCGCAACGAAGGGTTACTGGCTGGGGCATGAGATATTTAACCCGACCGCAGTTGAGGCAGAGCCGGGAAGAATGAGAACGGTTACCATCGAGGAAAGCGAAAGCACCTCCGAGGCAGGCGAAGCGCTGGAACGCGTCGGTTTGATTCAAAGCCGCGTGGTCTTTGTGCTGCAGGCAAAGATTTATGAATACAAGATATATCCGGGAACCTATCAGTTCAGCACCGCCCAGACTTCTCTGGAGATGCTGAAGGAGATGGATGAGGCGGCAGCTTCTGCCGCCAGCCCGGAGGAGGATAAAAGTGATAGTAAATGACAGAATTACCGCCTATATCCAGTCGTTGGACGCGGGCAACGGACCGCTGCTCGACTCGATAGAGGAAGAAGCGCTGGCTGACTGCGTGCCGATCATCCGCAGGGAGACCTCCGCATTTCTGAAAACACTGATTGCTCTCAAGCGCCCGCAGTCGATTCTGGAGGTAGGAACGGCTGTGGGCTATTCGGCTTTACTGATGAGCCGTGTGATGCCGGAAAACTGCCGGATCACGACGATTGAGAAGTACGAAAAAAGAATACCGATTGCCAAGCGCAATTTTGAAAGGGCAGGAAAAGAGCCGTGCATTACTTTACTGGAAGGCGATGCGGAAGAGATACTGGGGACGCTTTCCGGCCCTTATGATTTTATATTTATGGATGCGGCTAAGGGGCAGTATATGCACTGGCTGCCTCAGATTTTGCGTCTGCTGCCGTCCGGCGGCGTTCTTCTGTCGGACAATGTCTTACAGGACGGCGATATCGTGGAATCCCGCTATGCGGTCGAGCGCCGCAACCGGACGATCCACACGCGGATGCGCGATTATTTATATGAACTGACACACATGAAAGAATTTGAGACGTCTGTCATTCCGATCGGGGATGGCGTGGCGTTAAGTGTAAAGCGATAAAAGAAAGGAAAAACATGAGAAAACTGGAACTTTTAATCCCGGCGGGCAGCCTGGACGTCCTCAAGACGGCGGTCCTTTACGGAGCCGATGCGGTCTATCTGGGCGGCGAGGCGTTTGGTCTGCGGGCAAAGGCAAAGAATTTTACGAACGAAGAGATCAAAGAGGGCATTGCGTTCGCCCATGAGCGCGGCGTCAAAGTATATATTACAGCAAATATTTTTGCACATAATGATGATTTAGCCGGTGTGGAAGAATATTTCACAGAACTGAAAGAAATCAAGCCGGATGCGCTGATTATTTCCGATCCGGGTGTTTTTGAGATTGCCAGACGCATTCTCCCGGAGATGGAGATCCATATCAGCACACAGGCAAATAATACAAACTACGGGACGTTCCTTTTCTGGTATAAACAGGGCGCGAAGCGCGTGGTAACGGCGCGGGAGCTGTCCTTGAAGGAGATTCGCGAGATCCGCGAACATATTCCGGAGGATATGGAGATCGAGAGCTTCATCCACGGAGCGATGTGCATTTCCTATTCAGGACGATGTCTTCTCAGCAATTTTCTGACGGGGCGCGACGCGAACCAGGGCGCCTGTACTCATCCGTGCCGCTGGAAATATGCGGTGGCGGAGGAGACAAGACCGGGCGAGTGGATGCCGGTCTATGAAAATGAGCGCGGCAGCTATATTTTCAACTCCCGCGACCTGTGCATGATTGAGCACATTCCGGAGATGGTCGAAGCAGGAATCGACAGCTTCAAGATCGAGGGACGCATGAAGACAGCACTCTATGTGGCAACCGTGGCGAGAACCTACCGAATCGCAATCGACGATTATCTGGAAAGCCCGGAAAAATACCAGTCCAAGATGGAGTGGTATAAGAGTGAGATCCGCAAATGTACCCACCGGGAATACATCACTGGATTTTATTTCCATAAACCGGGTACCGAGTCGCAGGTATACGGAAGCAATACTTATGTAAAACCGTACACCTATCTGGGAACGGTCGGCGCTGTGCGCGGGGATGGCCTGGTTCATCTGGAGCAGAAGAATAAATTCAGCGTGGGAGAGACGATCGAGATCATGAAGCCGGACGGACGTAACCTGCGTGTGGAAGTGAAAGGCATCTTTACCGAGGATGGAACCGCGCAGGAGAGCGCACCGCACCCGAAGCAGCAGCTCTGGGTAGACTTAGGCGGCATGGCAAAGCCGCAGGATATCCTGCGGCGTGAGGACGAAGCGCTGGATTTGTAAAGGTGCGGCTGGATGGACATCAGGAGGATGACAGATGGTTTGGTTTTTAGGAGGAACGGCGGTCCTGTGCCTGTTATATTATATCATAATTGTTATTTATTCAGGTGTTTCGACTTCGTTTGCCTTGATCTGGCCCTGCTTGGCGATCTTTTTGGGACTTTTGGCGGCTGGATGGTGGTTTGGCAGCCAGCATGAGGGCAGAATCCCCGTGTGGATCGGCGTTTCCGTCGGGACAGTATGTGCGGCGGGATTTCTGATTCTGGTGATCACGGAGGTTTTGATCGGCTGGAGCGCCATTACGGCGACGGGACAGCCGGCGGACTATGTGATCGTGCTGGGAGCACGTGTGCGCGGCACCAGGATCAGCAATTCCCTAAAGCAGCGTCTGGATCGGGCGATCGAGTATTCGGAGGAATATCCGAACACGGTTCTGGTGCTTTCCGGCGGAAAAGGTCCGGGCGAGGAGATCAGCGAGGCGCGGGCGATGTACGAATATTTACAGTACAACGGGATTCCGGAGGATAAGCTGCTGATTGAAGACCAGTCCTCCGACACGGTGCAGAACATCGAGTTCAGCCGGACGGTGATCGACCGGCAGGAATACAACAAGGCGCAGGCGGCGCGGGCGCACCTGATGGAGTTTTACCGTGAGCGCCCGGACGGCGATACCATCCGGATCGGGATTCTGACGAGCAATTACCATGTGTTCCGGGCGGAGGCGATCGCGCGCAGACAGGAGATCGAGCCGGTCGGCGTGGCAGCTGCGTGCGACCCGGTGCTGGCGGTGCACCTGTGGCTGCGGGAGGCATTTGCCGTACTAAAAGACAAATTTATGGGAAGACTGTAAAAAAAGAAGAAAAAAAGGTGCGATTCAACGTTACTGTTCACGTATGCGTGAACAGTAACGATTCAACAGATGTCTGTATGCGCTGTGGAATCGTTTTAGAGAAAGGAAAGACAGCATGACAGTAAAAGATTTGAAGAGCTATCAGATCCTGAATGAAAAACACGTAAAAGAGCTGAATTCCGAGGGGATTCTTCTGGAACATAAGAAGACGGGAGCGAGAGTGTTCCTGCTCTCGAATGACGATGAGAACAAGGTATTCTGCATCGGATTCCGCACCCCGCCATCTGACAGCACGGGTGTGCCGCATATCATGGAGCACAGCGTTTTGTGCGGTTCGGCGAAATTTCCAGTCAAGGATCCGTTTGTAGAGCTGGTGAAGGGCTCCTTAAATACCTTCTTAAACGCGATGACCTACCCGGATAAGACGGTATACCCGGTTGCAAGCTGCAACGACAAAGATTTCCAGAACCTGATGGACGTCTATATGGACGCGGTTCTGCATCCGAATATCTATAAAGAAGAGAAGATTTTCCGCCAGGAGGGCTGGCATTATGAGATGGAGTCGGCGGACAGCCCGATCACGGTAAACGGTGTCGTTTACAATGAGATGAAGGGTGCATTTTCCTCCCCGGAGGGCGTGCTTGACCGCTACACGCAGAACACGCTTTACCCGGATACCTGCTATACGCATGAGTCTGGCGGCGCCCCGGAGGTTATCCCGGAGCTGACCTATGAGGATTTCCTGAATTTCCACCGCAAATTCTACCATCCGTCCAACAGCTTTATCTATCTGTACGGAAATATGGATATGGCAGAGAAGCTGGACTGGCTGGATCGTGAGTATTTAAGCCACTATGACCGTCAGCCGGTAGATTCTGAAATTCACTACCAGAAGCCGTTTGACGCGCCGAAGGACCGTGAGATCTTCTATCCGATCACTGAGGATGAGCCGGAGGATCACGCAACCTACCTGTCGGTTAATACGGTGGTGGGCGACGATCTCGACCCGATTCTCTACATGGCATTTCAGATCCTGGAGTATGTGCTTTTGGATGCGCCGGGCGCCGTTTTAAAGAAAGAACTCATCAACGCCGGGATTGGCCAGGATATCCTGGGAAGCTATGAAAATGGTATTTTACAGCCCTATTTTTCTGTCATTGCGAAAAATGCGGATAGCAGCCAGAAAGAGGCATTTTTAAAGACTGTCAAGGCAACGCTTAAGAAGCTGGCAGATGATGGCATCAACCAGAAGAGCCTGCTGGCGGGCATCAACTACTATGAATTCCGCAGCCGCGAGGCAGATTTCGGCAACGCGCCAAAAGGATTGATGTACGGCTTGCAGTGCTTAGATAGCTGGCTGTACGGCGGCGATCCGCTGATGCACCTGGAATATGAGGAGACATTTGCATTCCTCAAAAAAGCAGCAAAGGAAGGATATTTTGAAGAACTGATCCGCAAATATCTCTTAGATAACCCGTTTGAGGCGGTGATCACGGTCAGCCCGAAGCGGGGACTGACGGCGATCGAGGATGAGAAGCTGCGTGAAAAGCTGGAAGCATATAAGAAGAGCCTGAGCGCGGAGGAGATTCAGGCGATCGTGGATGGCACGAAAGAGCTGAAAGAGTATCAGGACACCCCGTCCCCGAAGGAAGATTTAGAGAAGATTCCGCTGTTGAAACGCTCAGATATCCGCAAAGAGGCGGAGAAATTTATCCTGACCGAGCGCGAGATTGGCGGAACCAAGGTGCTGGCACATGAGCTCTTTACCTCAGGCATCGGTTATCTGCGCGTGATGTTCCGTACTGACCGTGTACCATCCAGGGATCTGCCGTATGTGGGACTTTTGAAAGCAGTGCTTGGATTTGTCGATACGACGAAACACACATACAGCGATTTGTCGGATGAGATCAACTTAAATACCGGCGGTATCACGCTCAGCGTCAGCTCCTATGCGGACAGCCGGAAACAGGGCGCGTTTACCGGTATTTTTACCGCGAGTGCCCGGGTGCTGTGCGAGAAGCTGGACTTTGGATTTTCAGCGATCGCGGAGATTCTGCTTGATTCAATCCTTGATGATGAGAAACGTCTCGGCGAGATTGTGGCGGAGACGAAGTCGAAGAGCCAGATGCGTTTAAATCAGGCGGCACATTCAGCGGCAGTGATGAGAGCCAGCTCCTATTTTTCAGCAGAATCGGCATTTGACGACTGCACGGGCGGAATCGGCTTCTACCAGTTCCTTGAAGAGACGGCAAAGCACTTTGAGGAGAAAAAGGGCGAGGTGATCGCGAAATTAAAAGAGACGGCGGCACGCCTGTTTACAAAAGAAAATATGCTGATAAGCTACACGGCAGCAGCCGACGATCAGGCAGGGCTTGAAGCAGCGCTTCCGCTTTTAAAAGAACGTCTTCCACAGGGAGACGGAACCGTTTATCCGTTTGAGTGGAAAAAAGAGAACTTAAACGAGGGCTTCATGACCTCCTCCCAGGTCAATTATCTGGCGCGCTGCGGCAATTTCGTGGAGAAAGGGCTGGCATACAAGGGCACGCTGCGGACGCTGAAAGTCATTCTCGGATATGATTATCTGTGGATCAATGTCCGTGTCAAGGGCGGCGCTTACGGCGTCATGAATGGAGCCGGACGGTTTGGCGACAGCTATTTCGTTTCCTACCGCGATCCGAACCTGCGTGAGACGAATGAGGTTTACGAGGGTATCGTGCCGTATCTGGAGCAGTTTGAGGCAGACGAGCGTGATATGACGAAATTCGTGATTGGAACCATCAGCGACCTTGATGCGCCGCTTCTGCCGCCGTACAAAGGCATTCGCGCCGACGCGGCCTGGTTTACCGGCGTGACGGATGCGATGATCCAGAAAGAGAGAGACGAGATCCTGGCAGTTACTCCGGAGGATATCCGGGAGCTGGCGCCGATTATCAGGGCAGTGCTCAGTGAGCAGAGCATCTGTGCGATTGGAAATGCAGAAAAAGTCAAGGCAAATCAGGATCTGTTTAAGACGGTGAAAAATCTGTTTAACTAAATAAAATGTAAGTGAAAGGAAACAAGATGGCAAATACAGATACAAAAGAGTTTAAATCTGGCTTTGTGACCCTGATCGGGCGTCCGAATGTCGGCAAATCCACGCTGATGAACCACCTGATAGGACAGAAGATCGCGATCACATCTGAGAAGCCGCAGACGACCCGGAACCGTATCCAGACGGTTTACACAGACGAGCGCGGACAGATCATTTTTCTGGACACACCGGGTATCCACAAGGCGAAAAACAAGCTGGGCGAGTACATGGTCAATGTCGCAGAGAATACGTTAAAAGAGGTTGACGTGATTCTCTGGCTGGTAGAGCCGACCACCTTCATCGGGGCAGGCGAGCGCCACATTGCAGAGCAGCTTTCGAAGATCAAGACGCCGGTCATTCTGGTTATCAATAAAATTGATACGGTCAAATCGAAGGAAGAGATTCTGACCTTTATCGCGGCATATAAGGATATTTTGAATTTTGCGGAGATTATCCCGGTTTCGGCTCTCAAAGAGATGAATATCGAAGATGTCAAGAGCAGTATTTTTAAATACCTCCCGGCAGGTCCGCAGTTTTACGATGAGGATACCGTCACCGACCAGCCGATGCGCCAGATCGCAGCGGAGCTGATCCGCGAGAAAGCGCTTCGGATGCTGGACGACGAGATCCCGCACGGCATTGCAGTTGTCATCGACCAGATGAAAGAGCGTCCAAACGGCATCATCGACGTGGATGCAACGATCGTGTGCGAGCGCGATTCCCACAAGGGCATCATCATCGGAAAAGGCGGATCGATGTTAAAACGTATCGGAACCGCTGCCCGGATGGAAATTGAAAATCTGATGGACACGAAGGTCAACCTGAAACTCTGGGTTAAAGTGCGCCGGGAGTGGAGAGACAGCGATATGTATATGAAGAATTACGGATATAACCCGAAAGAAATTTAAGTGAGGGAAGGAAGGGCTGCATGCGAGATTTGATACAGACAACCGGAATGGTGCTTTATGCAGCCCCGGTCGGTGAATTTGATAAACGTCTGATTCTCCTGACGGGAGACCGCGGAAAAATCACGGCATTTGCCCGCGGGGCGAAGCGCACTGGAAGTTTGCTGCGTGCGGCAAGCCGGCCTTTCGCATTTGGAATCTTCACACTTTCTGAGACGCGGGATGCCTACAATCTCTATGGCGCGGAGATCGAAAACTATTTCGAAGGACTTGAACAGGACGTTGAGTGCGCCTGCTACGCCTCCTATTTTGCTGAATTCGCCGAATACTTTGGAAGAGAAGGTCTGGAGGCAAGAGAAATGCTGCGATTACTCTACCAGTCCTTCCGCGCCCTCCTAAAACCCGCACTCCCCAACAAACTTGTACAGCGTATCTTCGAGTTAAAAATCATGGTCATCAACGGCGAATACACCGAAGATCCACCCCTGCGCGCCGGAGACTCCGCACGCTACGCCTGGCAGTACGTCATCTACGCGCCGATCGAGAAGTTGTATACATTTCTTCTGAAAGAAGATGCATTTGCACAATTTGCGGCGAATGTGGAGCGGAATAAGAGGGCGTATGTAGATAAAAGTTTTCACTCATTGGAGATATTGCAGACGATTACATAACATACAACTATCCAGGGAGGAACCATTTATATGCCAGAACCCAAATTCCACCAGAAAATTGCCTGGTTCAATTTCATCTGCTGCCTCATGGTCATCTGGACGCATTCCGGCAACGCGGATCTGTTTTTCCCGGAACTGGGGCAGGACGCACCGTGGTGGCATTTCCAGTACCCGGTCATGCAGGAAATTTTGCGGGTGGACATCCCATGCTTTATCATGCTGTCTGCCTACCTGTTCTACCGGAACTTCACGATGAAGCGGCTGGGAGAAAAATTAAATAAACGTCTGCATTCGCTTCTGGTTCCGTACCTGCTCTGGAATACTATCTACTACGTGGCGTATGTGGCGGCGAGCCGGATTCCGGGACTGCAGACGATCGCCAACCGGACGGATCTGGTGATCACGACGTCCGGGGCATGGCAGGCGATCACCAAGTATACCTTCAATCCGGTGTTCTGGTTCATGTATCAGATCATTCTGCTGGTGCTGCTGGCACCGGTGCTGTATCTGTTTCTGAAAAATATCTGGACCGGCGCGGCATTTCTGCTGGTGCTACTTGTGGCACTTTTCAAGGGAGTGGCGCTGCCGGAGCTGAATCTGGACGCCCTGATTTATTATTCCTTTGCCGCCTATGCGGCGCTGCACGGGAGAAAATGGGCGGAGGCGGTATGGTCGTGGAAGCGGGCGGCACTGGGGGTGTGCCTGCTGGCAGTGGGAATCGTGCTCAGCAGGAGCTATTATACCCACTATTTTGTGCCGGGAATCGTTCTCTACCAGCTTCTGGCAGTCATCGGTATCTGGATGATGGTAAACGAGCGCTGGCTGGGAGAAGTCAGACCGTTTATGACCTGCACCTTTTTTATCTATGCGACGCACTTTGTGGTGGTCCGTTTCCTCAATAAGGCGGCGGCGCTGCTATTTCCGGGCAGCCAGCTGGTTTCGATGTTTATGTATGTGTGTATGCCGCTGCTTGCAGTGACACTCTGTTATCAGGCGGCGCGCGTGCTGCGGAGGTACCGTCCGGATATCTGGAAGACCCTGAATGGGGGACGCTGACAAAAAGCAGGATTTACGGTTGAAAGGCAGGTATCTCTGGAAACGGAAGTGCGAGTATGCGTTTTTTCAGGTCCAAGTCTTGAAAATACATAGAAAAGCAGGTATACTATAAAAACTTGGTTGTAGGAGCATTTTTGCGCTTGGGAGGAAGAGCAATGAAAAAAAGAGGATTTCTTCTGGCAGCGTGTACCGTGGGTGTGATGCTGTCCGGCTGTGGCTCACGGGAAACCGCCTTTTCCCCTTCGGAGAGCTGCGTATATGTGGCAAAAGACGGGGCGCTGTCGAGTGCTCTGGTGGAGCAGACCGGCGGTATTTCGGTCGATGAGAATGAATTAAAGCAGTATTTAGAGACGGCAGTGATTCATTTTAATGAAGAAAAAGGCGCCGGGGCGCTGGCACAGAACCAGAAAAATGCCGAGAGACTGCCGGCAGCATTGAAAAGTGTGAAGGCGGGAAAAGACACGGTGACTGCGATCTTTGATTATGCTTCCTTTGAAGATCTGAAAGCATTCGGAGAGACGAATGACAATGAGGACACCAGCAACTCCCTGACGGCGCTGGAGGCAAAGCCGCTTTCGGAGGCGATTGCCGATGGATGGTTTTCCGAGGGTGAGCTGGTAAAGGCAGATGGAAGCGAAGCCGGAACGGATACGGTTCAGAATGAAAAGAGCGGCATGGCAGTCCGGAGCGAGGGCGGTGCGACGCTGATGGTCGGCGGAAAAGTGCTTTACCGCAGTTCGAATACCGAGTTAAAAGACGATTCAACCGTCAGTCTGCCGGAAACAGGCACGGCTTATGTGATTTTTAAAAGATAAAAAACAGAATGATTGTTAAATTCGTCCATCTGCCAGATATCGAAAGAAGAGGCGGGGACGGGTACAATGATAAATGAATCAGGAGGACAAGACAAATGGAAAAGACGATGGACAAAATCGTGGCGCTCGCAAAATCAAGAGGATTTGTATATCCGGGTTCTGAGATTTACGGCGCCTTGCCAATACATGGGACTACGGCAATCTGGGCGTAGAACTGAAAAACAATGTAAAACGTGCATGGTGGCAGAAATTTATTCAGGAAAGCCCGTACAACGTAGGTGTAGACTGTGCGATTCTCATGAACTCCCAGACATGGGTGGCATCCGGACATCTGGGCGGCTTCTCTGACCCGCTGATGGACTGCAAGAGCTGTAAAGAGCGTTTCCGTGCAGATAAGCTCATCGAGGACTATATGGCAGAGCACAACATCGAGATCGAGGGTTCTGTAGACGGCTGGTCCCAGGAGCAGATGAAACAGTACATTGATGACAATAACATCTGCTGTCCGAGCTGCGGCAAGCATGATTTCACTGACATTCGTCAGTTTAACCTGATGTTCAAGACTTTCCAGGGAGTTACCGAGGATGCAAAAAACACCGTATATCTGCGTCCGGAGACTGCACAGGGTATCTTTGTAAACTTCAAGAACGTACAGAGAACCTCCCGCAAGAAGATCCCGTTTGGTATCGGTCAGATCGGTAAATCTTTCCGTAACGAGATCACACCGGGTAACTTTACTTTCCGTACCAGAGAGTTCGAGCAGATGGAGCTGGAGTTCTTCTGTGAACCGGGAACCGACCTTGAGTGGTTTGCATACTGGAAACAGCACTGCATCGACTGGCTGCAGACACTTGGCATCAAGCCGGATGAGATGCGCGCGCGCGACCATTCTCCGGAAGAGCTGTGCTTCTACAGCAAGGCGACGACCGATCTGGAATTTCTGTTCCCGTTCGGATGGGGCGAGCTGTGGGGTATCGCAGACCGTACCGATTACGATCTGACCCAGCATCAGAACACCTCCGGTCAGGATATGACCTACTTTGACGATGAGAAGAAGGAGAAATACATCCCGTATGTGATTGAGCCGTCACTGGGTGCTGACCGTGTAACCCTGGCATTCCTGTGTGCTGCATACGATGAGGAAGAGATCGGAGAGGGCGATGTGAGAACCGTTCTTCACTTCCATCCGGCGATTGCACCGGTTAAGATCGGTGTGCTTCCGCTGTCCAAGAAGCTTAACGAGGGAGCAGAGAAGATCTACGCAGAGCTTTCCAAGTACTACAACTGCGAGTTCGACGACAGAGGAAACATTGGTAAGCGTTACCGCCGTCAGGATGAGATCGGTACTCCGTTCTGCATCACTTACGACTTCGAGTCGGAGACCGACCAGGCTGTTACCGTCCGTGACCGTGATACCATGGAGCAGGTACGTGTGCCGATCGCCGAGTTAAAGAACTACTTTGAGGATAAGTTCCGTTTCTAATCTTTAAATAAACAAAAAAGCAGAAACCATATTCCAGAAAACAGGAGATGGTTTCTGCTTTTTGTGTTAGAGAGGGCTTGTGACATTTTTGGCATTTTGCAAAGAACGAAATTTATTTTGGGGAAGATTAGGCACTGTTCTGGATAGTCATCTCATTTAATATTCGCGAAAATTACAAAAAAATATATATTGATCGAAAAAAAGTTGGAAAGAATTCAAAAAAACTCTTTACTAGACCGCAGTTTATGTTATAATATTCACGATGGCTTTTATCTTTCACATAAATACAAATATGTGAATGTAAAACATAAACGAGTATAGGAGGAAAATACTTATGGCAAAATGGGTTTATATGTTTAGCGAGGGCGACATGACCATGCGTAACCTGCTGGGAGGAAAGGGAGCGAACCTGGCGGAGATGACAAGCATCGGTCTGCCGGTTCCACAGGGATTTACAATCACAACTGAGGCTTGTACCCAGTATTACGAAGATGGTCGCAAGATTAACGACGAGATCATGGCACAGACCATGGAAGGCGTTAAGAAGATGGAAGAGCTCAATGGAAAGAAATTTGGCGATCTGAAGAACCCACTGTTAGTATCGGTTCGTTCCGGTGCGAGAGCATCCATGCCAGGTATGATGGATACCATCTTAAACCTTGGTTTAAATGACGAGGTAGTTGCAGCGATGATCGCAGGCAACCCGGACCCGAAATTTGAGCGATTTGTATATGACTCCTACAGACGTTTCATCCAGATGTTCTCGGATGTCGTTATGGAAGTTGGTAAGAAATACT
Organism: Clostridium sp. AF22-10; assembly: GCF_003478725.1. Taxonomy (NCBI): domain Bacteria; kingdom Bacillati; phylum Bacillota; class Clostridia; order Eubacteriales; family Clostridiaceae; genus Clostridium; species Clostridium sp. AF22-10. The sequence goes on from NZ_QUFZ01000006.1 coordinate 66,914, forward strand.
TCGAGCAGCTCATCGACAAGATGAAAGAAGAGAAGGGTGTTCAGTACGATATCGAACTGACTGCTGCTGACTTAAAGACTCTGGCTGAGCAGTTCAAGGCTGAGTACAAAAAACAGTTAGGTGAGGACTTCCCGTCTGACCCGGTTGTTCAGTTAAAATTAGCAATCGAAGCTGTATTCCGTTCCTGGGACAACCCACGTGCGAACGTATACAGAAGAGATAATGATATTCCGTATTCCTGGGGTACTGCAGTAAACGTAATGCCGATGGTATTCGGTAACTTAAACGATGAGTCCGGTACAGGTGTTGCATTTACCCGTGACCCGGCAACCGGCGAGAAGAAGCTGATGGGCGAGTTCTTAAAGAACGCACAGGGCGAGGACGTAGTTGCTGGTGTTCGTACTCCGATGCCGATCGCTCAGATGGAGCAGGAGTTCCCGGAGGCATATGCAGATTTCATCAAGGTTTGCGATGTGCTTGAGAACCACTACCATGATATGCAGGATATGGAGTTTACTGTAGAGAACCGTAAACTTTATATGTTACAGTGCCGTAACGGTAAGAGAACTGCTCAGGCAGCTCTGCAGATCGCTTGCGACCTGGTAGATGAAGGACATAAGACAGAGGAAGAAGCAGTCGCTATGATCGACCCGCGTAACCTCGATACACTGCTGCATCCGCAGTTTGACGCTGCTGCATTAAAGGCAGCTACTCCGCTTGGAAAAGGCTTAGGTGCTTCTCCGGGTGCTGCTTGCGGTAAAGTTGTATTCACTGCAGAGGATGCTGAGAAATGGGCTGAAAAGGGCGAGAAGGTTGTCTTAGTTCGTCTTGAGACCTCTCCGGAAGACATTACCGGTATGAAGGTTGCTCAGGGTATCTTAACCGTTCGTGGTGGTATGACCTCTCACGCAGCCGTAGTTGCCCGTGGTATGGGTACCTGCTGTGTATCCGGATGCGGCGACATCGCTATGGATGAAGAAAATAAGAAATTCACATTAGCTGGTAAAGAGTTCAATGAGGGAGACTTCATCTCCATTGATGGTACAACCGGTAATATTTACGAGGGCGAGATCAAGACCGTAGACGCTACCATCGCTGGTACATTCGGCCGCGTTATGGCATGGGCTGACAAGTTCAGAAGACTGAAAGTTCGTACCAACGCTGATACACCGGCAGATGCGAAGAAAGCTAGAGAGCTTGGCGCAGAAGGTATCGGTCTTTGCCGTACTGAGCATATGTTCTTCGAGGAAGACAGAATCGCTGCTTTCCGTGAGATGATCTGTGCTGACACTGTAGAAGAGAGAGAAGCAGCTCTGGATAAGATCCTTCCGTATCAGCAGGGCGATTTCGAAGGCTTATTCGAGGCTCTGGAGGGCAACCCGGTAACCATCCGTTTCCTGGATCCGCCGCTGCATGAGTTTGTTCCGACTGAGGAAGATGACATCAAGAAACTGGCTGACGCTCAGGGCAAACCGGTTGAGACTATCAAGAACATCATCGCTTCCCTGCATGAGTTCAACCCGATGATGGGTCACCGTGGACTTCGTCTGGCAGTTACCTATCCGGAGATCGCAGTTATGCAGACCAAGGCAGTTATCCGTGCAGCTATCAACGTACAGAAAGCTCACGCTGACTGGTCCGTAAAACCGGAGATCATGATTCCGCTCGCTTGCGATGCGAAAGAGTTAAAATATGTAAAAGATATCGTTGCGAAGACCGCTGACGAGGAGATCGCAGCAGCAGGCGTTGATCTGAAGTACGAAGTAGGTACCATGATCGAGATCCCGCGTGCAGCTCTGACCGCTGACGACATCGCAAAAGAGGCTGAATTCTTCTGCTTCGGTACAAACGACTTAACTCAGATGACCTACGGCTTCTCCCGTGATGATGCAGGCAAGTTCCTGAATGCTTACTATGATAAGAAGATCTTCGAGAGCGATCCATTCGCAAAACTGGATCAGACTGGCGTAGGTAAGCTCATGGAGATGGCGATCAAGTTAGGTAAAGCAGAGCGCCCGACCCTTCATGTAGGTATCTGCGGCGAGCACGGCGGCGACCCGTCTTCCGTAGAGTTCTGCCACAAGATTGGTCTTGACTATGTATCCTGCTCACCGTTCCGTGTGCCGATCGCTCGTCTGGCTGCTGCTCAGGCTGCAATCGCTGAGAAATAATTATTTAAAGGAAACCTTAAATAGAATAAATGGGTAGATAAGGACTCCCTTACGAAAGTAAGGGGGTTCTTTTGTATAAATAACCGGCGGCTGTTTATGAAAAAAAACATGTATGATGGCAATTTTTATGGACATGGTATATTTTGAATGCTATAATCGAAAGTGTAAGAATATAAGGTAAGAGTTAAGTGGGTATTATAGATAAAGTTCCTGTAAATTTTTTACATGGAGCTTTTTTTGATCATATAGGAAATTAAGTCTTATGTGTGGGGGGCACCGAAGCGCAGGCCACTGAATCGTAATAAATAGCCGGAAATAAGATGTGAAAAAATAGAAAAGAATAACAGGGATGGAAGGAAAATGAAAGGAAAAAGAGTGATCGCAGGTATTCTGCTTGTTGGAATCTTAGCAGTCATCCTGGCAGGGTGCAAAAATACAGATGAGAATAAAAAAGAAACGGAAAAACCCGTCATCACACTAGGAAGCGACAACTATCCACCATACAATTATCTGAATGAAGATGGTGTGCCGACAGGAATCGATGTAGAACTGGCTACAGAAGCCTCAGAAGAATGGGCTATCGGGTGGAGGTTGTCCAGATTAACTGGGAGAAGAAGAAAGAGCTGGTGGAGAGTGGAGAGATAGATTGCATCATGGGCTGTTTTTCCATGGAAGGACGTCTGGATGATTACCGCTGGGCCGGACCGTATATAGCAAGCCGTCAGGTGGTTGCTGTAAATGAGAGCAGTGACATCTATAAACTGAGTGACCTGGAGGGGAAAAATCTGGCTGTCCAGTCCACAACCAAACCGGAGGGCATCTTTCTGAACCGGACGGATGAGAGAATCCCAAAACTGGGAAATCTGATCAGCCTGGGACACCGGGAACTGATCTATACATTTCTGGGGAAAGGATATGTGGATGCAGCTGCCGCACATGAGGAATCGATTGTCCAGTATATGAAGGATGATGACATAAGCTTTCGTATCCTGGAAGAACCGCTGATGATCACCGGAATAGGGGTTGCTTTTGCAAAAGAGGATGAGCGGGGAATCTGTGAACAGATGGATCAGATTCTGGAGGAAATGCGTCAGGATGGCACATCCCTGAAAATCATTGAAAAATATCTGGATGATCCGGAGAAGTATCTGGAGGTGGATAATCTTGGATATTAAGAGAAGAACGAAGGAAAAACAGATTAAAACAATTGGTATTTTGCTTGGAATCTGTGTGGCTGTAGTCTCTCTATTTTATTTCTTCCACACGGAAAAAGCGGAAGCAGAAGAAAGAATGGTAGAGATCGTAAACTATGTGAAAGTGCAGTGCTCCACCTACACCCATTATAATGAATCTTCGGAATCCAAAAGTCTCCTCCGTGCCATTGAAAGTGCCAGACAGATGAGTACCAATATTAACATGGAAACAGAAAACGGCGGTCAGTTAAGCCGGGAGTTTCTGAAGGATAATCTGCAGACGCTCTGGGTGAATGGTATCCTTGTACTTGATGCAGAAGGAAAGGTGGTCTGTGAGTACAGCATGAACGAGTCTCTGACGGATGAGATTACGAAGTATCTGCAAAAAGAAATTATCATGGATTTTGCCGGATATGAAGAAAGAAGCTATTCGGAACGGTTTGCCAGGGAAGACGGGTCCCGGATCGACATTGCAGCCTGCGCCAGAAAAGACGCACCGGGTATTGTGGCAATTTACTATTACACATCTCCTGAATTTACCAGAAACTATACTTTGACAATACAGGGGCTTTTAAATGGCTATAGTGTCCAGAAAGATGGAACAATTATTGTTGCAGACGATGGGCTCGTTGTTGCCAGTAACGATGAGAGCCTGTTGGGGCAGAATACGGCCGACAATGAGGTTGTTCAGGCAATGAAAAGCCATACAGACAGCCAGCATATTTTTCATTTGAAGAATGAAGGAACCGGATGCTACGGAATCATGCTGAAGCAGCGGGATTATTATATTTATGCATATCTTGCGGATCGAGAAGTATTTCATAATCTTCTATTAAGGATGATAAGTGTTATTTTTCTATATTTTCTGATATTTGGTATATTCTGGTTCTGTATCTCCAGAACCAATCTGGAACATGAGAAACAAGAACGGGAAAAGGATGAAAAATATAAAGCAGAACTTCTGATAGCTGCAAAAAAGGCGGAAGCCGCCAATAGGGCGAAAACGGAATTCCTCCAAAGGATGAGCCATGATATCCGGACTCCGATTAATGGAATCTGCGGTTTGGTCAATATGGCAGATCATTGTGCAGATGATATGGAGAAACAGACAGAATACAGAACAAAGGTGAAAGAGGCATCCAATTTGTTGCTGGAACTGGTAAACGATGTCCTGGATATGAGTAAGCTGGAGTCGGGCGAAGTGATTTTGGAAGAAATTCCGTTTGATCTGAGCCGTATTTCCAGGGAAGTACTTGTTGTGATCGAGCAGATGGCGGCAGAACAGAATATCCGGATCGTGTGGGAGAAGAAAGAAATCACACATCGGAAGCTTATTGGAAGTCCAGGATATGTGAAACGTGTGATGATGAATATACTGTCGAATGCGGTGAAATATAACAGAAAAAACGGACATATCTATATTAGCTGCCGGGAGATTCCATCCGGACAGCCAGAGATGACAACGATAGAATTTGTCTGCCGGGATACAGGAATCGGAATGACAGATGAGTTTCAGAAACATATTTTTGAACCGTTTGCCCAGGAACATGCAGGAAGCCGTACAAAATTTGCCGGAACAGGCCTGGGAATGCCGATTGCAAAGAAGTTGATTGAGACAATGGGTGGAACCATTACCTTTGAAAGTGAAAACGGTGCAGGGACTACCTTTGTGATCCGGATTCCATTTAAAATCGATCTGAATTCGGATAAACGGGAAGAAAAGAAAGATGTATCAGATGGAAAACCTATAAAGGGACTGCATATTCTTCTGGCAGAAGATAATGAGCTGAACATGGAAATTGCTGAATTTGTGCTTCAGAATGAAGGTGCTGTCGTGACTAAGGCATGGAATGGGCAGGAAGCCGTTGAACGATTCAAAAAAAGTGAACCCGGTGAATTTGATGCGATTCTTATGGATATCATGATGCCGGTTATGAATGGTTATGAAGCAGCAAAGACGATTCGTTCCATGGATAGAAAAGATGCTAAGGTGATACCGATCATTGCAATGACAGCAAATGCGTTCGCGGAGGACAGAATAAAAGCAAAAGAAGCAGGGATGGATGAACATATTTCTAAGCCTGTTGATGAAAAATTACTGGTAAAGGTAATTTATGAACTAGAGGAACGCAGTTTTAGGGGGATTCGTAATGAAAAAGAAAAATAGAAATAAGTTACTTGCTGTGCTTCTGGTGATGGTGACTGCTATATCTCTTTTGTCAGGCTGTGGCGGGAAGCGTGCAGAAAAAGAAGATGCAGAAACCATCACGGTGTATTTATGGAGTACAAAACTGTATGAAAAATACGCACCCTATATTCAGAAGCAGCTTCCGGATATCAATGTTGAATTTGTAGTAGGAAATAATGATCTGGATTTTTACAGATTTCTGGATGAAAATGAAGGATTGCCGGATATTATAACCTGCTGTCGTTTTTCACTGCATGATGCAAGTCCTCTGAAAGATAGTCTGATGGATCTTTCTACAACCAATGCGGCTGGTGCTGTCTATGATACATATCTAAACAATTTTAGGAATGAGGATGGCAGCGTAAACTGGCTTCCAGTGTGCGCAGATGCCCATGGCTTTGTAGTGAACAAGGATCTTTTTGAAGAGTACGATATTCCGCTGCCAACCGATTATGACAGCTTCGTCTCTGCCTGTCAGGCATTTGACGATGAGGGAATCCGTGGGTTTACAGCAGACTATTTTTATGATTATACCTGTATGGAGACACTGCAGGGGCTGTCAGCATCAGAGTTGTCTTCTGTAGACGGACGCAAGTGGCGGACGACCTACAGTGACCCGGATAATACAAAGAGAGAAGGTCTGGACAGCACCGTCTGGCCGGCGGCTTTTGAACGTATGGAACAGTTCATCCGGGATATCGGTCTGAGTCAGGACGATCTGGATTTGAATTATGATGATATAGTAGAAATGTATCAAAATGGGAAGCTTGCCATGTACTTTGGAAGCTCTTCCGGTGTAAAAATGTTTCAGGATCAGGGCATTCAAACAATATTTCTGCCATTCTTTCAAGAAAACGGCGAAAAATGGCTGATGACTACACCCTATTTTCAGGTGGCTTTAAACCGTGACCTGGCACAGGATGAAACACGACGGCAGAAAGCCATGAAGGTATTGAACACGATGCTTTCTGAGAATGCACAGAAACAGATCCTTTATGATGGTCAGGATCTCTTAAGCTACAGCCAGGATGTGGATATCCATCTTACAGAATATCTGAAAGATGTGAAACCTGTGATTGAAGAAAATCATATGTATATCCGTATTGCGTCAAATGATTTTTTCGCTGTTTCCAAGGATGTGGTATCTAAGATGATTGCAGGAGAATACGATGCAGAGCAGGCTTATCAGTCCTTTAACACCCAGCTTTTGAATGAGCAGACTATCTCTGAGGATATCCTGTTAGATTCACAGAAATCATATTCCAATCGTTTCCATACCAGTGGAGGTAATGCGGCTTATTCGGTTATGGCAAACACTCTGCGCGGCATTTATGATACGGATGTGCTGATCACCACTGGAAACAGCTTTACTGGAAACGTGCTGAAAGCCGGTTACACAGAAAAAATGGCGGGTGACATGATCATGCCCAATGGTCTTTCAGCTTACAGCAGTAAGATGAGTGGGGCGGAACTGAAGGAGACTGTCAGAAATTTTGTGGAAGGCTATGAGGGAGGCTTTATTCCCTTTAACCGAGGTTCTCTCCCTGTGTTCAGTGGTATTTCTGTGGAGCTCCGGGAAACGGATAATGGTTATACATTGAACAGAGTTACGAAGGATGGAAAGAAAGTTCAGGACAAAGAGATGTTCACGGTAACCTGCCTGACGACACCTAAATACATGGAGAATTATCCGGTAGATGATAATATTGTGTTTGATATAAGAGATACTTCTGTGAAGGATACCTGGATAGGATATATTTCAGATGGTGATGCCGTTCTTGCAGAGCATGAAGACTATATGGCTCTGAGGTGAGAAAAATGGATATTAAGAATCATAATACAGACAAAAAGAAGCTTGTCAATAGCAAACAATTCAAGGCAGCTGTTTTTATAGCTATTTTGCTTGGAATCGTATTGACGGTTTTCCGATATTTTGAATTTGTGTCGAAAACGGTATATGAGGAAAGTGTGTCTCATCTGACAGAGATTTTTCATCAGTCTGATAATATGCTGCGGGAACTGACAGACAAGAATCTGACCTATCTTCATATCTGGGGAGAGAATCTGCAGAACATCTCTAATGAAGACAAAATTCGTGAATATATAGAGAAAGCACAGGAAGATGCCGGATTTTTAGAATTCTTTTTTCTGTCAGCTGACGGAAACTATAAGAAGGTAACAGGTGAAACAGGGTATCTTGGATTACAGGGGAATATGGAAGAGGAGCTCCGGCAGGGAAGTGATGTGATAACAAATGCAGCAGTTCCTGGAAAAGCCCAGCTGCTTGTTTTTGCAACTCCCAAGGTCTATGGAAGCTATCAGGGATTTGAATATGATGCGATTGCCATTGCCTATGAGAATTCTGATATCGTAAATGTACTGGACATCTCTGCTTTCGACGGAAATGCCCAGAGTTATGTGGTTCATCAGGATGGTCGTGTTGTGGTGGATCATTCTTCCGAGTCATGGGGGAGAGTGTATAATTTCTTCGCCGTTCTGAGAGAGCATTCGGAGATGCCTGAAAGAGAGATCAATGAGCTTTCGGAAAAGTTTAAAGAAGGGCGTAGCGATGCGGGAATGGTAAAGCTTGATGGAAGAAGCTACTATCTGGTCTATGAAAAATCAGATATTCAGGACTGGATGTTTCTGGGACTTGTTCAGGTGGATATTGTGAATGCCAGTATGAACAGTCTGCAGTATAGTACGATTCTTCTTGTAGGTGCAGTTGTGCTCTGTGCTGCCGCCTTTTTAATTAGCCTTATTGTGCAAAAAAACAGGAGAAATCTTAGGAAAAAGGATACGGAGATCCTGTACCGGGATGAATTGTTTCAAAAGCTGTCAATGAATGTAAATGATGTTTTTCTGATGCTGGATGCAAAAAGACAACAGGCAGATTATGTCAGCCCGAATGCGGAAAAATTGCTGGGTATTACAGTGGAACAAATCCGTAAAGATATTCGTGTTTTGGGAAAACTGCATCTCACAGAGTCACAAGATCCGGAAACGAATTATCTGGAAGAAATTCAGGTAAATGAACAGAAGGAATGGGATTGTGAATATGCTCATTTGAAAACAGGAGAACGACGCTGGTTTCATAATATTGCAATGGGCAGTGAGGTAAACGGGAAAAAGAAATTTATTCTGGTTATGTCGGATCGTACCTCTGACCGGAAAATGAATCAGGCACTTTCTGAGGCAGTCCGTGCTGCGGAGACTGCCAATCGTGCAAAGAGTACGTTCCTTTCCAATATGTCCCACGATATCCGGACACCCATGAATGCAATTATTGGCCTTACAACATTGGCTGTAAGCAACATTGACAATCAGAAAAAAGTCAGGGATTATCTAAGCAAGATCCTTTCGTCCAGTAACCATCTGCTCTCCCTGATCAATGATATATTGGATATGAGCCGTATCGAGAGTGGAAAGATTCATCTGGAAGAAATAGAGGTGAGCCTGTCGGAAGTGCTTCATGATCTGAAGACCATCGTCAGTGGGCAGATTCATGCGAAGCAGCTGGAGCTTTATATGGATGCAATGGATGTGACGAATGAGTACGTCTATTGTGATAAGACGCGTCTGAATCAGATGCTGTTGAATCTTTTGTCCAATGCCATTAAGTTTACGCCTGCAGGTGGAACCGTTTCTGTCCGGTTAAAGCAGTTCCCGGGAACGGTAAAAGGCAGTGAACTGTATGAGATCCGGGTAAAGGATAACGGAATCGGTATGAGCCCGGAATTTGTACAGAAGCTCTTTTCTCCTTTTGAGAGGGAACGGACTTCCACGGTCAGCAAGACTCAGGGTACAGGACTTGGCATGGCGATCACCAAGAACATTGTAAATATGATGGGTGGAACCATTGAGGTTCAGACAGAACAGGGCAAAGGTACCGAATTTATTGTCCGTCTGCCATTTCGGATTCAGACTGAGCATCACCGCATAGAGAAGATCGTAGAGCTGGAAGGTCTTAAGGCATTGGTGGTAGATGATGATTTTAATACCTGTGACAGTGTGACAAAGATGCTTGTCAAGATTGGAATGCGTTCAGAATGGACTCTTTCCGGTAAGGAGGCTGTTCTCCGGGCGCGGCAGTCTATGGAACTGGGGGATGCATTCCATGCGTATATCATTGACTGGCGTCTGCCGGATATGAACGGGATTGAAGTGACCCGCCAGATCCGCAGTCTGGGTGACCATACACCAATCATTATCCTGACGGCTTATGACTGGTCGGATATCGAAGTGGAGGCCAGAGCGGCAGGGGTTACAGCATTCTGTTCGAAACCTATGTTTATGTCAGATATCAGAGAGACCTTGATGATAGCTATCGGTCAGAGGCAGGCTGAGCAAGAGGATAATATTCTCCCGGCAGCAGGTTCAGATTTCAAGGGCAGATGTATATTGCTTGTGGAAGACAATGAACTGAACCGTGAAATTGCGGTAGAGCTCCTGAATGAATATGGCTTTCTGGTTGATACTGCCGAAAATGGAGCAGAGGCAGTAGAGAAAGTAAAAAAATCAAAACCAGGCGGTTATGATCTTGTGTTGATGGATGTGCAGATGCCTGTCATGAACGGGTATGAGGCCACAAAGCGGATTCGTGCCCTGGATGATCCGGCACAGGCGGGAATCACTATTCTTGCCATGACTGCCAATGCTTTTGATGAAGACAGGAAGGAAGCGCTGGAATACGGTATGAATGGATTTCTATCCAAGCCAATTGTTGTAGAGGAATTAATTGATGCATTGCAAAAAAATCTTTCATAGAGGGGATACAGGAAGCAATGGCAAAAGTAACGGAAGTATATGAGTTAACCATTTGAGAAATTAAGAAGGGATTGCATTAAGTAATGTGGCATGTTGCTAATTGACAAAATAGTATGTATGATTTGAATGTGGAGTAAATATGACCGAAAAACATAGTTATGAGATTATCGTCCTGGATCTGGACGGAACCTTAACAAACAGAGATAAGGTGATTACGCCAAAGACGAAGCAGCGTCTGATGGAGCTTCAGGAGCGCGGAAAGAAGATTGTTCTGGCGTCCGGGCGTCCGACGCCGGGAGTGCTGCCGCTTGCGAGAGAGCTGGAGCTGGCAAAATACGGCAGTTATATTCTGTCGTTTAATGGAGGCAGGATCACGAACTGCAAAACCGGCGAGATCATATTCAGCCGTTCCCTGCCGCAGGAGGCAAATCAGAAGATTATACGCTTGGCCGAGGAGGAACAGGTGGGGCTTTTGAGTTACGATGAGGCGGGGGCAAAGCTTCTGACGAACCAGAGTGACAGTCCCTATGCGAAGTTGGAAGCGCGGATCAACGGCATGGAGTTAGTACAGGTGGACGACATGGAAGCTGCGATCACGTATCCGGTACCGAAATACCTGATGATGGAGGATGGAGACTACCTGGCGATGGTCGAGCCGCGCGTCAAGGCGGCGATGGGGAAGAATTTCAGCGTTTACCGTTCGGAGCCGTTTTTCCTGGAGGTGCTTCCGAGGGGCATCGATAAAGCACAGTCGTTAGAGCGCCTTCTTTCTCACATCGGGCTTTCGCGTGAGCAGATGATTGCCTGTGGGGACGGCTACAACGACCTCACGATGATTCAGTATGCCGGATTAGGTGTAGCGATGGAGAATGCGGTGCTTCCGGTGCGGAAAGCTGCAGACTTTATTACCTATTCCAACAACGACGACGGTGTGGCTCATGTGGTGGAGAAGTTTATGCTGTAGAAGATTTGGCAGATTCGCATAAATGTATATTGCGTGAACAGATGAAAAATAAAATATTCATAAAAATAGGCAAGATACTAGACTTTAAAACTTTAATATGTTAATATAAGAAAAACGGAAAAATGAATATATTTTCGGAGTACATATTAAAAAGGGGTGCCTTGCATTATGAATAAAAAACTGAAAACCGAAGCTGTGGATCATCTGTTCCAGGCGATTCTGACACTGAAAAATACCGACGAATGCTATAGCTTTTTCGAGGATGTATGCACAGTTAATGAACTTTTATCATTTTCCCAGAGATATGAAGTAGCGAAGATGCTGCGCGAGAAGAAGACATATCTGGAGATCGCGGACAAGACCGGCGCATCGACAGCGACGATCAGCCGTGTCAACCGTTCTTTAAATTACGGAAGCGACGGATATGATATGGTATTTGCGCGTGTGAAAGAGCAGGAAGAGGCGGAGAAAACGGAAGCGTAAGACGAAGTAGGAATATACGCACGATAGATAAAGCGCGTACTTTCATAGGTGTAGCAAACCAACCTGCCAAAGATGGACAAATTTGGCTTGGGGTGGAATTGTCCCAGGAGCTGGCAGCTGGTTGAATGAAAGATAAAAAGAAATGAAAGAAAAAAGACATTGAAAGAATTTCCACAAGGGGAAGTGATTCCAGTGTCTTTTTTATCGTGTATGGTGCAATGGGTTGAAATTTTTGTTGTTTAGCCTATTTTTGAGTGTGGCGGTACAGCGGAAGTGCTGCCTATTTCTTCTTCTTCGGATTCACTGGCGTCTCCTGCCGGAGCTGTTCCGCCAGGATTTCAATCATCTGTTTTTTCAGATAGACATCAAACGCCAGCTCACTGATAAAGGCGAACAGCTGTAAATACTCGCGGTCTTCACAGTCATAGTCCTTGAATGTCTGGCTGGCGGCGTCAAATTTTGCCATGACGTCTTCCTGCAAGCGCTTGCGCTGCCCTTTTTCCAGCGAAAAGATTTCGTTGTAAAGCTCTTCTAATTCCGGGCTGGAACCATGGGAAAAGTGGTGCTCGCTGATGGGCGAGAAGAGCTGCTCAATATCCCGAAAGGATATCACATTTTTATAATAATAAATCAGAATCAGCATCAGCAGATGATTCTTGGAGTAGCGTTTTTTGACGGGCGGCGGCAGCAGGTTATTTTTGGCATAGTTATTGATCATGGTTTTGGTCAGGATCTTATCCTCGCCCAGCCATTTGGAAGTGTTCAGGTGGCTGTCCATGAAGGTCGTGACCTGATCCATATATAAATCAATACCGGGAATCTCCGACGGATGCACCCGGGTCAGACTATCAACATAAGCCAGCAGATCCTGCAGGCGTTCTTCGTTCGATTTCATGTATGTACCTCGCTGCGTTGAAATTCGAAAGCTGCGAAACAGGGAGGCGATTTTGGCGCTTCCGCTGTCATGAACTCTCTATGTGATATTATATAGTTTTGAAAACCAGATAGCAAGGAGAAATTTAAAATCAATGAAAATTCCGTGACATCCAAGAGAAAATAGATTATACTAGAGCGTATTCGAACATACTTTTTGTCATTAAAAATAGATTATATAAGAGGATAGAAGGGAACGAAACATATATGAGCAAATACGACACACTTAACCCGATGCAGCGGGAGGCGGTTTTTCACACGGAGGGACCACTCCTGGTTCTGGCAGGCGCCGGTTCAGGAAAGACGCGCGTCCTGACACACCGGATTGCGTATTTAATCGAGGAAAAACGGGTGGCGCCGTGGAATATCATGGCGATCACATTTACCAATAAAGCGGCGGCGGAGATGCGCGAGCGTGTGGATAAGATTGTGGGGGAAGGCGCGGAGGCGATCTGGGTCAGCACGTTCCATTCGAGCTGCGTTCGGATTTTGCGCCGATTTATCGACCGTCTGGGATATGACTCGAATTTTACTATCTATGACGGCGACGACCAGAAAACGCTGATGAAGCAGGTGCTCAAGAAAATGCAGGCGGATCCGAAGCAGTTTAAGGAGCGGGCGGTGCTGTCACGGATTTCTGCGGCGAAAAATGACCGGATCACGGCGGATGAGTTTGAGCAGCAGGCGGGAGCGGACTTCCGGGAGAAAAAGATTGCTCAGATTTACCGGGAATACCAGAAAGAACTCAAGAAGAATAATGCTCTGGATTTTGACGATCTGCTGGTGAAAACGGTAGAACTTTTCGAGGCAAACGCGGATGTGCTGGAATATTATCAGGATAAATTCCGGTATATCATGGTGGACGAGTACCAGGACACGAACCTTGTACAGTTTAAGCTGGTCGATCTGCTGGCAAAGAAGTACAGAAATATCTGTGTGGTCGGTGATGATGATCAGTCGATCTACAAATTCCGCGGGGCAAATATCGAAAATATTTTAAGTTTTGAGAAAGCATTTCCGGGCGCACGCGTTATCAAGCTGGAGCAGAACTACCGTTCCACCCAGAGCATCCTGAACGCGGCAAATGAGGTGATCCGCCACAACCGCGGCAGAAAGGACAAGACGCTGTGGACGGCGAATGACGAGGGACCGAAGGTGCGCTTCCGTCAGTATGACACGGCATACGAGGAGGCAGACGCCATTATCTGTGATATTGAGCGTGAGAAAGAAGAGAAAAATGCGGAATATTCGGATTTTGCCGTGCTGTACCGTACCAATGCACAGTCGCGTCTTCTGGAGGAAAAATGTATTTATTACAGCATTCCGTACCGGCTGGTCGGTGGCGTCAATTTCTATCAGCGCAAGGAAATCAAGGATATTCTCTGCTATTTAAAGACGATTGCGAATGGGCGCGATGATCTGGCGGTTCAGCGTGTTATCAATGTGCCGAAGCGCGGCATCGGTGCGACCTCGATCGGAAAAGTGACGATCTATGCGTCTGCCAATGGCATGAGCTTTTATGATGCACTGCTGCGCGTGCGCGGCGTGCCGACGATCGGCAAGGCGGCGGATAAGATCGAGAAGTTTACGGAGCAGATCGAAAACTTCCGGTCGCGGCTTTCGGCCCTTTCGATCCCGGAACTTATCGAGGCGATTCTGGAAGAGACGGGATATAAGAAGGATCTGGAGGCGGAAGGCGAGATCGAGGGAGAAACACGTCTGCAGAACGTGGAAGAGCTGGTTAATAAGGCGACCGGCTATATGAGCACGGCGGAGGAACCGACGCTGGACGGATTTTTGGAGGAGGTTGCGCTGGTAGCGGATGTAGATAGCCTGGACGAATCCGAAAACAGGATTGTCCTGATGACTTTGCACGGCGCAAAAGGTCTGGAATTTCCGTATGTCTATTTAAGCGGCATGGAGGACGGGCTGTTTCCGAGCAGCATGTCCATCTTTTCGGATGATAAGGACGCCATCGAAGAAGAACGGCGTCTCTGCTATGTCGGAATCACCCGTGCGGAGAAAGAACTGACGCTGACGGCGGCGAGACAGCGCATGGTCAATGGAGAAACGCGGTTTGCGAAGGTCAGCCGCTTCATCGAGGAGATTCCGCCGCAGCTTCTGGACGAGGAAGATCAGCCGACCGTCTTTGAACGGGCTGCCGGTATGAGCCGGGGCGGACGCGGATTTGAAGATTCGGGGACTTCTGGCTGGACAACGGGCAGCTTTGGTGTATCTGGCGCGGGAGACGGCGATCGGGTGCGGATTGGCGGAATGTCTGGAAAACACCCTCTTTCAGAGAACGATGCCGCCTGGGAGCGCGGCGCAGCCCGGATGAGCGGCTGGGGCGGTGTGAATGGTTCCGGAAGTGCTGGTTCTGGCCGCACGCTGGATCCATATAAGAGCGCTTATAGTTCCAGCAGCCGTCCAGCCAGCCCGGCACCGTCATTTGGCAAGGCATTTACGGTCCAGAAGGCCGACCATCTTTCCTACGGCGAGGGCGACCGAGTCCGCCACCTCAAATTTGGCGAGGGAACGGTGCAGAAGATCGCGGACGGCGGCAAGGATTTTGAGGTGACGGTTAATTTTGACCGCGTGGGCGTGAAAAAAATGTTTGCTTCATTTGCAAAACTGGTGAAATGTTAGACCGTGCCGTATTGTTACTGTACACGTATGCGAAAACAGTAATGCCGTATTAAAACATTTTCGCCAGATCCAATAAAAAATATAGTAAAATCGGCTGAGAGATGGTATAATAAAATCAAGAATTGCGGATCAAAACGCGGGAAAGGATGTGGAGTGTATGAATAAATTTGATATGATGAGCAAAGATGCGCTCTCCAGAGTAGAAGAGATCATGAATGCAACCAAACTGAATGAATTCCTTCACAGAAAAGAAGAAGAGGAGAAACAGAAAAACTGTATTCTCTGGATTTTAGCCATTATCGGTATTGTAGCAGCAGTTGCAGCGATTGCATACGGCGTATATCGTTTCTTTACTCCAGATTATCTGGAAGATTTCGAGGACGACTTCGATGATGATTTCGACGACGATTTCTTCGAGGATGAGAGCGACGAGAAAGAAAAGAAAGACTGATTGTGATAATTTAGTCAATGAATCAGAATAAATACTGCGCGGAATCGGAAAATCGGTTTCACGCAGTATTTTTTATGCCATAGGAAAGTTTGTAGATAAGTTTGTATTTTTTATATCTTGGAAAAAGAAAAAAATTCCTGTATACTATAAAGATATGAATTAGAACCGCAGATGGAAATTAGCTGTGAGTTGAAGAAGCATTTGCAGTTGGTGATTATAGTGCGGTAAAAGCCACTGAGAGAAGGAGCTATATAGTTATCAATGAAAAAAGGTGAGATTTACGAAGGAACTGTAGAACGGATTGAGTTTCCAAATAAGGGCGTAGTTGTGATAGATGGAGAGAAAGCGATCGTCAAAAATGCGCTTCCGGGACAGAAGATCCGGTTCCGTATCAATAAAAAGCGCGGCGGTCGATGCGAGGGTATGCTTTTGGAGGTTGTCGAGCACTCAAAGTTAGAGACGGCAGAGGATGTATGTCCGCATTTTGGTATCTGCGGCGGATGTCTTTATCAGCCGATTCCGTATGAGGAACAGCTTGCGATCAAGGAAAAACAGGTTCGTTCCCTTCTGGATGCGGTATGTCCGGAATATGAGTTTGAGGGCATCTTAGGCAGCCCGCTGGTGCAGGGCTACCGGAATAAGATGGAGTTTTCCTTCGGTGATGAGGTCAAGGATGGTCCTATGTCGCTGGGAATGCACAAGCGCGGCAGTTTTTATGATGTGGTTACAACCGGCGAATGCCATATCGTGCATCCGGATTTTGCAAGATTCTTGTCTGTACAAAAGAATATTTTGAGGAAAAGAAAGTTGGATTTTATAAAAAAATGCAGCATACCGGCTATTTGCGCCATCTTCTGGTGCGCCGTGCGATCAAGACAGGGGAGATTCTGGTCGATCTGATCACGACGACACAGACGGACACCTTTGAGGGAACCGAGGAAGCACTTTTACGGGGATGGACGGAGCGCCTGCAGGCACTTCCTATGGAGGGAAGCTTTGCGGGCATTCTGCATACTAAAAATGATACATTGGCGGATGCCGTAAAAGATGAGGGGACGGACATTCTGTTCGGACGCGAGCATTTTTACGAAGAGCTTTTAGGGCTGCGGTTCCAGATCTCGCCGTTTTCTTTTTTCCAGACGAACTCATTGGGCGCGGAGGTGCTGTACGAGAAAACGCGTGAGTATGTGGGTGAGACGAAGGGAAAAGTCGTATTTGACCTTTACAGCGGCACCGGCACGATCGCGCAGATCCTCGCACCGGTGGCGGAGAAAGTAGTCGGCGTGGAGATTGTCGGGGAAGCAGTCGAGGCAGCCCGTGAGAATGCGGCGCGCAACGGACTTGGCAACTGCGAATTTCTGGCGGGGGATGTCCTCAAGGTGGTGGACGAGCTGGAAGAAAAGCCGGATCTGATCGTTCTGGATCCGCCGCGCGACGGAATCCATCCGAAGGCGATCGGAAAGATTTTGAATTTTGGCGTCAGCCACATGGTTTATGTGTCCTGCAAACCAACCAGCCTTGCGAGGGATCTGGAACCGATCCAGGCGGCAGGATATCAGGTGGATAAGGTGTGCTGCGTGGATATGTTCCCGCATACTGCCAATTGTGAGACGGTGGTTTCATTGACGCGGAAGAAATAAGATCCCAAAATGGATGTGGGAAAAATGGATGAAACAAAAGAGAATGAAATAAAACCAGATACAGCAGATTGTCAGGTACAGGAGACAGCTGTGCAGCGCCGGAAGAGGGAGACTTTACTGCGCGAACAGACGCCGGATGCCCTGTGGGAAGCGATTCTTGCATTTGAGGGGGCAATATTTTACACGGCGAAAGGGCTGGAATATTCGTACACGATCCGGGGCAACGAGATGTTTGTCAGCCGGAAAGAAAAGTCGGTCACGCGTGCAAGCATCCTGGTGGCGTATAAAAAAGCGCAGGAGCTTGGCTGCGTGACCGGACCAAAGCAGCTGGGAGTGTTTGGGGCAAGCTATCTGTATCCGGTGTTCCTGAGCTGGGGATTATCTGCGCCAGTGCTGGTTGATTTCCGCACCGAAAAACAGGATGCAGATGCAGGCGTACAGCCACAGCATCAGGATCACGACGGCGGTCAAGCTGCCGTACATATAAGAATAATTACTGAAATGGTTGAAGTAGATGGAAAATCCGTAGGAACATCCGATCCATCCGACGGTGGAAATCAGCGCACCGGGAAGCTGGAGACGGATATCCTGCCGTTCATAGGGCAGCCAGGTGTACAGCGCGACGAAAAAGAGCGTCAGCAGCGCTAGCGCAAGAAACGTCCGGAGACTAATCAGGCAGGAAACGAATCTGTCCAGCATCGGAAAGTAACGGAATAGCAGGCGCTGCAGGGAGGAACCGAACACCATCAGAACCAGGGAGAAAATGCACATCAGGAGAAAAACAATGGTATAGCCAGAGTTGATGATACGTCCTAAAAGGTAATTTCTGCGCTTGCGGCAGCCGATGATCCGGTTTAAGCCGCGCTCGATCCCAAGCATGCCGCGGGCAGCCGACCAGATGGTTGCCACGGTGGTAACCGAGAGCAGGGCGGCCGGGGATACAGTCTGGATGTCCTGGATTACCGATTCAATCAGCGGGTGGATGCTGGAGGGAAGAAGCTGTGTCATCACGTGCATCAGATCCTCCGGGCTGACGGCGGGGATGAGCTGGATCAGCGTCAGCAGAATCATGATAAAAGGTGCGGCAGAGAGAACGATAAAAAAAGAAGCCTGGGCGGCGTACACCGTGACTTCGTCTTTGATGAAATCGTTGTAAATCCGTTTACAGTTCAGGAGAAAAGAAAGCATGAAAAACCTCGCTTGATTTATGTTATTAAGAAAATATCCGTAACTGGCTCATTTCCCTTTGAAAAATGGCTGACGATAGGTGAATGTCATTTCAGTGTTGTTAAAAGTATATTATCATGAGGTCGAAAAAATAGCAACGGATTTGCCTGTCTTGACGAAAACACCGGTTTCCCGTATGATAACAGGATAGAAATGATTCGGGTCTGCAGGGCATAAGGATGGCAGTGATGCGGACAGCAGCAAAAATCAGCCGGCAGCCAATTGGAAAATGGGACATGGGAGGAAACAAAATGATCGCAATCACAGCATGTGCGGCGGCACTGGCAGCCGTGACAGTGGGGCTTTTGCTCCGCTCGGAATATGAAAAAAAACATTTTGTGACCGACCAGTATGAGATAGAGAGTCCGAAGCTGCCGGATGGCGCTGCGTTGCGCTGCGTATTTTTGTCGGATCTGCATGATAATGTGTATGGAACGGACAATGAGCCGCTGGTGGCGGCGATCCGCGCATTCAAGCCGGATGCGGTGCTGATCGGCGGCGATATGATGGTCTGTAAGGGAAAAGGTGATTTAACCGTCACGGTATCGCTTCTGGAAAAAATAACCTCGTTTGTGCCGGTTTACTATGCAAACGGAAATCATGAGGAGCGGATGAACCGGGAGCGGGATGTGTACGGAGATTTGTATGATCGGTTCCAGATGGAATAAAACGTCTGGGGGTTCATTATTTATCGGATCGGAGCGAGGAGATCAATCCGTGGATCCGGGTGACTGGGTGCAATTTGCGGGAGATATATTATAAGCATCATTTCACGGTGCCGGAACTGCCGATGGAAGAGCTTTCGGAGCGGGTTGGAACTGCGGCAGAGAAGACGTGTTTTCATCAGATGAAAGAATCGTTGTCTCCTGACTTGGCGGAAAAGGAGCGAGAAGCCGGACATGAAATGTATGAGATATTATTATTTCATTCTCCCCTCTTTTTTGAGACCTGCCGGAAATGGGGCGCGGATCTGACGCTTTGCGGACATTTCCACGGCGGAACCATCCGGATCCCGGGGCTGGGAGGCGTGATGACGCCGCAGTACCAGTTTTTCCTGCCATGGTGCGCCGGACGGTTTGATGCGGACGGAAAGACGATGATCGTCAGCCGGGGGCTTGGGACACATTCGATCAATGTGCGGCTGAATGACCGGCCAGAGCTGGTTTGTGTGACGTTGCGGGGAAAACAATAGAGAGATTCTGGTTATTGTACACGGGTAGGCACTTTTGGAACCGAAAGTGCCGTAAGAAAACGTGGTGGCAGCAGGAATAACTCTTCGGCACGGGTGGATGTATACGGAATTTGGTATATGATTGTAGAAAAAGCTGGCTAAAAGAAGGAGTTCGGAAAGAATGGAAATTTCCTATAAATTAGATAATTTTGAAGGACCGTTGGACCTGCTGCTTCATCTGATTGAAAAGAATAAAGTAAGTATCTACGATATTCCGATCGTCCTGATTACGGAGCAGTATCTGGAATATGTTAATCAGATGGATCATGAGGATCTGGATGTGGTCAGCGATTTTCTGGTGATGGCGGCGACGCTTCTGGACATCAAATCGCGGATGCTCCTTCCGAAGGTGGAAAAAGAAGAGGAAGAAGACGAGGAAGATCCGCGCGCCGAGCTGGTGCGCCGGCTGTTGGAATATAAGATGTATAAATATATGGCGCAGGAGCTGGAAGAGCGGGAGCAGGAGGCAGAGCTTCTCTTTTTTAAGGAACCGACGATTCCCCGGGAGGTGGCGAAATATGAAGAACCGCTGGATCTGGACAAGCTTCTGGATGGTCTGACGCTGGCAAAGCTGCAGAAAGTGTTTGACGCGGTCATGAAGCGGAATGCCAATAAGCTTGACCCGGTGCGAAGCCGGTTCAGCACGATCCGCAGGGAACCGATCAGCCTGGAGCAGAAGGTAAGGTCGGTGCTTTCTTATGCGCGGGAACACCGTCATTTTAAATTCAGCGATGTGCTGGAGAGGGAATCCGATCGCCTGGAGATAGTCGTGGCGTTTCTGGCAGTGCTGGAGCTGATGAAGATGGGACGGATTCATCTGGTGCAGGAAAAATTGTTTGATGAGATGCAGCTCGATACGGTGGATGTGGATGAAACGGAAGACGAGGCAGAGCTGGAACTTTCGACGGAGGAAGGAGAAGAGTATGCCAGAATTAGATGAAAAACGCGAGGAAGCCATCGTGGAATCGGTTCTCTTTACAATGGGAAAATCGGTTGAGCTGCGCCAGCTTGCGGCGGCGCTCGGGACGGATACAGAGCGCGCGGAAGCGGCGGTCAGACGATTACAGAGCCGATATGAGGCAGAAAAGCGGGGCATGCAGATCACGCAGCTGGAGGACAGCTGGCAGATGGCGACCCGCGCGGAATATTATGAGAATCTGATCCGGGTGGCAGCGACGCCGAAGAAGCAGATTTTAACGGATGTTGTGCTTGAGACACTCTCGATCATTGCTTATAAACAGCCGATCACGAAGCTTGAGATTGAAAAGATCCGCGGGGTTAAATCGGATCACGCGGTCAATAAACTGATTGAGTACAATCTCGTTTACGAGGTAGGGCGTTTGGATGTGCCGGGACGTCCGGCATTGTTTGCGACGACGGAGGAATTTTTGCGCCGGTTTGGAGTCGGATCGACGAAAGAACTGCCGGAACCGGCACCGGGACGAATCGATGAGTTCCGCATGGAGGCGGAGGAAGAGCTGAAGTTTGAGGGGAAACTGCCGGAAGAGGCAGAGAAGGAAATGAAATATTAACGTTTTCTTAACAATATTCATTCAATTCTGACATTAACAGATTCTTAACATCATATTTCTGTATTTTCTTGTAACTTTTTGTAGCCAACGTGGAAAATGAGGTCAACACAAACAAACAAGCAGCTCTTTCAAATCGCTACATAAATGAAAGAAGCCAGCAAAACAAAAGGGGGAATTGTTTATGTTGACACTTGAGCTTGATATGTATCAGGCGTGTGCTCTTGGCGCACTGGTCTACTGTCTGGGAAGATTGCTTGTACAAAAGCTGCCCTTCCTGAGCAAGTATTGTATACCGGCTCCGGTTGCGGGCGGTGTCGTATTTGCATTCGCTCATCTGGCGTTGTATGCAACAGGAGTTCTGGAGCTTTCCTTTGATACAACCTTACAGAGCGTATTTATGACGATCTTCTTCTGCAGCGTCGGTTTTACCGCCTGCTTCCGTCTGTTAAAGAAGGGCGGCGTTCAGGTATTTATGTTCCTGGCGCTGGCAGTTGGTATCTGTATCGTGCAGGATGCAGTCGGCAGCGGTCTGGCAGCAGCGTTTGGTCTGAATCCGCTTCTCGGCTTATGTATGGGTTCTATGCCGTTAGTTGGAGGTCACGGAACGAGTGGTTCCTTCGGACCGCTTCTGGAGCAGGAATACGCAGTTGTAGGCGCAACTACAGTTGCCTTGGCATCCGCTACATATGGTCTGGTATCCGGCAGTATGATGGGTGGTCCTATCGCCCGTGCCCGTGTTGAGAAACACCATCTGAAATCAACCGCAGCCGAGGAAGGCAATGCAGTTGACGAAGTAGCATCGCCGATCGACGGTCAGAAATTCACCACCGCGGCTGTATTCCTTGCAGTTGCAATCGGTGTTGGTACCTTCATTTTCGCGTTCTTTAAGAGCATTGGTCTTACATTCCCGACTTACATCGGTGCGATGCTGGCAGCAGCCGCTATCCGTAATATCTGGGATGTACAGCACAAAGATCTTCCGATGGAAGAAGTTGACGCACTGGGCGGCCTGTCCCTGAACCTGTTCTTAGCGATGGCAATGATGAGCCTGAAGCTGTGGCAGTTAGCAGCTCTGGCGCTTCCGATGATTGTTATCCTGTTAGTTCAGACGGTTGTTATGTTCCTGTATGCAAACTTCCTTGTATTCAACATCATGGGCCGTGATTACGAGGCAGCTGCAATGACCACCGCATTCTGTGGTTTCGGTATGGGCGCAACCCCGAACGCAATGGCAAACATGAGAGCACTGGTAGAGCGTTATGGTCCGGCTCCGCGTGCATTCTTCATCGTACCGTTAGTAGGAAGCTTATTCGTAGACTTCTTTAACTCCATGGTACTGACTACTTTCATGAACCTCTTATAATTTGACGGCTGGTTCAGCAAAGTATCCATTTAAAATATTCTGATATTGAAGTAGCTCCAACCTATTTCCTTCCCGGCGGTTCTGGATTTCCAGGCCGCCGGGATTTTTCGCGCGCAACGAGCGAAAGTCCGTGCCTGCACGAATTAATACTTTCGGAAAACGCGCGTGTGTGGTATTATAGAGAAACTGGAAAGTTGAAAAATATTTTTCGGGGAGGTGCTTTGTGAAAAACAAACTTGCAAGGCAGCCATTACCGGATAAAATGTGACATAAGAAAGGATTTCATACAGATATGAACAGCATGAACATAAAGATCAAATATTTCACAGACGCCATTGACCGCCTCGCCTACATTGACGGCAAATCTGACTGGATCGACCTGCGTGCGGCGCGTGAGGTGGTGCTGAAAAAGGGTGATTTTGCCCTGATTCCGCTTGGCGTGGCGATGGAGCTGCCGAAGGGCTATGAGGCGCATGTAGTTCCGCGCAGCAGTACCTTTAAAAATTTCGGCATCATCCAGACCAATCATATGGGTGTGATCGATGAGAGCTACTGCGGGGACAACGATCAGTGGCATTTTCCGGCATATGCGCTGCGTGATACAGTGATCCATGTCAATGACCGCATCTGCCAGTTCCGCATCATGGAGCATCAGCCGAAGATCGTATTTGAGGAGACGGAGAAGCTTGACAATAAAGATCGCGGCGGGATCGGAAGTACGGGAAAGAATTAATAAAAAGGTTTGGTAAAAAATGAAGCAGATAAAGAGGTTAAAACGAGGAAAAGTAAGTCTTTTTCTGGCAGCAGCGGTGCTTTCACTGGGCATCCTTTCCGGCTGCGGCACTGAATCGAAGGAAGCGAAAGAAGCGCGTATGACCGGAATCGAGCAGTTAAATGCAGGTAATTATCAGGATGCGATTGATTCGTTTGGAAAAGCGCTGGATGAGAGCGATGGGATCGTCAATTCTTTTGAGCTGGATGTTTTAAAATACCGCGGCGAGGCAGAATACAAACTGGCGGATTATAAGGCGGCAGCGCAGACCTATGGAATTCTGGCGGAGGTAGACGGCGGAAAAGCGGAATACCTCTATTATAAAGCGGCATCGGAGGCAGCAGCCGGACAGGCGGAGGATGCCGAAAAGGATTTTGCGGCAGCGGAGGAAAAGGCGAAGAACAGCAAAAAGAGCAGCGCCACGGCTCCGGGTGTGAGTCTGGCGTTTACGGCGCTTGCGTCGGCGGCGCGGGATGCCGGGGATAGTGAACTCGCAGCCCAGTACTGCAATCAGGCGATCGAGCGCGGCGTGTCGGGACCGGAGATTTATAATCAGCTTGCGATCAGTGAGATGGAGGCTGGCGATTATGAGAGCGCGATGTCCCATTATGAGGAGGCGCTTTCGCTGGCGGACAATGAGACGGCGCTGGTAATCCGGCAGAATATTGCGGTTCTCTATGAGAAAGAGGGCGATTTTGCGAAGGCGCTGGAACAGTTTAAGGAGTGCCAGGCAGCCGGTGCGGACACACCGGAGGTGCAGAAGGAAATCCGTTTTCTGGAAAGCCGGTAAATATTGGAGGTAATATGGCAGAATTGTTCGATATGAAAGAACTGGAGGAGCGCGTCATTCTGGTGGCGGTCAGCACCTCTGATGAAGATGATACGGAGGCGTCCCTGGATGAGCTGGAGGAACTGGCGGATACCGCCGGAGCGACGGCGATCGGGCGTCTGGTGCAGAACCGGGAGAAGATTCATCCAGGCACCTATCTGGGCAGTGGAAAGATCGGGGAACTGCGGGAGATGGTCTGGGAAATGGGCGCAACCGGCGTGATCTGCGACGATGAACTGTCCCCGGCACAGCTTCGCAATCTGGAATCGGCGCTGGATACGAAGGTAATGGACCGGACGATGGTCATTCTCGATATTTTCGCGGCGCATGCGACGACGAGCGAGGGAAAAATCCAGGTTGAGCTGGCACAGCTGCGTTACCGCGCAGCGCGCCTGGTCGGTCTGCGCAGTTCCCTGTCCCGTCTGGGCGGCGGTATCGGTACGAGAGGACCGGGTGAAAAGAAGCTGGAGATGGACCGCCGTCTGATTCATGAGCGGATCGGGCAGCTAAAGTCGGAACTGGAAGATGTCAAACGCCACCGCGAGGTGACGAGAAAACAGCGCGACCGGAAATATACGCTGTCGGCGGCGATCGTCGGCTACACGAATGCCGGTAAGTCAACGCTTTTAAACACCCTGACGGGTGCAGGAATCCTGGCACAGGATAAACTGTTTGCGACGCTGGATCCGACGACGCGTGGATTAAAGCTGGCGAGCGGACAGGAGATCCTGCTGACAGATACGGTCGGATTCATCCGCAAACTGCCGCACCATCTGATCGAGGCGTTCAAGAGTACGCTGGAGGAGGCACGTTATAGCGATATTGTCCTCCATGTGGTCGATGCGTCGAATCCGCAGATGGACACGCAGATGTATGTCGTATATGATACGTTGCGTCAGCTGGAGATCGGCGATAAGACGGTGGTAACAGTCTTTAACAAGATGGATCAGGTGGAGCAGCCGGAGACGCTGAAAGATCTGCATTCTGATTATCAGGTGCAGATTTCCGCGAAGACGGGCGCGGGGCTGGATGAGCTGAAGGATATTCTGGAAATGATTCTGCGAAACCGCAAGATTTATCTGGAAAAGGTATTTTCCTACCAGGAAGCCGGACGCATCCAGACGATCCGTAAATACGGTCAGCTTTTAAAAGAAGAGTACCGGGAAGATGGCATTTACGTGGAGGCATATGTGCCGACGGAGCTCTACGCAGGCTGATGCGCTAACAGGCAGATGATAGGTTACTGTGTTACGTTCACGTATACGTGCCCAGTAACGGGATTTGCCGTGGCTTCGCATTTAAATACGGCAAATTCCTGCTGCCACCACGTTTTCTTACGGCACCTTTGAAATTCCCGGGAATTGACTTTTTATTTTAAATTTGTTAGAATGTAGCATATTTATGGCTGTACAGAATGCTGGAAGGCAGATGCGTACAGATCCATACGGTAAAGAGGTGTGCGGGGAAAAACCGTATGCCTCTTCTTCATGTTTTGGCGGATGCTAAGAAGTTGTTAAGATGAAGAGAAAAGAGATGACAGGGCGCAGGCTGCTTGTGTCGGATAGAATGACCGCACAAGTTTGCAGACATCTGGGATAAAGGAGTTAGAAGATACAGAATGGAACAGAAGGGACAAAACGGACAGGAACAGATTCTCGTCGGAATTGACGTTGGCTCAACGACGACGAAGGTGGCAGTGATGGAGGTGGCAACGGGGAAAGTCCTGTTTTCGGACTATACACGCCATCACTCGGATCAGCTTCAGAGTGTGTCGAGAGCTGTAAAATTGGTGAAAGAGACGCTTGCGGGGCGGTCATTTCTGACGGCGATGACCGGTTCGGGCGCAAAGCACCTCTCGGAAGAGCTGGAGATCCCTTATGTACAGGAGGTAGTGGCGAACTCGATCGCCTTGAAAGCCATGTACGGGGAAATCGGAACGGCGATCGAGCTGGGTGGACAGGATGCGAAGATTATCTTTTTCCAGAGGGATAAACGGACGGGCGAGCTGCAGGTCACAGATATGCGGATGAACGGCAGCTGTGCTGGCGGTACAGGTGCGTTTGTGGATGAGATTGCTTCTCTTCTTAAGACACCGGTTGAGGAATTTGACGCGCTGGCGGCACAGGGAACAACCGTATATGATATATCCGGACGGTGCGGCGTGTACGCCAAGACCGACATCCAGCCTCTTTTAAATCAGGGGGTTAAAAAATCAGATTTGGCGCTTTCCTCCTTCCATGCGATTGCCAAACAGACGATCGGCGGTCTGGCACAGGGACTTTCGATCGAGAAGCCGGTTGTCTTTGAGGGCGGTCCGCTGACCTTTAACCGGACGCTGGTGCGCGTGTTTGCTGAACGTCTGGACCTTCGGCCGGAGGAAATTTTAAGTCCGGACGGCCGGAACTTCTGATTGCCTGCGGTGCGGCGCGTGCGGCAGTGAAGCTTTTTTCGAAGGAAGAGGCGCTCGCCACGGCAGACGGACTGTTAGATCGGATCGAGAAGGTGCGTGCGGCGCGCGAGGAAGCAAAGAAACAAAGTGAAGCCGGAAATGGCGATGAGATGGCGGAGGGCACGTTCCGTTCCCGTCCATTTTTTGCCGATCAGGCGGCGCAGACGGAATTTCAGGAGAGACACAGACGTCCGGAACGAAAAACAGTATATCCGCAGTCAGGCAGTACGCTGCGGGCATATCTGGGTATTGATTCGGGCAGTACGACGACAAAATTTGTCCTGTTAGATGAGAATGAGGAACTTCTGGATTCCTTTTATGCGCCGAATCAAGGCGATCCGCTGACGGTGGCAAAGAAAGCATTGATTGCGATGCGGGAAAAGTATGCGTCCCACGGCGTGCGGCTGGAGATTTTGGCAGCCGGGACGACCGGTTATGGAGAAATGCTGTTTTCACGTGCATTTTCGGCCGAGACACACGCGGTTGAGACGGTGGCACATGCGCGTGCGGCGGCAAAATACACGCCGGATGCGACGTTTCTTCTGGACATCGGTGGTCAGGATATGAAGGCAATCTGGCTGGACAATGGCGTTATCACAAATATTGTCGTGAATGAAGCCTGCTCATCCGGCTGTGGGTCTTTTTTGGAAAATTTTGCATCCTCCCTGCATATTCCGGCGCGGGAGATTGCTGAAAAGGCATTTTCTTCGCAGCATCCGGCTGCGCTCGGAAGCCGCTGTACCGTCTTTATGACGAGCAGTATCGTGACGGAGCAGAGAAATGGAAAGCTGCCGGAGGACATCATGGCGGGGCTGTGCCGTTCGATCATTGAAAATGTATTTACAAAGGTTATCCGTGTGTCGAACCTGGATTCTCTGGGAAAGAGGATTGTCGTACAGGGCGGAACGTTTGAAAATGATGCGGTTCTCTGTGCGCTGGAACAGTATGTCGGCCGCCCGGTGATCCGGGCACCGTATCCGGGCATTATGGGGGCGATCGGTGCGGCGCTTTTAGCGAAGGAAGAAGCACAGAGCCGGAAACAGCCGCATTTTACCAGTTTGGATCAAATGGAGTCCCTGACCTGGCAGCAGGAGGCGAACGTGCCGTGTCCGTTCTGTATGAACCATTGTCAGCGTGCGGTGGTGCGGTTTTCGAATGGAACCTCATGGATCACGAACAACCGTTGTGAGCGGGGCGAGATTCTTGGCGATCCGAAGGATGTGAAGGTGCGCGAGCGACTGAAAATAGCGTCAGAAACCCGGAATAAAGTGCCAAATCTCTATAAATTGCGGGAAGAACTCCTGTTTGCAGATTATCTGGATCAAGCGGAAGAGGGGGATGCATCGTCTGCAAAAAGTCATTCAGAGCGGGCAGCCGCTAAGACTGGTCTTGTGCCGAATGCTGTGTCTGATACTGTGCGGCGAAATATAACCATCGGTCTGCCGCGCGTCCTTGCTTTCTGGGATACGATGCCGTTCTGGACGACGTTCTGGCGTTCGCTGGGCTTTGAGATTCAGATTTCATCCCCGAGCACGCACAAGATGTTTGAGGAAGGCTTAAGCGCGGTAACTTCAGATACCGTCTGCTTTCCGGCAAAACTGGTGCACGGGCATATCCGCGATCTGGTAAAGAAGAAAGTGGATCGTATTTTTATGCCGTCGATTGCGGCGATCGGATCGGAAAATACGGAATCAACGAGCGAGTCCATGTGTGCAGTCGTGAAGGGATATCCGCTTGTGATCCGCAACTCGGATTCTCCGGAGAAACAGTGGGGCATTCCGTTTGATGCACCGTTATTTTACTGGTACAGGGAGGAAGATAAAGAACGTCAGCTTATTACATATATGGAACAGACATTTTCCATCCAGCCGTCGGAAACGAAAAAGGCGGTTCTTGCAGGAAATGATGCGATGCGGCAGTTTGGGAGCCGCCTGAAAGAGGCGGGAGCGAAGGTTCTGGAAGAGGTGGAAAAAGAGGGGCGCTATGCGGTGGTGCTGGCGTCAAGACCGTATCAGAATGATGCGCTTGTCAACCACAGCCTGCCGGAGCTTTTGACCGAGTTCGGCGTTCCGGTTCTGACGGCAGATTCTGTTCCGGGCATTGAAAATGTGGATTTAAGCCACAGCCGTCTGGATGTCGTAAACAATTACCACGCGCGGATGCTGGCGTCCGCGGTTCTGGCGGCACAGAGCCAGAATCTGGAATATGTCCAGTTTGTAAGCTTTGGATGCGGGCATGACGCATATTTGTCGGATGAGATCCAGCGTATGATGCGGGAAATCTCCGGAAAATCACCGCTGATCCTGAAACTTGACGAAAGCGAGGTACAGGGACCGCTGCGGATCAGGGTGCGTTCCTCCTGGAGACGATCAACATGCGGCGGAAGAAGCGGGAGATGGCGGAGAGGCTGCAAAACCAGCCTGGAACAAGCCGACAGGAGAATGCGGGCGGCGGAAATGAATGCGGGACGGTTGCGCTGGGACCAGACATTCAAAAATCCTGGCAGGTTCATGAACTTTCGGATCCATATCCGGTTAAATTTGAGGTGGAAGACCGCAAGAAGCGCACGGTTCTGGTCCCGAACACCTCCCACGCGTTCTGCCGGATTATGTCGGCGGCGTTGAAGACACAGGGAATCCGGGCAGTTCCGCTGGCGGTCGGCAGGGAAGAGGCGATCCGCCTCGGAAAGCAGTATGTCCACAACGATATCTGTTTCCCGGCGCAGATTGTCATCGGCGAGGCGCTGGCAGCACTTCGGAGTGGTCAGTATGTGCCATCTGAGACGGCGATCGGTATGGGAAAATACATCGGTGACTGCCGCCTGACCCATTACAGTGCGCTGCTTCGCAAGGCGCTTGACGACGCCGGCTACCCGGAGGTGGCGATTCTGACGAACGATGACGTCGATTATCATGATCTGCATCCGGGCTTCCGGATGAACCTTGTGTCGGCGATCCGTCTGGCGGGAGCGCTTCCGATGATCGATATTCTGGAAGAGCTGCTTCGCAAGATCCGCCCGTATGAGAAAGTTTCTGGAAGCAGTGATCAGGCATTTGGCGAGGCGATGGATTTCGTCGTGGATGGTCTGGAGCAGCATGGGCTTTCAGGCGCTCTGCGAGGCTTTAAAAAGGCGATCCAGCGGATGAATGCGATCGAATATGACCGGAGCCAGCCGCGCCCGCGCGTCCTGATCATCGGCGAGTATCTCCTCAATTTCCATCCGGGCGCGAATCATGAGATTGAGCGCTACCTGGAGAAAAATGGATTTGAGATTATCGAGGCGCGGATGACGGATGTTATCCGGAAAACGTATTTCTGCCAGGATGAGCAGATTCGGACGTATCATCTGAAAAAGCCGTTTGTCAAGAAAAACTGGTACCATGTGGCGAACAGGGTATTTGACGCTGCGCACGCGGCAGCGGATCGGATAGCGAAACAGCATCCGCTCTATACGCCTGTCTGCCGCCTGCCGGAACTGGTAAAGGAAAGTGACCCGATCATCCCACACACCTTTGATGCGGGCGAGGGCGTGCTGATTCCGGGCGAGATCCTGCACCATGCGGCGCATGGCTGCCGGGCATTTGTGATTTTACAGCCATTTGGCTGTCTGCCAAACCATGTGGTAGGACGCGGCATCGTAAAAAAAATGCGGGAAATGTACCCGGACGCCCAGATCCTGCCGCTTGACTACGATCCGGATGTGAGCTTTGCCAATCTGGAAAACCGCCTGCAGATGCTGATTATGAATGTGAAAGAAAGAAGCGTGGACACGGTTGCCCTGCCGGACGTGGGGCAGAGAAGCCCCGTGGAGACTATGAATAGAAAACAGAAAAACGCCGATAATAAAAAGCAGAAAGTTTCCTGATTTCGGGTTAGACAAAAATAGAAATCACATAAGCCCACGCGGCGGAAAGGGACAGGCTATGAAACATCTGGAAATTGAAAAGGTGATTGGACGGGAGATTGTTGATTCGAGAGGAAATCCAACAGTGGAGGCGGAAGTTTATCTATCAGACGGAAGCATAGGACGCGGCGCGGCACCGAGCGGTGCATCGACAGGTGAATTTGAGGCTCTGGAGCTGCGCGACGGCGACAAGTCGCGTTTTGGCGGAAAGGGCGTACAAAAAGCAGTCCAGAATGTGAATACCGTGATTGCAGAAGTATTAAAGGGCATGGATCCGGCGGACATTTATGCGGTTGATAAAGCGATGATCGAGGCGGACGGAACCAAGGATAAATCCAAGCTGGGCGCGAATGCGATCCTGGCGGCTTCGATCGCGAGCGCACGGGCGGCAGCCAATGCGTATGGTCTTCCGCTGTACCGTTTTCTCGGCGGCGTATCTGGAAACCGTCTTCCGGTCCCGATGATGAACATTTTAAACGGCGGCGCGCATGCGGCAAATACCGTCGATGTACAGGAATTTATGATTATGCCGGTTGGCGCGGAGAGCTTTTGCGAGGGACTCCGCTGGTGTACCGAGGTGTTCCATGCGCTGGCAGCATTGCTTAAAGAGCGCGGACTGGCAACCTCCGTCGGCGATGAGGGCGGTTTTGCACCGGATCTGGGAAGTGACGAAGAAGCAATCCAGTGCATCTTAGAGGCAGTGGAGAGAGCCGGATATAAGCCGGGCGAGGACTTTGTCCTGGCGATGGATGCGGCATCTAGTGAGTGGAAGAGCGGCAGGAAGGGCGAATATCTGCTTCCGAAGAGTGGCAAACACTTCACCTCCGAGGAGCTGATCGCACACTGGAAACAGCTCTGCGGGAAATACCCGATCGCCTCGATAGAGGATGGTCTGGATGAGGAGGATTGGGAAGGCTGGCAGAAGATGACTGCAGAACTCGGCGGGCAGGTGCAGCTGGTCGGCGACGATCTGTTTGTAACAAACACCGAGCGCCTGGAAAAAGGTATCCGTCTCGGCTGCGGCAATTCGATCCTGATTAAGCTGAACCAGATTGGCTCCGTCTCCGAGACACTGGAGGCAATCAAGATGGCACATAAGGCAGGTTACACGGCGATTGTATCCCACCGTTCCGGCGAGACCGAGGATACGACGATCGCAGATCTGGCGGTTGCGTTAAATACCTGCCAGATAAAGACGGGCGCACCGAGCCGGAGTGAGCGCGTGGCAAAATACAACCAGCTTCTGCGGATTGAGGAAGAGCTGGGAACCGGCGCACAGTATCCGGGGAAGGCGGCATTTAATAAAAAATAAGTTGTCTTTTTTACGGGATATCGTACAGACAAGCAATCTGTTACATTGCATAAAATGTGTGAGTTGTTCCGAAAACGAATGCATTTCTTCGGAAACAGACAAAAATCATCTGGGGAAATGCTGGATGGCGTCGAGGCAAAGGAAAATAGAATACAACTTTGAAAGGGAATGCGTTTTACCGTACAACTGGAACGGAGAGAAACGTATTCCTTTTTGTTTTGCATTAGACCGAAAAAGGAATATTGCTAAAAGTTTGACAATATTTTGAAAAATATTCGTTTTTTTACGAAATTTATTGACAAAACAGCGGGAGTAATTGTAAAATAACTGTAAAGCAAATATGAAAAAAGAATTTATTTTTTTTAAACGAATGGAAAAACGTTTTACCAAAGGAATGGTCCGGCGGATAACGTATTTCATATAAAAAAGGAGGATGAAAGAATGAGAAAAAGAACATTAAGCATTGTACTTGCAGCAGCAATGTGCGCCAGCTTAACAGCCTGCGGCGGTGGCGGAAGCACTGCTGAGACAACGGCAGCTGACAGCAGCAATACCGAGACGAAGGCAGCCGACGCTTCAGAGAAATCTGACAAACCGCTCCGTGTATGTGTTGTTTACACTGGAAACTTAGGTGATAAGAGCTACAATGACTCTTGCAACATGGGTGCACAGAAAGCAGTTGAGGATTTCGGCATTGAGCTTAAGAGTCTGGAGGGTACCACTGCTGAGGAGTGGAAAGCAAACCTGCTTCAGGCTTGTGATGATGGCTACGATTTAATTATCGGTGCTTCTTCTAACATCGCAGATTACATCACTGAGAATGCTTCCAGTTATCCGGATACCAAGTTCGCAGTTATCGATACAACCGTAGATCTGCCGAACGTTGAGTCTATCAGCTTTGCTCAGAATGAGGGTTCCTTCCTGGCAGGTGCAGCAGCAGCTATGTTTACTACCAAGACTGATATCCCGAATGTCAATGAAGATCATATCATCGGCTGGGTAGGCGGTATGGATATTCCGGTACTTCATGACTTCTATACAGGCTATGAGCAAGGTGCGAAGTACATCGATCCGGATATCAAGATTCTTCAGGCTTTTGCAGGAAGCTGGACGGATCCGTTAAAGGGCAAAGAGCTGACTTTAGCACAGTATGAGCAGGGCGCTGATATTGTCATGAACGTAGCATCCGGTACCGGTGTTGGTATTCTGGAAGGTGCAAAAGAAGCTGACAAATACGCAATCGGCGTTGACTTAAACCAGGATTCCGATCAGCCTGGACATATTCTTACTTCTATGGTTAAGAGAGTTGATAATGCCTGCTACCTGGTTATCCAGTCTGCAGTAGATGGAACCTTTGAGGGCGGCACAACTAAATATCTGGCACTGAAGGACGGCGGCGTCAGCCTGACTGATTTCTCTGTTATCAAAGAATCTCTGGGCGACAAATTCCCGCAGGATATCGTTGATAAGTGTGATGAGCTTGCCGAGAAGATCAAATCCGGCGAGATCGTAGTAGAAAACTATGAAGGATTTGGCCCAGAGGCATAATTGATAAAGACAAGGCCGGGAGCGAGTGAAACCTGGCGGCGAAGGGGGATCTGGATTCTTTCAGGTTCCCCTTCATTTTCAACAAAAATGTTTTTCTTGGAAAGAGCCGTCAGGCATTTCCGGACGAGAGGGTGATCGAATGAACGAATACGTAGTGGAGATGAAAGGAATTGTCAAAAATTTCGGACAGGTTCAGGCGGTAAAGCATGGCGAATTTACTCTGAAAAAAGGCGAGATCCATTCACTGATTGGTGAAAATGGAGCTGGTAAATCCACCATGATGAAGCTTCTGTACGGCATGTATCCCATTGACGAGGGCGAGATTATCGTCAAGGGGGAACCGATGGGAACCATCACACCGAAGATTGCAATTGAGCACGGTGTCGGCATGGTCCATCAGGAATTTATGCTGGTAAATGAGCTGACGGTTCTGGAGAATATTATTCTGGGATTTGAACCGAAAAAGGGATTGACAATTGACTTTGACAAGGCAAGAAAAGAAGTTAAAAAATATATTGAACAGTATCATATGGACGTGCAGCTGGATAAGAAGGTAAGCCAGATATCCGTTGGTGAGGCGCAGCGTGTCGAGATTATCAAGACATTGATGCGAGGTGCTGATATCATCATTCTGGATGAGCCTACAGCGGTTCTGACTCCTCAGGAGGCGGAACGTCTGTTTGAAATCCTGAACAATCTGAAACAGGATGGAAAATCCCTTGTCTTTATTTCTCATAAGCTGAATGAAGTTATGGCAATATCAGACCGCATCTCTGTGATGCGTCAGGGACAATATATGGGCACTGTTAATAAAGAGGAAACTTCTCCGCTGGATCTGACCAAACGAATGATCGGACGTGAAGTATTCTTAAACATTGATAAGGCTTATTCTGAGGCGGGAGATACGATTCTGGAGGTTCAGGATGTGTGGATTCCCAGCCAGAAGGAGACATCGAAGATCCGGGGCATGTCCCTGCATGTCAAGGCCGGTGAGATTGTCGGCGTGGCAGGTATCGATGGAAATGGACAGAGTGAGCTGGTTGAGGCGATCACCGGACTCCGCAAGGTAGAGAAGGGCAAGATCCTTCTTTGCGGCAAGGATATTACGAATCAGAGTCCGAGAAAAGTGAGAGAGAGCGGTCTTTCCCATATTCCGGAGGATCGAAATACAAGAGGTCTGAACCGTGCCATGACCATCGAGGAAAATCTGATCGCAGTCCGTCTGGATCAGCCTCCATTTACCAAGGGCATCATGATGAATAAATCAGGACAGGATACCTATGCAAAAGAAATGGTAGAACAGTTTGATATCCGCCCGGCGGATTATAATCTTCCTACCTCTTCCTTATCCGGTGGCAATGCACAGAAGGTCGTAGTAGCCCGGGAGGTATCTCTTGGCAATAAGCTTCTGGTAGCATCCCAGCCTACCAGAGGTGTAGATATCGGTGCCATCGAGCTGATTCGTAATACACTGGAAAAGGCGAAAAAGGCAGGCGCCGGTGTCCTGCTGGTATCGGCAGAGCTGGAGGAGATTATCTCCCTTTCGGATCGTATCGTTGTTATCCATGAGGGCAAGATCACCGGCGAGATGCGTGCGGATGAGGCGAATGAGAACAATCTGGGTCTGCTTATGATGGGCGGTACAGACACAGGGAAGGACGGTGAAGCAGCAGTATGAATCAAACAATAAATGGTATTCGAAGGATTCTTATTACGATACTCGTTGCGATGGGTGTCGGTGCGCTGTTTATCGTAGCGATCGGGGAGAATCCGATTGATGCATATGCGGCGCTGTTCCGAGGTGCTTTTGACGGAAAGCTTCGTCTTGGTACAACCTTGGCAGGATTTACTCCGCTGCTGCTGACATCCATTGCTTTTGCAGTTGCAGCGAAAGCAGGCGCATTTAACGTAGGTGTTGAGGGCGAGGTTTTCTTGGGCGGTATCACAGCTGCTTATATCGGCATCAACTGGACCTTCCTTCCGAAGCCGGCTCTGTATGTGGCCTGCTTCGTAGGTGCTATGGTGGTAGCAGCTGCCTGGGCCTTTATTCCGGCGGTTTTGCGTGCCTATTATAATGTAAATGAAGTATGTACCACCATTTTGATGAACACAGTAGCCCTTTATATCACATCTTATCTGGTCAGCGGACCTATGAGTGCCGGTACTGCTAATGCTCAGTCCCTGCCGGTTACGGTAAGACTGTATCAGTTTATGAAACCCAGCAGTGTCAACGTTGGTATTTTCATCGCAGCCATCACCGTGATTGTGATTATTTTTATGCTTCAGAAAAGCAGCTGGGGCTACAAGATCCGTACCGTCGGCCTGAATCCGACCCATGCGGATTATGTGGGAATTGATTCCAAAAAGGTATTTGTCGGTGCTATGATGCTTTCCGGTATGTTAGGCGGCATGGCAGGCTGCATCGAGGTTCTGGGTGTTCATGGATATTTCCTGAACAACTTTGCAACCGGACTTGGAAGCAATGGTATGCTGGCAGCTCTGATTGTAAAGAACAACATGGTTTCAACTCCATTTATGGCATTTTTCCTGGCAGTTTTAAAATCAGGTGCTATGGGAATGCAGCAGTCAACCGGTGTACCAAAATCGCTGGTTGATACCATTACAGCAGTTTTCATTATCATAGCGACCATGGAGACTGCATTCCAGTTTACAAAGAAACGTAAAAAGAAAACGGAGGAGAAGAAGGAGGATAAGGCATGAATGCGATAATGCAGAATTTTGATAAAATCTTTAATGCGTCGCTGATTTATGCAACGTTTCGTTCAGCGACTCCGATCATCTTTGCCGCTCTTTGTGCGGCAATCACCCAGCAGGCCAATATCTTAAATATCGGTACTGAGGGTATCATGCTGGTAGGTGCTTTTACAGCAGTAGCGGTCAGCTACTTTACCGGAAACTGGCTGTTAGGTATCATCGCGGCGATGATCGCGGGCGCTGTGATTGCGATGATCATGGCGGTCGGTCACATCCGTTATAACTCTGAGATCTGTGCAATCGGTATGGGTATCAACATGCTGGCGCTGGCGCTCACAAAATTCATGGTAAATGCGATCTTCCACAGCACCGGCAGCTTTTCCAGCCCGGACATCAAAGCAATTCCGCGTGTGTCGCTCGGATTTTTAGACAATCTGCCGGTGGTTGGCGACCTGTTTAACAACTGGTGTGTGACCGAGTGGTTTGCCATCGTTTTGATTATTCTGCTTCAGTTCTTCTTTTATAAGACTGTATGGGGACTGCGTCTGCGTGCGGTGGGTCAGTTTCCGGAAGCAGCCAAGACGGCAGGTATCAAGGTAAATGCAGTCAAATATCAGGCAATGCTGCTTTCTGGTCTCATCGGTGGTCTGGCAGGTGCACATCTTTCCCTGGGATACAGTACCCAGTTTATCGAGAACATGACCAATAACCGTGGTTTCATGGGCGTTGCAGCCATGTATTTCGGTGGTGCGAACCCGGTTCTGACCACACTGGGCTGTCTGCTCTTTGGATTTTCAGATTCCGTCGGTGCCCGCCTCCAGGCATATGGCATTCCATCCCAGTTCGTTCTGATGATGCCGTATATCGTGACCATCGCGGTACTGGCAATTTCCATGATTGCGAAGATTTCAACCAACAAGAAGAGAGAATCTTCCCTGCATGTGGGAAGCTGATGATGAAGAAAGATAAAACACTATAAGGAGGACATAATCAGATGGAAAAGACAAAAATTATTCTTGACTGCGATCCGGGACATGATGACGCGGTCGCGATCACGCTGGCGGCGAACAGTGACAAGATCGATCTGTTAGGTATTACAGTCGTAGCAGGCAACCAGACGCTGGAGAAAACGCAGATTAATGCGAGAAATGTGTGCCAGTGGCTTGGTGTGGATGTGCCAGTGTATGCGGGCTGCGGACAGCCGATGGTGCGTGAAAAAATGATAGCGGGCGATATCCACGGTGAAACAGGGCTGGATGGTCCGGTTTTCCCGCCGCTGACAAAAGAATTAGAGAAAGAGCACGCAGTCGATTTCATCGTTAAAACCCTGATGGAGTCCGACGGCGATATCACGATGGTGACAACCGGTCCGATGACCAATCTGGCGATGGCGATGCGGATGGAACCGGCGATTATTCCGAAGATCAAACAGATCGTCCTGATGGGAGGCGCGTATACCAATGGTAACGTAACTCCAGCGGCAGAGTTTAATATCATCGCCGATGCGGATGCAGCGTATGTATGCTTTACCAGCGGACGCCCAATCACGATGATGGGTCTGGATGTTACCCGCAAGGTACTGTGCTATCCGGAGATCGTTGACCGGATGGAGAAGATCGGCAATAAGGCATCCAAGCTCTTTGCGGATCTGATGCGCTTCTTCTGCAAGACCCAGAAAGAGGTATTTGGCTGGGAAGGCGGACCTCTGCACGATCCGGTTACGATCGCATGGCTGATTGATCCGAGCGTTGTGACCCTGAAACCGATGCATGTGGACATTGACATCCGCAGCGTCCAGTCCTACGGACGTACCAACTGCGATTTCTTCGGTTACGGCGGACAGGAGCCGACTGCAAACGTAGCGATCGATATCGATGCGGCGAAGTTCTGGGATATCGTTGAGGCAGGGCTGAGAAGATACAGCGAGGCATAGTTTATAATACTTGTGTTCGGAGGCAGATATAGATGAGAGACCTGAAAGAAGTTTTAGAGCAGAACAAAGAGAAATATATCGAAGAACTCAAGAATCTGGTGGGAATTGATACCCATGACTTAGGGCACGGAATCGATGGTGGTCTGGAGAAACAGGGACAGGAGTATATGGTAAACCTGTTTGAATCGATGGGAGCCGACGAGATCACGGTGGATCCGATGGATGAGGCTGTGATTCAGGAAAGCTACAAAAAGCACCAGGAAGGAAATCTGGGGCACAACCAGACCGACCGTGCCAATGTCTATGCGACATTTAAAGGAAAACAGGGCGGAAAAAGCCTGTTATTTAACGGTCATATTGACGTTATGCCGGCGGAGATGGAAGACGGCTGGACGAACCCGCCGTTTGAGCCGGTAATTCGGGATGGCAAGATGTACGGACGCGGCTGCACGGATATGAAGGGCGGTCTGATGGCATCGGTGATGGCGGTAAAGCTTTTGCAGGATGCCGGGTATGAGCTGCCGGGCGATGTGACAATTACCTCCGTGTGTGACGAGGAAGGCGGAGGCAATGGCTCGATCCAGGCGGTAATGCGCGGTCTGAAAGCCGACGGCGTTGTCAACTGCGAGCCGACCGACGATACCCTGATTCTGGCGCATATGGGCTGGGTATTCTTTAAGGTTGATTTTGAAGGAAAAGCGTGCCATTCCGGTGCAAAAGCTGAGGGCGTCAGCGCGATCGAGAAGGCGATCAAAGTAATTCAGGGGTTAAATGAGATGGAGCACCGCTGGCTTCTGACGATCCGCCACCGCCTGCTTCCGCCGCCGAGCTTAAATATCGGCG
This sequence comes from Clostridium sp. AF22-10, assembly GCF_003478725.1. Lineage (NCBI taxonomy): Bacteria > Bacillati > Bacillota > Clostridia > Eubacteriales > Clostridiaceae > Clostridium > Clostridium sp. AF22-10. The sequence goes on from NZ_QUFZ01000006.1 coordinate 106,008, forward strand.
TGATCGAGGGTGGAACCGCCGGTTCTACCGTGCCGGGCGAGTGCAGTTTTTCTACCTGCGTCCACTATGTTCCGACCCTGATGAATCAGGATATGGTTGTAAAGGAATTTACAGAGGTCGTTGAGCGGATCAGCCGTTCCGACGCGTGGATGGAGGCACATCCGCCTAAGATTTCCATTTACCAGACCGGACATGGGTTTGAGATGGAGGAGGCACATCCGCTGGTAGACACCTTTAAGGAGGCGTACAGTGAGGCACTTTCGCGCAGCGTGAAGGTGGAAGGATCCCATTTTGGCTGTGATTCCCGCCTGTGGCGCAACATTGCCGGATGCCCGACGATCCAGTACGGACCGGGCGAGGGCGCACAGTGCCATACCGTGGATGAGTGGCTGAAGCTCGATTCCTATCTGGAAGCGATTCTGGTGTATGCGAAACTGATTCTTTCCTGGGGAGAGAAGAAATAAGGAATTGATAAATATATAAGGAGATAAAAATATGAGCAAGAAAGTTTTACTGGCAGGCGAGTCCTGGATGAGCTATACAACCCATGTTAAGGGATTTGATTCATTTTACACTTCTACCTATGAAACCGGTGAAAAATGGCTGAAAGCAGCCCTTGAGGCAGGTGGTTATGAGGTGACATTCCTTCCAAACCATCTGGCAAATGAAGAATTTCCATTTACAATGGAAGAACTGAAACAGTATGATCTGGTAATTCTGTCCGATATCGGAGCAAACACCCTGCTTCTGCCGGGTGCTACGTTTAACCGCAGTGAAAAAATGCCGAACCGCTGCAATCTGATCCGCGACTATGTCAACGATGGCGGCGCTCTTCTGATGGTCGGCGGCTATCTGACCTTCTCCGGCGTGGATGCAAAGGGCAAATGGCATGACACAGCCGTACAGGAGGTTCTTCCAGTCGAGGTTCTGACGGTCGATGACCGTATGGAACACTGTGAGGGTGTAAAACCGGTAACCGTGGGCGAGCATGAAGCTTTAAAGGGCATTCCGACCGACTGGCCGGAGGTTCTCGGTTACAATAAGGTAATCGCAAAACCGGAGGCAGAGGTTCCGGTTACTGTAGAGGGCGATCCGTTTATCGCGTTTGCTTCTTATGGAAAAGGGCGCAGCGGTGTTGTCACAACCGACTGTGCACCGCACTGGGCACCGCCGGAATTCTGCGAGTGGGAATACTACAATAAATTGTGGCAGAATATCGCAGACTGGCTGATTCAGAAATAAGATAGCAGGAAAAAGGAGAGCGCGTATGGACGGAGCGGTGAAACTTTTAAAAGAGCTTCTGACCATTCGGAGTGTCAATGGACGGGATGACGAGGGAGCAGTGGCAGAATATTTGTGCAAGTATTTTGAACAATCGGGAATTTCTGCACATATACAGCGGATTGACGCGACACACGCCAATGTGCTGGCGGAGCTTGAGGGGGAGTCGGATGGCGCTCCGATCTTCTGGAACGGGCATCTGGACACGGTTCCTTACGGAGATACCGGAGAATGGAAGACTGACCCGGCGGTTCCGGTGGAACGGGACGGTTTTCTCTATGCCCGCGGTGCCAGCGATATGAAGAGTGGGCTTGCCGCGATGGTGTACGCGCTCTGTGAATATAAAAAATCCGGTCGTCCGGTGCCGCGTACGATCCATTTCCTCGGAACCTGTGATGAGGAAAAGGGCGGCATCGGCGCTAGGGAGATCTTAAAGGAAGTCCCGGAGACGTCGATTGGAACGCTTCTGATAGGAGAACCGACGGGATGCAGGCTGGGCGTGGCGCAGAAAGGCTGCCTGTGGCTGGAGATAGAAGCACACGGAAAGACGAGCCACGGGGCATACCCGCAGGAGGGCTGCAATGCCGTGGAACAGGCGATGGCGCTGACAGGTGAGATTGAAACATATGTGAAAAGCTTCACACACCCGGTTCTCGGCGCATCGACCGCGCAGGTAACGCAGATTTCCGGCGGCGTGGCGCCAAATATGACGCCGGACACCTGCCGGATTCTCATGGATATCCGTATGACACCAGGACTGACAAGCCAGATGGTAGTCGGTCAGGCGGAGGCGTTTGCGGCGGCGCGTTCCGTTACATCGGAAGAAAAATTCCGCGTCAGCTGCCGGATTGTCAATGACCGGCGGGCGATCGAGATTGGAGAATCCCATCCGCTTGTGAAACAGCTCTCGAAGGAACTGGAGAAAAAAGGGCTTCCGGTGGAGACGACTGGGATTAATTTCTTTACAGATGCTTCGATCCTGGTGGAACACAAGCTGGATGCAGCCGTTCTCTTATTTGGTCCGGGCGAGGCAGGTATGGCGCATAAGCCAAATGAGCGGGTCGAGATAGAAAAATATCAGAAATCCATTCAGGTTCTCATGGATCTGATCGCATCGGAGGTGGATGAGTGAGGGCAACCATCAAGGATATTGCCGCTGAGACTGGTTTTTCCGTGACGACAATCTCACTGGTTCTCAATGGAAAAGGATATAAGATCTCGGATGAGACAAAGAATCAGATCCTAGCGAAGGCGCGGGAACTGAATTATCGTCCGAACCAGCTCGCGGTCAGTCTGGTAAAGCGGCAGAGCAAGACCATAGGATTTATCGTCCCGGATATTTCCAATGTATATTTTGCCAATATGGCGCGCGCGATCGATGAGGCGTGCCGCGAAAATGGCTGGAGTGTGATTCTCTGCAACACGAATGATAATTATGACCGGGATCGCGAGTATATCGATCTTCTGGCGGATAAAGGCGCGGACGGCATTGTGTTTATCATGGCTAAAGATAATACGCGGGAGATGGCGGCGGAGGAGATTGATTATCTGGAATCGATCCACATACCCTATGTGGTAGTTGACCGGATCCCGGAGCTTCGGAATTGTCCGGCGGTCGGTACCGACCATGAGATCGGCGGTTATCTGGCGGCGCGCCATCTGTTAAGTCTTGGACACCGGCGGATTGCCTGCGTCGTGGGACCGCATGCGACCCAGATGGATTCGGAGGCGCGTTACCATGCTACTGCCGGGCGATGGAGGAGGCGGGAATTCCGGTGGATGAACGTCTCGTCTGTGTCGGCGAGTATACGCAGGAGGGCGGCGCGGCGGCAGTCGAACAGCTCATTTCACAGGATTTTACGGCGATTTTCGCCTGCAACGATGCTTCAGCGTATGGCGTATGCAGAAAACTCAAGGAATATAGAAAGAAAGTGCCGGAAGATGTTTCGGTCGTCGGATACGATGACGTTTTCTATGCCCGGATGCTGGAGGTGCCGCTGACAACGATACGGCAGCAGGTACGGGAGATGGGAAGAGAGGCGGTAAGGCTGCTTCTGAAACAGATACGGGAACATAAAAGACCGGAGAGCAAGGTGATCTTTGCGCCGGAACTGGTAGTACGGGAGAGTACGGCGCGAATACAGCCGTCTTAAGCGATACATCAAAGATGCCGGCGGCAGATTTTGAAGGAATTGGTCAAGGAGGGGAGCAGAGTGAAGGTATTGAATTTTGGTTCACTGAATATTGATTATACGTATCAGGTGGATCATTTTGTAAGAGCGGGAGAGACGATGTCCTCCGAGTCGCTGCAGGTATTCAGCGGCGGCAAAGGGCTGAATCAGTCGATCGCGCTGAGCAAGGCGGGCGCAGACGTATGGCACGCCGGAGCTGTCGGAGCCGGGGATGGAGATTTCCTTATCGAGCAGATGAAGAAGGCGGGCGTCCACACGGAGTTGATCGAGCATCTCGACGGGCAGACAGGACACGCGATCATCCAGAAAGATCCGGCAGGGCAGAACTGCATTCTGCTGTATGGCGGTGCCAACCAGCGGATCACGAGGGAAATGGTGGATCGCGTCCTGACACAGTTTGAGGCGGACGATTTCCTGATTTTACAGAATGAGATCAGCGAGATCGGCTATATCATGGAGAAAGCCCATGAAAAAGGCATGAAGATCGTTCTGAATCCGTCCCCGATGAATGCGAAGATCCTGTCCTATCCGCTGGAATATGTGGATTACTTCTTATTAAATGAGGTGGAGGCGTCGGATATCTGCGGCATTGAGGCAACCAAAGATCCGCAGGCGCTGATGAACGGACTGGTAAAACAGTTCCCGGAGGCGAAGATTGTCCTGACACTCGGCGGCGATGGTTCCGTGTACCGCGATGGTGACACAGTCCTTCGTCAGGGAATCTATAAAGTGCCGGTTGTGGACACGACGGCGGCAGGCGATACATTTACCGGTTATTTTATCGGCGGCTTACAGCTCGGTGAAGACCCGAAGACGGCGCTGGAACATGCGGCAAAAGCGGCAGCGATCGCCGTTTCCCGCCCAGGAGCAGCTCCGTCGGTGCCGAACCGGGAGGAAGTCGAGACGTTTGAAGGATAAAAAGCACCTGAAAACTTGTCTTTTAAAACAGAATATAGTAAAATACCATTTGGTGGCGTTTCCGAAATTCGGGCTGGTACCGGGATTTGCGGAGGCGCCTCTTTTTTGCGCCCGTCTGACTCTTGTCAGTGTGGGCCTGTAGAAATAAAAAAGGAGAAGGTAAGTAGAAATGGGAAGAGAACGTTTTTCCTCTCGGCTGGGATTTATCCTGATTTCCGCGGGTTGTGCGATCGGTCTGGGAAATGTGTGGAGATTCCCGTACATCGTCGGTCAGTATGGCGGCGCGGCGTTTGTACTGATTTATGCGGCATTTCTGGTGCTTTTAGGTCTTCCGATCATCGTTATGGAATACTCGGTCGGCAGAGCGAGCCAGAAGAGTGCGGCGCTTTCATTTGATGTGCTGGAGCCAAAGGGTACTAAGTGGCATTTTGAAAAATGGTTCGCGATGGCGGGCAACTATGTCCTGATGATGTTTTATACGACGGTAGCCGGATGGCTTCTGCTGTATGTGTTCAAGATGGCGAAAGGCGATTTCGTGGGTCTGGATGCGGACGGTGTAGCAGGGGAATTTGGCTCTGTACTGGCAAATCCGGGACTGATGACGGTATTTATGCTGCTCTGTGTCGTATTCTGTTTTTCCATCTGTGCGATGGGACTCCAGAACGGCGTTGAGAAGATCACAAAGATGATGATGGTCTGCCTATTATTCCTGATGGTTGTGCTGGCAATCAATTCGGTGCGGATGGAAGGCGGACGTCCGGGACTTGAATTTTACTTAAAGCCGGATTTTGGCAAGATTCAGGAGGTTGGTGTCGGCAAAGTCGTATTTGCGGCGCTGGGACAGTCGTTCTTCACGTTGAGTATCGGTATCGGTGCGATGGCGATTTTTGGAAGTTATATCGATAAAGAGCGCAGCCTGACCGGCGAGGCAATCAATGTACTGGTCCTTGACACGCTGGTAGCGTTTATGGCAGGACTTATCATTTTTCCGGCATGTGCGGCTTACGGCATCGAGGCAGGACAGGGACCAAGCCTGATCTTCATCACGCTGCCGAATGTATTTAACCACATGGCAGGCGGACGTTTCTGGGGCACGCTGTTCTTTGTCTTTATGACCTTTGCGGCGGCATCAACGGTCACAGCGGTATTCCAGAATATCGTATCCTTTGCAACGGATCTGACTGGCTGTTCGATCAAAAAGGCAGTCTGCGTCAATCTGGTGGTGATTGCGGTCCTGTCGCTTCCGTGCGTGCTGGGTTTCAATCTCTGGAGTGGTTTCATGCCGTTCGGAGAGGGCAGCAACGTGTTGGATCTCGAGGATTTCATCGTCAGCAACAACCTGCTTCCACTCGGAAGTCTCGTTTACCTGATGTTCTGTACCAGCCGGTATGGATGGGGATTTGAGAATTTTCTCAAGGAGGCAAATGAGGGAAAAGGCGTGAAGTTCCCGCGCCAGGTGCGAGCGTATGTGACATATGTCATTCCACTGATTGTGCTGTTTATTTTTGTGCAGGGGTACTGGAGTAAGTTTTTCCAGTAGACTGTGCAGCTCTTTAGGTAACGAGAAAAAAGGAAAGTCCGGCAGAGGCAAACTCCGCCGGACTTTCCTTTTTTCGCCAAGGCTATTGACATAGTATTTAAGGGAAAGTTTTACGGGATTTTTACACAGTTTTGTTGATTCTGTATAAACAAAAGCTATATTATAACCATTTGTATTAATTTTTATACAGAGTGAAGGGGGCAGAAGATTCATTTTTCAATTGTGAATTTTTTTTACCTGTGTTATACTATACGCGGTAGATTCTAGCTCCTACGCCCGATAATATTTTCACAATTTCGGCAGAAAAGGCATCTGACGGGAGGTGAATGGGTGGAGGATGAAGGAAAATTTAGTAAGAGAAAGAGGGTTTAATTGATGGGTTTGGCTACATTTATAGGCGGCATTCATCCATATGAGGGTAAAGAACTGTCTGAGGATAAGCCGATCAAGGTTCTCGAACCGTTACAGGGCGAGATCATGGTTTATCCGCTGTCCCAGCACATTGGCGCACCTGCGAAACCACTGGTAGCGAAGGGCGATCACGTGCTGAAAGGCCAGATCATTGCAGAGGCAGGCGGATTTATTTCCGCAAACGTACTTAGTTCTGTTTCCGGTACGGTAAAGGGAATCGAGTCCAAGCTGGTTGCCAATGGTGCAATGGTTCAGTCAATCCTGGTGGAGAATGACGGTGAAGAAGAGGCGATTGAGGGCTTCGGAACAGACAGAGATGCAACAAAGCTGTCGAAAGAAGAGATCCGTAAGATCGTTAAGGATGCCGGTATCGTCGGCCTGGGCGGCGCTGGTTTCCCGACACATGTAAAGCTTACTCCGAAAGATGAGAACGCAATTGATTACGTTATCGTCAACGGTGCAGAGTGCGAGCCGTACTTAACCAGTGACTATCGTACCATGATGGAGCGTCCGGAGCAGATTATCGGCGGCCTGAAGGTTATGCTTCAGCTGTTTGACAATGCGAAGGGTGTTATCGGTATCGAGAACAACAAGCCGGAGGCTATCAAGAAGCTGACGGAGATGGTAAAGGACGAGCCGAGAATCGAAGTATGTCCGCTGCTTACCAAGTACCCGCAGGGTGGTGAGCGTACACTTATCTATGCAGTGACAGGACGTGAGATCAATTCTTCCATGCTGCCGGCAGATGCAGGCTGTATCGTAGACAATATTGATACCGTTGCTTCTATTTATAATGCAGTATGCAAGACAACTCCGCTGATCCGCAAGATCATTACGGTAACCGGTGATGCCATTGCAGAGCCGCAGAACTTTGAGGTACGCCTTGGTACCAACTATCAGAGACTGGTAGAGGCAGCAGGCGGCTTTAAACAGGAACCGGAGAAGATGATTTCCGGTGGTCCTATGATGGGACAGGCTCTTTTCAGCCTTGACTTCCCGGTAGCGAAGACTTCATCTGCTCTGACCACCTTTACCAAGGATCAGGTAGCAGCGATGGAGCCGTCAGCATGTATCCGCTGCGGACGCTGCGTAGGCGTTTGTCCGGAGCATCTTGTACCTCCGCTGATGATGAAGGCATCTACGGCTCACGACCTTGAGAATTTCCAGAGCTTAAACGGCATGGAATGCGTTGAGTGCGGATGCTGTGCATATGCTTGTCCGGCAAGACGGCCGCTGACCCAGGCATTCAAAGAGATGCGTAAGGCAGTAGCAGCCAGCCGCAGAAAGTAGGAGGTGGGAAGAAATGGAAAAATTATTAAAAGTATCGTCATCACCTCACGTTCGTGACGGAGTTACGACACAGCGCCTGATGTTTGACGTTGTGATCGCCATGATTCCTGCCAGTGTTTATGGTGTATGGCAGTTCGGCATGAATGCACTTCTGGTTCTGATCGCTACCGTGATCGCCAGTGTGGCAGCCGAGTATCTTTATGAGAAATTAATGCACAAGCCGATTACGATTTCGGACGGCAGTGCAGTTGTTACCGGCATGATTCTTGCACTGAATATGCCGCCGGAAATCCCGGTTTGGATCCCGGTTCTTGGTGCATTCTTTGCAATCATCGTTGTAAAACAGCTTTACGGTGGTCTGGGACAGAACTTCATGAACCCGGCACTGGCAGCCAGATGTTTCCTTCTGACTTCCTTCGCTCTGTTTATGAATAACTTCTCATCCGCAAAGCTTGGATTTGACAGTCTGACAGGTGCAACTCCGCTGGCACAGTTAAGAGCCGGTGAGACAGTGGATCTGGCATCCCTGGTAATCGGACGTATCCCGGGAACTATCGGTGAGGTATCTGTAATTGCCCTGCTGATTGGTGCGATTTACATGGTAGTCCGCAAAGTTATCAGCCCGGTTATTCCGCTGATTTACATTGGAACCGTATTTGTATTTACATTCCTGTTTGGCGGATTCAACCTGACCTATTCTCTCAGTGAGATCTGTGCAGGTGGTCTTATCTTCGGTGCATTCTTTATGGCAACCGATTATGTAACGAGTCCTCTGACTCCGAAGGGACAGATCGTATACGGACTGATCCTCGGAATCGTAACCGGAATCTTCCGTCTCTGGGGTGCTTCTCCGGAGGGCGTTTCCTATGCGATCATCTTCAGCAACCTGCTGGTTCCGCTGATTGAGCGCTATACGCTTCCGACAGCATTTGGAAAAGGAGGTCAGAAGAAATAATGAACCAGATTATCAAAAATACAATCATCCTTTTCGTTATTACTCTGGTAGCTGGTATCTGTCTGGGAACAGTACATGATATTACGCTGGATCCGATTGCACAGGCACAGGAGGCAGCAGCTACTAAAACTTATCAGGAAGTTTACCCGGATGCGGCAAGCTTTGATGAACCGCAGGAGCTGGCTGACGCAGTAACTGCTGCAGCGGACAGCATCTCTGAGTGGGGATTTGGAAAAGTTACCATCAATGATGCAAAAGAAGCGCTGGATGCAAGCGGCAACCAGATCGGTTACCTGATTACCTCTACCTCCGCAGAGAGCTACGGCGGCAACGTGCAGATCGCAGTTGGTATCACCAACGAGGGCGAGCTGACCGGTATCGGTTTCTTAAGCATCAGCGATACGCCAGGTCTTGGTATGAGAGCCAAAGAACCGGATTTCAAGGATCAGTTTATCGGCAAGAAAGCTGAGAACCTGGAAGTTACAAAGACAGGCGCGTCTGCAGATAATCAGATTGAAGCCATCAGTGGTGCAACGATCACTTCCAAGGCAGTCACCAACGCGACAGATGCAGCTATCTATTTCGTGGCTAACTGCCTGGCACAGTAGGAGGTGGAAAGATTATGAATAAATATGTAGAGCGCTTATATAACGGTATCTGGAAAGAAAACCCGATTTTCGTTCAGATGCTGGGTCTGTGTCCGACCCTGGCGGTAACCACTTCCGCCATCAACGGTGTCGGCATGGGACTTTCGACAACCGCCGTACTGATTGCGGCGAACTTTCTGATTGCATTGCTTCGTAAGATCATTCCGGACGGCGTGCGTCTGCCGGCAGAGATCGTAGTCGTAGCATCCTTCGTAACCATCGTAGATATGTTGATGGAAGGTTTCGTTCCAAGCTTATATGCTTCCCTGGGACTTTACATTCCGCTGATCGTAGTTAACTGTATCATCCTTGGCCGTGCCGAGGCATATGCTATGAAGAACGGTCCGATCCTGTCTGCATTTGACGGTATCGGTATGGGACTTGGATTTACAGTTGCTCTGGCACTCATCGGTTCCTTCCGTGAGCTTCTGGGTGCAGGTACTATCTTTGGTATCCAGATTATGCCGGCTTCCTATCAGCCGATCTCAATCTTCATCCTGGCGCCGGGTGCATTCTTCGTACTGGCTTGCCTGACTGCTCTTCAGAATCGTCTGAAGATGCCGTGTGCAACAAACGGTTCCGTAAAAGAGAAGAAGAAGGGTGGCTGCTGCAGCGGCGACTGCTTAAGCTGTGCTGGTCATGATGCAGAAGTTAAGAAGGAACAGGAGGAGAAGTGATGAAAGAATTACTTATTATTGCGATAAGCTCGGCGCTGGTCAGCAACGTCGTACTGAGCCAGTTCCTCGGTATCTGCTCCTTCGTCGGCGTATCCAAAAAAGTTGAAACAGCAGCTGGTATGGGTGGTGCGGTTATCTTCGTTATTACCATCGCATCCATCGTTGCAAACTTGATTTATCAGTTCGTTCTGGCACCGCTTGGTATCGATTACCTGAAAACCATCGTTTTCATTCTCGTTATCGCAGCACTGGTTCAGATCGTTGAGATGTTCTTAAAGAAGTGCATGGTTTCCCTGTATAACGCGCTGGGTGTATTCCTTCCGCTGATTACAACAAACTGTGCCGTTCTTGGTGTTGCCCTGACAAACGTCCAGAACGGATATGGATTTTTACAGAGTGTGGTAAATGGTGTTGGTACAGCCGTTGGTTATACCATCTCCATCGTGCTTCTGGCAGGTATCCGTGAGCACATCGAGGGAAATGATATCCCGTATAACTTCCAGGGATCTCCTATCGTACTGGTAACGGCTGGTCTGATGGCGATTGCATTTCTCGGATTTTCCGGATTACTGTAGAAGGAGGAGACGAAAATGGATATGAATTCAATCATTATCGCTGCTGTCGTGATCGCGGCAGTCGGCATCATCGTCGGTGTCGGTCTGGGTCTGTTCGGCGCGAAATTTAAAGTTGAAGTAGATGAAAAAGAGGCAGCTGTTCGTGAAGAGCTGCCAGGCAACAACTGCGGTGGCTGTGGTTACCCGGGCTGTGATGGTCTTGCAAAGGCCATCGCAGAGGGCAAAGCTCCGGTTAATGCCTGCCCGGTCGGCGGTGCTCCGGTTGGCGAGAAGATCGCTGCTATCATGGGCGTAGAGGCTGGTTCCTCTGAGAAGAAGGTAGCTTTCGTTAAATGTAAAGGTACCTGCGACAAGACAAAAGTACAGTACGAGTACCATGGTATCGAGGACTGTGCGAAGGCATCCGTTGTACCGGGTGGCGGTGCAAAGGCATGTTCTTACGGCTGTACCGGTTTCGGAACCTGTGTGAAGGCATGTAAATTCGATGCAATCCACGTGGTAGACGGCGTAGCGGTTGTAGACAAAGAGAAGTGTGTAGCGTGTGGTGCCTGCGTGGCAGCCTGCCCGAAACACCTGATCGACCTGGTACCGTACAAGGCAAAACATCTGGTACAGTGCAGCTCCCACGATCGTGGACCGGCTGTCAAGGCAGCCTGCCAGGTTGGCTGTATCGGCTGTACGCTGTGTACCAAGCAGTGTAAGTTTGACGCAATCCATATGGATAACAACGTAGCTGTTATCGATTATGAGAAGTGCGTAAACTGCGGAGCTTGTGCAGCGAAGTGCCCGGTTAAGGTTATTCAGTAAATAACGTAAATGAATACGCGTGACTGTGAAGGTACTGAACAGTCACGAATACGGAAGTAAAACGTCCGGTTGAACCGTTTGGAAAGACGGTTCAGCCGGACGTTTTGATTAGAAGAAGCTATATGGAGTGATATGAAACTTAAAGGATCGCTTTCGCCAGTGCGGTATGTATCACATTTAAGAGTGCCTGTGAGGTATACTGGCTGCCGCTTTCAAAGGAGAGATTTTCAAGCGACTGCGTGCTCACGATCTGCTCCGAGAGATGCGAAGCGGAAGGGGAGAGCAGCGGGTACATAGTTTCGATGGAATCACTTAAAGGACGGCAGGTAACAGAGGTGATTTGGGTGGAATCAACCGTGACTTCGACATTGACTGCCTGGCTGCCAAGTGTCAGGGTAGAACTGTACATGCCTGGCAGATAGTGGATACCAGCCGCAGCAGGGGCAGAAGCACTCTGTGTCTTCCTTCCAGGACGGAACATGATGAGGAGAAGCGCGATGAGAAGAAGCCCCAGCCCGATAAAGATAGCAGTATAAATAATCTCTTTCATGCGGAGTACGACAATTTTTGTTTTTGAACTCATAAGAAAGCTCCGGAATTCGTTTAGTACAGTGTATGAGACGGTTTGAGGGAAAATGAAAGAATATGATTTGTTATAAAAATAAAAGTCCCTATTTACATTTGTGTGTCTGATGTATCAACAGTATAATGATACATTTCACAAATTGCGTATGCGATTAGAAAATCAAGTAGTCCAAATTCCATAAAATGAAATTTTAGGGCAAATTACAGACATTAGCTTGGCTGTAGTATTTTTAAACAACATGTGTTAGACTACTGTTATACTAATCGGTATTTAACGAGGAGGTAATGATTATGAGTAGAAATATAAAAGGTGGTTTTTTAACATTAAGTGGTGTTGTTGGTATTGTGGGAATGATAATAGTGGCAATGCAAAATCCAGCAACTGAATGGGTAACGCCACCTGGAAGAATGATTGTAAGTATTTTAGAAAATGGATTATTGATTCCTACGGTTTTATTCCTTGTTCTTTTTATTTATGGATTGTATATTCTCCTAACGGAGAAAAACGATTGAGCAATACCGGTTTGTCGAATTAAGAAAACCGGTATTTGTGGAAGAGGAATTCTGTAATGAAATTTTTTGAAAATACCCGTAAGCCACAAGGCTTCGGCGGAAAATTGATGACGAAGATGATGAACAGCGGTCACGCCAAATTATCGCAATGGGGATTCTCAAATATCTCCGCGAAGTCTGATGCTGAAGTTCTGGACGTCGGCTGTGGCGGCGGAGCAAATATTGCGGTCTGGCTTGATAGATGTGGAAATGGCCACGTGACAGGAATGGATTATTCTGAGGTTAGTGTGGCAGAATCTCAAAAATTGAACGCCCTCGCCATTAAACAAGGGAAATGTAATGTAGTTCAAGGAGATGTATCTGCTATACCCTTTTCTGACGCGACTTTTGATTATGTTTCTGCCTTCGAAACAGTTTACTTTTGGCCAGGATTAGTAAAATGCTTTTCCGAGATCAACCGTGTGCTAAAAAGCGAAGGCATATTCCTGATTTGTAACGAGAGTGACGGAACGAATGCCGCAGATGAAAAATGGACAAAGATGATCAATGGTATGAAGATTTACACATCTAAACAACTTGTTGCCGCTTTGAAAGAAGCGGGTTTTACAGAGATCAAAACGTATTCAAATGCAAAAAATCATTGGATAAGTATTGTTGCAACGAAATAGCCAAATTCCAGTTTGTCAATTACAGGTGACATTGAAAGAGTCAGCCCATTCAAGGTGCTGGCTCTTTCAAAAATTCAAATCTAATAAATTGCACGACAACTTAGAGTAAAAATGAATACCCATTAGCCAGAAATGAATAGAAAATGAATAAAAGAGTGGTGTTTCGTATAATTATGAGTTAGTATGCATCAGACACACTTTTGTAAAAAGGGAGAAATAAAAAGAGCTGCCATCCGTTGATATGCTTTGAGAGGATACCCCTCCCCCAAATCTACGAAAAGGGAATCTGATCAGCGGATGGCAGCTTCTGAGATTTTATGACACGATATTAAACATTGAAGCGGAAGAGTACGACATCGCCGTCCTTCACCACGTAGTCCTTGCCCTCCATGCGTACCAACCCTTTCTCTCTGGCTGCATTGTAGGAACCGCAGTCTAAGAGATCCTGATAGTTGACTACCTCAGCTTTGATGAAGCCGCGCTCAAAATCGGAGTGGATTTTTCCAGCTGCCTGCGGTGCTTTGGTGCCGACTTTGATGGTCCATGCACGGGTTTCAGTTTCACCGGCAGTCAGGTAGCTGATAAGGCCAAGAATGCGGTAGCTGGCTGCAATCAGTTTTTCAAGACCGGATTCAGTCAGACCGAGATCTTCGAGGAACATTTTCTTCTCATCTTCATCTAACTCAGCGATCTCCTGCTCAATCTGGGCGCAGATAACAAATACCTCGCTGTCGTTCTCAGCTGCAAATTCGCGAACCTGTTTTACATATTCATTGGAAGCACCGTCATCTGTCAGATCATCCTCGGATACGTTGGCAGCGAAGATAACCGGTTTCCAGGTTAAGAGATCCAGCGTATTGATGAACGTGAGTTCATCCTCGTCCTCCGGCTCAAAGCTCTTAGCCAGATTGCCGTTTTCAAGGTGCGCATACAGTTTTTTCAGAGTTTCCAGCTCTTTTGCAAGGGATTTATTTCCCATGGCGCTCTTGGTTGTCTTGGCAATACGGCGTTCCAGAACTTCCATATCGGAGAAGATGAGCTCCAGGTTGATGGTTTCGATATCGCGGAGCGGATTGACGCTGCCGTCTACATGGATAACATTTGGATCCTCAAAGCAACGGACAACGTGTACGATCGCGTCTACCTCACGGATATTGGCAAGGAACTGGTTACCAAGACCTTCGCCCTTGGAAGCGCCCTTTACCAGACCAGCGATATCAACGAACTCGATTACAGCCGGAGTGATTTTGGCAGAATTATAAAGAGCTGCTAACTGACCCAGACGCGGATCTGGAACCGGTACGACACCGACGTTCGGATCGATGGTACAGAACGGGTAATTGGCAGACTCAGCGCCAGCCTTGGTCAGAGAATTAAACAGTGTACTTTTGCCTACGTTTGGCAGACCTACGATACCTAATTTCATTTTATGATTTACCTATCCGAAAATCCTTTGCTTATCAGGATTTCCGCCTTTCTTTCGGTTTCTTATTGCGCCTTTTTACGCCCTTTTTGTAATGTTTCTTAATTTTAATGAAAGAAATCAATGCAACTATGTATTATAGCAGAAAGACAGCGCTTTTTCAATCTCAAAGGAGACATTTTGTGGCTATAGGAATGCAGAAATGGTTACTGTTCACAGGTAGGCACTTTTGGAACCGAAAGTGCTGTAAGAAAACGTGGTGGCAGCAGGAATTTGCCGTATTTAAATGCGAAGCCACGGCAAATTCCGTTACTGGGCACGTATGCGTGAACAGTAACCAGAAATGTGTAATGGTTGTCTATTTTCCTGTTTAAGAAGTAAGAAAGGATTTTTTAAGGGAGCTGCGGAGTGGTAGGATAGGGCTGAAATACATGATTTTGCAGTAGAAAGAAACTATAAAAATATAGGAATAATTAGAACAAATAAAAAAAAATAAAAAAAACAAAAAAATGCTTGCATTCGCGGAGCGCCTGTGCTATACTAAGCTTCGTCAGTGAGTGACTCACTCGACAGGCAAAAATAAAAAGCAGTAAGCGGGAGTGCTGGAATTGGCAGACAGGCAAGACTAAGGATCTTGTGGGTGTATGCTCGTGTGGGTTCAAGTCCCATCTCCCGCAGTGAGCAGAAGTGGCGGAATTGGCAGACGCGCACGGTTCAGGTCCGTGTGATGGCAACATCATGAGGGTTCAAGTCCCTTCTTCTGCATGACTGATAGCCCGGTACAGAGATGTGCCGGGTTTTTGCTATACTCTGATTCAATAAATTCAGATATAAATTTGCGGAAAACAGGCTTGCAATTCAAATGAAATTGTGCTATACTACTCTTTGCCGGTGAGAAAATCATCGGACAGAGAAAATTGAAAAACAGTAAGCGGGAGTGCTGGAATTGGCAGACAGGCAAGACTAAGGATCTTGTGGGTGTATGCTCGTGTGGGTTCAAGTCCCATCTCCCGCAGTAAGCAGAAGTGGCGGAATTGGCAGACGCGCACGGTTCAGGTCCGTGTGATGGCAACATCATGAGGGTTCAAGTCCCTTCTTCTGCATGATCGATAGCCCGGTACAGAGATGTACCGGGTTTTGTTTTGTTAAAAAAATAGATAGAATATGATGCTGGGATTTGCCATATAAGCATAAACTGTAAAATGAGTGAATTAGTGAATGGCAAGAGCCAGAAAAAAGAAAACCTTTTAAACTTATCTTTGGATGCGACAGAAGCGGAACGGGAAAAGTCCCCGGCACTTCAGATGGGATACGACCAGAATACGAAACGCTGGGAATTAATCATTCAATATAATGGAACTGTGGAAAAGTTGCAGGAACAGCTGCCGCAGGCGGAAATTTATCCACTTTCCGGCGGCTACGCGATTGTGCGGCTCCCTGAATCGCAGGTGGATGATCTGGCAGGATTATCACAGGTTGAGTATATAGAAAAGCCGAAGCGTCTTTATTTTGAGGTGAACCGGGCGATTCGGGATACCTGTATTGCGCCGGTGCAGAGCGGAAATCAAGTCTCTCAAAACGTGTATGGCAGAGATGCTGATTTAAGTGGTCGAGGCACATTGACTGCCATCATCGACTCCGGAATCGATTATTTCCATCCGGACTTTCGAAACGCAGATGGAACGACGCGCATCGCCGCACTTTGGGATCAGGAGCAGAACCGGATTTATATGCGGGAGGAGCTCAACCGGGCATTGGAGGCGGGCAGCCGGGAACGCGCTTACGAGATCGTCCAGTCGCGGGATGTGAGTGGGCACGGGACGGCAGTTGCGGCGATTGCAGCCGGAAATGGCTGGGAGGGCGGCGGACACTACCGGGGAGTAGCCTGGGAGAGTGAACTTCTGGTCGTGAAGCTTGGAACGCCGCTTGCGGATTCATTTCCCAGGACAACAGAGCTGATGCGGGCGTTGGACTATGTGGTGGGAATCGCACAGGAATGGCGGATGCCGGTGGCGGTGAATCTGAGCTTTGGAAATACCTACGGTTCTCATGACGGAACCAGCCTACTGGAGACGTATCTAAATTCGATGGCAGAGCGGGGGCGGACTTCCATCATCGTGGGAACCGGAAATGAAGGATACAGCATGGGACACCGGGCGGGATTTCTGCAGATGGGACGTCCGGTGGAGATAGAGCTTGCAGTGGGGGAATATCAGACGGGCTTCGGTGTGCAGCTATGGAAATTGTATCAGGACCGGTTTTCAGTAGAAATTTTCAGCCCGGGCGGCAGCAGCACCGGGCTGATCCGGGAATCGTTGGGAGCACAGCGGCTTTCCTATGAGACGGAAGAGATTCTTCTATATTATGGGATGCCGAGTCCATACAGTCAGGCGCAGGAGATTTATCTGGATTTGATTCCAAAAGGAAGCTACATTCAGGACGGGCTCTGGAAAATCCGTCTGATTCCAGAAGAAATACGGGATGGTCAGTATGATCTGTGGCTGCCAGCGGGCATGGCACTGAACAGGGAAACACGTTTTTTGACGGCATCGCCGGACACGACGCTGACAATCCCATCGACCGCCAGCCGGGCGATCTCGGTGGGGGCGTACGATGACGCCACGCAGGCGTATGCAGATTTTTCCGGTCGTGGATTTGCAAGATTGGGGCATCCGATCAAACCAGAGCTGGCGGCACCTGGTGTAAATATCATCACCGCCCGCGCAGGCGGCGGATATGAGGCGGTGACAGGAACTTCCTTTGCCGCTCCATTTGTGACCGGATCGGCGGCGCTGATGATGCAATGGGGGATTGTAAATGGGAACGATCCCTACCTGTATGGAGAGAAGCTGAAAGCATATCTGATCCGCGGTGCACGGAAACTGCCGGGGGAGGCAGAGTATCCGAATGAGAGAGTGGGGTATGGGGCATTGTGTCTGGAGCGAAGTTTTCCGTTGTAAAAACAATAGGAAGTGCAAGGTGCACAAAAAACAACAAATGAAATTGTAAATTATATTTAAAGTGTTAATTGAATTTTCTGCTCAAAAGAGTATAATTTATATGGTATAAAATGCAATGAGTATGGCAATAAAAGAACGGGAATACAGAGAGTTACTGGATGGAGCAGGAAAACTGTTTGGATAGAAAATCCGCTTTGTTATCCGACTGGATAGCAGAGGCGTTTTTTTATAAATAAACAAAGGAAAGAGGTTTAACTATGAGTGGAGTAATGATGATGATAATCGCCATCGTTGTTCTGGGAGGAGCATACCTCCTGTACGGGCGTTATCTCCAGAATAAGTGGGGCATCGATCCGAATGCCAAAACTCCGGCATATGAGATGGAGGACGGTGTCGATTATGTACCGGCTGATACAAACGTTGTGTTTGGTCATCAGTTCGCGTCGATCGCCGGTGCGGGTCCGATCAATGGTCCGATCCAGGCGGCAATTTTTGGCTGGCTTCCGGTCCTGCTTTGGATTTTAATTGGCGGCGTATTTTTCGGCGCCGTTCAGGATTTTGCATCCATGTATGCGTCTGTCAAAAATAAGGGTCGTACAATCGGATACATCATCGAAGAGTACATTGGAAAATTAGGAAAGAAATTATTTCTTTTATTCTGCTGGCTGTTCTGTATTCTGGTTGTCGCAGCGTTTGCAGACGTTGTAGCGGGAACATTTAAGGGATTTACGGTCGATGAGGCAGGTGCTGTCACAAAGATAGCGGCAAATGGAGCCGTTGCAACTACTTCTATGTTATTTATCATCGAGGCAGTTGCACTTGGATATTTCCTCAAATATACCAAATTCAACAAATGGATCAACACAGCCGTCGCTATTTTATTACTGGTGGCAGCGATCGCACTGGGACTGAATTTCCCGGTCTATGTCGATCTTGGAACCTGGCATATTATTATCTTTGTGTACATTCTGATTGCCAGTGTCGCTCCGGTATGGGCGCTGCTTCAGCCGCGTGATTATCTGAACAGCTATCTGCTGATCTTTATGATCGTCGGTGCAGTTATCGGTGTATTTGTGGCCAATCCGGCATGTAATTTGAAACCGTTTACAAGCTTTAATGTAAATGGACAGTATATGTTCCCGATTTTATTTGTAACGATTGCCTGTGGCGCAGTTTCTGGTTTCCATTCTCTGGTATCTTCCGGTACTGCATCTAAACAGATCAAAAATGAAAAGAACATGCTTCCAGTTTCGTTTGGCGCAATGCTGATGGAGAGTATGCTTGCTATCATCGCACTGATTGCAGTTGCTTCCTTTGCAGATGGCGAGGCAGCAGCACAGGGACTTACCACCCAGCCGCAGATTTTTGCAGGCGCGATCGCAAACTTTCTTTCCGTAGTTGGTCTGCCGCATTCGCTTGTGTTTACATTAATCAACCTGGCGGTATCTGCATTTGCACTGACTTCCCTGGATTCGGTTGCCCGGGTAGGACGTCTGTCGTTCCAGGAATTTTTCATGGATTCGGACACAGACGAGGAAAATATGAGCCCGTTTGTAAAAGTAGTAACCAATAAATATTTTGCAACCATCATCACACTGGTACTCGCATACCTGCTTACCAAGGTCGGCTATGCAGAGATCTGGCCGTTATTCGGTTCTGCAAACCAGCTGTTATCGGTACTTGCTCTTGTAGCTTGTGCAGTATTCTTAAAGAAAACCAAGCGTCAGGGCTGGATGCTCTGGGTGCCGATGCTGTTCATGATGGCAGTTACCTTTACTGCACTGAGCATGACCATCATAAAGCTCACAAACGCATTTATGACGACCGGTCTGGATCTGGGAAATACACTGCAGCTTGTATTTGCAGTGCTGCTGTTAATCCTGGGTGTATTAGTAGCAATTCAGGGTATCAAGAAACTGCTTGAAAAAGCGGATAAGTAAAAATAATAAGTGAAAATAAAATGTAGATGAGGTCCATCGGGGACAGCCGTTACGTTTTGTATGTGTGATAGTAAAGAGAGGATGTCTGTATTCAAAAGAACAGATGTCTTCTCTTTTTCATTCTAAGCCCCTTTGTTCAATAGATGGAAATAAGTAGTCATAATTCCCCTTCTTTCCACATAAAATAAAAAAAGAAAATAGAAAAAGATCAAAAATCCATGGAAAACCTCTGTCCCAAATTACAAAAATATGATATTATTATAAGATAATGGGCGAACTTTCGAATTTATTCCGTAAATTATTCTGAATAAAGGTGGGATCTGGATGAATATCAGAGAAACGATCGAAAAATGGGAACAGGAAACCCTGAGTCTGTATGCGTCGCTGAGTGCGAATACACGGGGACGGGAGCGGAAAGAACCGCTCTGCGACATCCGGCCAGAGTATCAGCGCGATCGCGACCGTATTCTGCACAGCAAATCGTTCCGGCGTCTGAAACAGAAAACGCAGGTTTTTCTGGCGCCGGAGGGCGACCATTACCGGACGCGCCTGACGCACACGCTGGAAGTATCGCAGATAGCGCGCACGATCGCGAAAGCGCTGCGGCTGAATGAGTCTCTGGCGGAGGCGATCGCGCTGGGGCACGATCTGGGACATACGCCGTTTGGTCATTCGGGGGAGGCGGTGCTCAACCGGCTCTGCAGCGAGGGGTTCGCGCATTATCAGCAGAGTGTCCGCATTGTGGAGGTGCTGGAGCAGAAGGGGCAGGGGCTGAACCTGACCTGGGAGGTTCGCAACGGGATCCTGAACCACCGGACGAGCGGTCATCCGGCGACGCTGGAAGGGAATGTTGTGCGGCTTTCAGATAAAATTGCCTACATAAACCATGATATAGATGATGCGATCCGGGGAAAGATCATGAAGGAAGAGGATTTGCCGCGGGAGTACACGGACATTCTGGGAAACAGTGTGCATGAGCGGCTGAATATCATGATCCACGACATCATCGAGCACAGCCAGGACAAGCCGGAGGTGGCGATGTCACCGGAACGCGAGGAGGCGATGCACGGGCTGCGCCGCTGGATGTTTGACCATGTCTACCATGACGGGATTGCGAAAGCGGAGGAAGGGCGCGCACAGCAGATGATCGAGATGCTGTATGGATATTATATGGCGCATCCGGAGGAACTTCCGGAAGAATCCCACCGGATTATGGAGATAAGAAATGAGACGAAAGAGCGCGCGGTATGCGATTATATCGCGGGTATGACAGATATTTACGCGATTGACCGGTTTAAGGAATTGTTTATTCCGAAAGCCTGGAGCGTATAAGGAGGAAGAAATGTATTATCCGGAAGAGGTAATCGAGGAAGTCAGAATGCGTAGCGACATTGTGGATGTGATTTCCGGATACGTGAAGCTGCAGAAGAAGGGAAGCAACCTGTTTGGACTCTGCCCGTTTCATCATGAGAAATCGCCATCCTTTTCGGTGTCGCCGTCCAAGCAGATGTACCACTGCTTTGGCTGCGGTGTCAGCGGCAATGTGATTACGTTTGTGATGGAATATGAAAATTATTCATTCCGCGAGGCGGTTGAGATGCTGGCGGACCGTTCAGGCGTGAAACTGCCGAAGATGGAATATTCTAAAGAGGCAAAGGCGAAGGCGGACCGCAAGGCGGCGCTTCTGGAGATCAATAAGCTGGCAGCCAATTATTTTTATTACCAGCTCAAGCAGCCGCAGGGAAAGATAGGATATGATTATCTGGTAAAGCGGAAGCTGACGGATGAGACAATCCGGCGGTTCGGACTGGGATTTTCCAATAAAATCAGCGATGATCTGTACCGGTATCTGAAAAGCAAGGGCTATGAGGACGAGCTTTTAAAGGATACGGGGCTGGTGACGATCGAGGAGCGCGGCGCCAGGGACAAGTTCTGGAACCGTGTCATGTTTCCGATCATGGATGTCAACAGCCGGGTGATCGGGTTTGGCGGACGTGTCCTCGGGGACGGGGAACCGAAATACTTAAACTCACCGGAGACGATGCTGTTTGACAAAAGCCGGAATCTATACGGACTTAATTACGCGCGTACTTCGAGAAAGAAATATATGATGCTCTGCGAGGGCTACATGGATGTGATTTCCATGCACCAGGCAGGTTATACGAACGCGGTCGCATCGCTGGGAACGGCGCTGACCGAGCAGCATGCGGCGCTTTTGAAGCGGTATACGGATCAGGTCATTCTGACCTACGACAGCGATGGCGCGGGCGTCAAAGCGGCGCTGCGGGCGATTCCGATCCTCAAGCGGGCAGGAATTTCAACCAAGGTATTGAATATGCGTCCGTATAAGGATCCAGATGAATTTATGAAAAACCTGGGAGCAGAGGAGTTTGAAAAGCGGATCGAGACGGCTAGAAACAGCTTTCTCTATGAGATCGATGTGCTGAAAGCCGGTTTTGATATGGAAGATCCGGAGCAGAAGACGGCATTTTACAATCAGACGGCGCGCAAGCTGCTTGAATTTGGCGAGGCGCTGGAGCGGGATAATTATATACAGGCGGTTTCGCGGGAATACTTTATCAATTATGAAGATCTGCGGCGGCTGGTCAACCAGCTCGGAAGCCGGTATGGCGTCGGGGAGACGGCAGCAGGCGGATATGCGGGTCGCTATGGTGATTCATATAGAACCGGAAATACGACTGGTGCGGTACAAAACAGGGAGGTAGGCGGAAGCGTCGGCAGTGCCGGGGCAGTGGCGGAAAACCGCGGTGCTGGAAATGCAGAGTTTCCGGGAAATGCGGGACCGGCGGTGAGACCGGTGGGCAGGAAGAAGGAAAAGGACGAGGGCATCCGCCGTTCAGAACGCCTGCTTCTTACATGGCTGATTGAAGAACCATCGTTATATGCCCGGATCAAGGACATCATCGGACCGGAGGATTTTGTAAAACCACTTTATAAAGAAGCGGCAAAAGCTGTATTTGAGGGTCTGGAAGCTGGAAATGTCAATCCGGCGGCGATTTTGAACCGCTTTATCGACGACGAGGGCAATTATAAAGAAGTCGCGGCGCTTTTCAATGCAAGTCTGGAAGAATCCTTAAACAATGAGGAGCAGAAAAAGGCATTTGCGGAGACGGTGCGCCGGATCAAGAAGAACAGCCTCGACGATCAGATCCGGCGGGCGTCGGATTTGAATGAGCTGCAGCGGCTCATACGGGAACAGGCGGGATTGTCTTCGCTCGTAATTACGTTGGAGTGATTGCGGATTGGGAAAAATTGGGTTACTGTACACGGGTAGGCACTTTTGGAACCGAAAGTGCCGTAAGAAAACGTGGTGGCAGCAGGAATTTGCCGTATTGAAATGCGAAGCCACGGCAAATTCCGTTACTGGACACGTATGCGTGTTCAGTAACAAAATTGGAAATGGTCGGGCAGGTTCTGAGGATGGAAGGAAGGATGAACTATGGAAGAGAAAAAAGTTACATTTGAAGAAAAACTCACACAGCTTCTGGAATTGGCAAAAACAAAGAAAAATGTACTGGACAATAAAGAAATATTGAATTATTTCCATGGTGAGATACTGAGCCCGGAACAGCTCGATCAGATCTACGATTTTCTGGAAAATCATCATGTAGACGTTCTCCGGATGGATGACGATGAGGACATGGAGCCAGAACTTTTTGAAGACGGCGAGGAGGAGGAGCCGATCGACGTGGACAACCTGGATCTCAGCATCCCGGATGGCGTCAGTCGATGATCCAGTCCGGATGTATCTGAAAGAGATCGGAAAAGTGCCGCTGCTTTCCCCGGAAGAGGAAATTGAGCTGGCGAAGCGGATGGAGCTGGGAGATGAAAATGCCAGAAAACGTCTGGCGGAGGCGAATCTGCGCCTGGTTGTCAGCATTGCGAAGCGCTATGTCGGCAGAGGTATGCAGTTCCTTGACCTGATTCAGGAAGGAAATCTGGGTCTTATCAAGGCGGTTGAAAAATATGATTATTCAAAAGGATTTAAGTTCAGCACCTATGCAACCTGGTGGATCCGTCAGGCGATCACGCGCGCGATCGCGGATCAGGCGCGGACGATCCGGATTCCGGTTCACATGGTGGAGACGATCAACCGTCTGATCCGGACTTCCAGACAGCTTTTACAGGAACTTGGACGGGAACCTACCCCGGAGGAGATCGCGGAAAAGATGGAGATGCCGGTTGAGCGTGTGCGGGAGATCATGAAGATTTCACAGGATCCGGTTTCCTTGGAGACACCGATCGGCGAGGAGGAAGACAGTCATCTGGGCGATTTCATTCAGGACGATCATGTGCAGGTTCCGGTCGATGCGGCAACCTATACATTGCTGCATGAACAGCTCATGGAAGTGCTCGATACGCTGACCGAGCGGGAGCAGAAGGTGCTGCGTCTGCGCTTTGGCCTGGACGACGGCAGACCGCGCACGCTCGAAGAGGTAGGACGGCAGTTCAATGTCACCCGCGAGCGGATCCGCCAGATCGAGGCGAAAGCGCTGCGGAAGCTGCGCCATCCGAGCCGGAGCAAAAAATTGAAGGATTATCTGGATGAATGATCTGGAAAGAAGAAATAAAAAGTAGAACACAGGAGAATAAATCATGCGGACAGAAGTAAAACTCTCGAAGCGTCTGGAACGGATCGCTTCTTTTGTACAGCCGGGCAGCCGGGTAGCAGATATCGGCACCGATCACGGTTATGTGCCGATCTGGCTGGTGCAGAAGGGCGTGTGCCCGTCGGCATTGGCGATGGATGTGCGGAAAGGCCCACTGGAGCGGGCGGAAGAACACGTGGAAGAGGTGGGGCTTTCCGGGAAAATTGAACTGCGCCTGTCAGACGGACTGGCAAAATTGAAGGCAGGCGAGGCAGACACAGTTGTGATCGCCGGAATGGGCGGAAAACTGACCTGCCGGATTCTGGAACAGGGACGCCATGTGTGGGAGAATTGGAGCGAGGGAAAAGAACGCCTGATTCTGTCGCCGCAGTCGGAGCAGGACGAAGTGCGTCATTTTCTGGAGGAACAAGGATTTTTAATTCTCCGGGAAGCGATGCTGACGGACGAGGGAAAATATTACATAGTGATAGAAGCGGCGCGAGGCACGATGCGGCCAGGGAGAGAGCAGGATTACCGTTTTGGAGCCGATTTGATCCGGAAGAAAGATCCGGTGCTGCTTGCGTATCTGGAGAAAGAAGAGAAGATGACGCGGCAGGTGCTGGCAGGGCTGACAGAAAATGATGCCCAGAACAAGAAGGGAACTTTAGAAGCCAGTGAAGCGGGAGAGGCGGCGATCAGCCGCCGAGCAGCGCGCATCAACGAACTGACCGCCTATCTGGCGCTGATAGAGGAGACGAGACATGAAATGCAGTGAGATTATCAAGATCCTGGAAACACTTTCGCCGCGCAGCATGGCATGTGACTGGGACAATCCGGGGCTTTTAGCGGGGCGCAGCGGGAAGGAAGTGAAGACGATCTTTCTGGCGGTGGACGCCACCGATTCTGTGATTGAGCAGGCAGAGCAGGCGGGGGCGGATATGATTTTGACGCACCATCCGCTTATTTTCAAAGGAATCAAGCAGGTGTCCGATCAGAATTTCATCGGCAGAAGAGCCTGCGGATGATTCAGGATGATATTTCCTACTATGCGATGCACACCAATTTCGACGCAGCGCCGGGCTGCATGGCAGATCTGGCGGCAAAGAAGCTGGGACTGACGGATTGCGAAGTTTTAGAGAAAATGGGAGAGACCGGAGACGGCACTTCCTACGGAATCGGATGCACTGGACGCTTCGAACAGCCGATGACGCTGCGGGAAGCTGCCGAGCAGGTCAAGGAGGCATTTGGCCTGCCGTATGCGGCGGTCTTCGGTGAGCTGGACGGTGAGGCAGTGATTCAGAAAGCGGCGGTCTGCCCGGGCGCGGGAGGAAGCACGATGGGAGAGGCACTGGCAGCCGGGGCGCAGGTTTATATCACAGGAGATATCAGCCATCATGAAGGAATCGACGCGGTTGCACAGGGCATGGCGGTCATTGACGCCGGACATTATGGAATTGAACACATTTTTACAGAATTTATGGAGAAATATCTGATGAGGAAGCTGGGTGATGCCGTGAAGGTTGTGCGGGAGAAACCGGCGTTTCCAATCCAGATTGTTTAGGGAGGGGATTACATGCCGGAGGTACGGATTGGGAGTGAGATAAAAACATATCCGCAGGGAACCGCCTACGCGGAGATTGCGGAGGAATATCAGAAGAATTACGAGAATGATATTCTTCTGGTCTCGGTAAATGGACGGCTGCGGGAGCTGCATAAAACACTGCAGAAGGACTGCCAGATGGAATTTATCACAGCGGCAGATACGGCTGGCTATCTGGCATATCAGAGAAGTGCCGTCTTTCTGATGATGAAAGCCTTTCAGGATGTGGCAGGCAGGGAAAATGTGAAAAATATCACGGTCTGCTTTTCTATTGAAAATGGCCTGTATGTGGAGGTGGAAGGCAGGGTAACACTCAGCCAGGAGCTCTTAGACCGTGTGAAAGCGGAGATGAAGCGCCTGTCTGAGCAGGATCTGCCGCTGCAGAAACGGAGTGAAAATACGGATGAGGCGATGGATCATTTCCAGGAGCAGGGCATGTATGACAAGGCGCGTTTGTTCAATTACCGGCGGGCGTCGCGGGTCAATGTTTACCGGCTTGGCGATTATGACGACTATTTCTACGGATATATGGTCATGAGCACCCGGTATCTCAAATATTTTGATTTACAGATGTACGAGGAAGGATTTATCCTGCGTCTGCCGAACAAGAAGCAGCCGAAGGCGATTCAGCCGTTCCATCCGCAGAAAAAACTGTTTGATGTCCAGCAGGAGGCGGAAAAGCTCGGTCACAAGCTCGGTGTGTTTGACGTGGGAACACTCAACGATACGATCGCGCGGGGGCGCATGAACGACCTGATCCTGATGCAGGAGGCGCTGCAGGAAAAGAAGATCGGAGATATTGCGGAGCAGATTTATGAGAGCGGACGCAAACTGATCATGATTGCAGGACCGTCCTCTTCGGGAAAAACGACCTTTTCACACCGTTTGTCGATTCAGCTCGGCGCGCTGGGAATGAAACCGCATCCGATCGCGGTGGACAATTATTTTGTCAACCGTGTGGACAGCCCGCGGGATGAAAATGGAAATTACGATTATGAGGCATTAAACTGCATCGATGTGAAACAGTTTAATGAAGATATGGAAGAACTTCTGGCGGGAAAACGCGTGGAACTGCCGGTTTACAACTTTGTCAAGGGCGAGCGCGAATATAAGGGCGATTTTTTGCAGCTTGGGGCGGAGGATATTCTGGTCATCGAGGGAATCCACTGCCTGAATGATGATTTGTCGTATTCACTGCCGCGTGATAAGAAATTTAAGATCTATATCAGTGCGCTGACCCAGTTAAATATCGACGATCACAACCGAGTTCCGACGACGGACGGACGTCTGATCCGGCGGATGGTCCGCGATGCGAGAACGCGCGGTGCGTCGGCACAGGACACGATCCGGATGTGGGATTCCGTACGCCGGGGCGAGGAGCGGAATATTTTCCCGTATCAGGAAGAGGCGGATGCGATGTTCAACTCTGCGTTTTTATATGAGCTTTCGGTGCTCAAACAGTATGCGGAGCCGATCTTATATAGTGTTCCGCGTGATTCGGCGGAGTACAACGAGGCGAAGCGGCTGCTCAAATTTCTCGATTATTTTCTGGGTGTCAGCAGCGAACAGGTGCCGCACAATTCGATTGTGCGCGAATTTATCGGCGGAAGCTGTTTTAAAGTATGATTGACTGGACAAATGCCTGAAAATATGGTAGAGTTAGGATGTTTTGAGTAAGACAGATGGTCGCGGCTGCAGAACCGAAAGGCTGCAGGTGAGGAAAGTCCGGGCTTCACAGGGCAGGATGCCAGATAACGTCTGGTGGAGGCGACTCCAAGGACAGTGCAACAGAAATGTACCGCCCGGTTTACCGGGTAAGGGTGGAAGGGCAGTGTAAGAGACTACCGCCCGGCTGGTAACAGCCGGGGCACATGTAAACCCCATCCGAAGCAAGACCGAACAGAGAGCGCAAGGCGGCCCGTCTGCTCTCGGGTAGGTTGCTTGAGCCTGCTGGCGACAGCAGGACTAGATAGATGACCATTCAACGACATAACCCGGCTTACCGTTTTGCTCAAATCATTTAAGAGGGCTGTTGCCGAATGCAGATACCAAAGAGCATCTTTATCCGGCAGCGGCTCTTTTTTCTATATTGCATACAAAAGAAAAGGGGGAAATTTTATGTTAGAAGGATTTGCATCACTCGTTGGTGTGATCAGCAATGTTATGTACAGCTATCTGTTGATTATCATGCTGCTGGCGGTCGGACTGTATTTCACACTCCGAAGCCGTTTCGTACAGCTCCGTCTGCTTCCGGAATCAATCCGGGTAGTCGGAGAAAAGACAGACAGCAACTCCGTATCCGCATTTCAGGCGCTGATGGTATCGACGGCGAGCCGCGTCGGCACAGGCAATATCGTAGGTGTAGCCAATGCGATCGCCATCGGCGGTTACGGCGCGGTGTTCTGGATGTGGCTGATCGCGATTGTGGGCGGCGCATCGGCTTTTGTTGAGAGCACGCTGGCACAGATTTATAAGAAGCGCGACGCATCCGGCGGAAGCTACGGAGGTCCGTCTTATTATATCGAGGCGGCGCTGAAGAGCCGTGCGCTGGGCGTTGTCTTCGCGATTGCCCTGATTGCTACTTATGCTGGCGGTTTTAATATGCTGGCGTCCTTTAACCTGATTGACAGCATGTCGAATTACGGTTTTTACCATCAATTTATGATGGGGGACAGGAGCCTGGTTCCGATGATCGGCGGCGCCATTCTGGCGATTCTGGTTGGCATCTGTATCATAGGCGGCGGAAAACAGATTGTCCGCATTACCGGTGTGCTGGTTCCGTTTATGGGCGTTTTCTACATCCTGATGGCGATTGCGGTCATGTTTTTAAACATCGGAAGACTACCGGAAGTGTTTGTCAATATCTTCTCCAATGCCTTTGATTTCAAGGCGATCTTCGGCGGATTCGCAGGTTCTGCCATGATGCAGGGAATCAAGAGAGGTCTGTATTCCAACGAGGCGGGTGTTGGTTCTGCACCGAACGCGGCGGCAGCAGCTAATGTCAGCCATCCGGTTAAGCAGGGACTGGTACAGATGCTTTCCGTCTTTATCGATACAATCCTCATCTGTACGGCAACAGCGATGATGTGCCTCTGCACCGGTATCGTTCCGTCCGAAGAGCTGAAAGGCGCTCCGTTCGTACAGGAATCTTTGGGAACGGTATTTGGCGTGATCGGACCGTATTTCATTACATTTGCACTTCTTTTGTTTGCATTTACGACACTGCTCGGCAACCTGTTCTACTGTGAGGGATGTCTCAACTACATCGCAGGTCGTACACTGAAAAACAAAGAAATGAACGTGTTCCGCCTGTTTGCGGTGGTAGTTGTCTTCATCGGCGCACAGCTCCAGTTCGGTCTGGTATGGGATCTCGCGGATGTCCTCATGGGTATCATGGCGATCATCAACCTGCCGGTTATCGTGATTCTGGGAAATACAGCGCTCAAATGTCTGGATGATTACCTGGTGCAGAAAAAGGAAGGCAAGAATCCGTGCTTCAAGGCTGAGAGTATCGGGCTGGAAGGTAAGACAGAGTTCTGGAATTAAGATGTTCAAGGGTAGGCACTTTTGGAATCTATAATCTGGAAAATAATAAAAAGCCATGAAATCGCTTATGATCTGTAAATCTACAGAAAAGTCGTTCATGGCTTTTTTGATATTCATTTGATATATTCAGGAGAATTTACAGCGAATACTTCTCATCACAGTACTGGCAGCGGTATACCTCTTTTTCCTCATCCGCGAGATAGAAGATATGCGGAAGCTCCTGCTCGATCGAGGTAATGCAGCGCGGGTTCTTGCAGTGGATGACATTTGTGATTTTTTTCGGCATCTTGACATCTTTTTTCTCTACGATTTTTCCATCCTTGATGATGTTGATCGTGATACGGTGATCGATGTAGCCGAGCACATCAACATTTACCAGATCAAGCTGCCGTCGATCTTGATGATGTCCTTGCGTCCCATCTTGCTGCTGCGCGCATTTTTGATGATAGCCACCTGGCAGTCCAGCTTGTCCAGCCCCAGTTTAAAGTAAATATCCATACTGCGTCCTGCCTGAATGTGGTCCAGAACAAAACCTTCTTTTAATCCGCTGATATTTAACATGGTTTTTCCACCTCCAGTAAAGTCATGATCAGAGCCATACGGACGTATACGCCGTACTGAACCTGTTTGAAGTAAGCGGCACGCGGGTCGTTGTCCACCTCAACGGAAATCTCATTGACACGCGGAAGCGGATGGAGCACAAACATATCATCACGGGCAAGCTCCATCTTCTTTTTGTCGAGAATGTAGCAGTCCTTCATACGGATGTAATCTTCCTCGTTGAAGAAACGCTCTCTCTGGACACGTGTCATGTAGAGAATATCAAGCTCCGGCATCGCCTCATCCAGGTTTTCGACCTCTTTGTACTCGATTCCCTTTGCATTCAGTGTATCCTCAATGATATAATCCGGGACGCGCAGTTCCGGCGGGGAAATGAGGACGAAACGGATGCCTGTGTAGCGGGACAGCGCATTGATTAAGGAGTGAACCGTGCGTCCGAATTTCAAATCGCCGCACAGACCGACTGTTAAATTGTTCAGGCGTCCTTTTAAAGAACGGATCGTCATTAGATCGGTCAAGGTCTGCGTCGGATGCTGGTGACCGCCGTCGCCGGCATTGATAACCGGGATGGAAGAGTGCAGGGAAGCAACCATCGGCGCACCTTCCTTCGGGTGGCGCATCGCGCAGATATCTGCGAAGCAGGAGATAACGCGGATGGTATCTGCCACACTCTCGCCCTTGGAAGCAGAGCTTGAATCGGCAGAAGCAAAGCCAAGAACCCGTCCCCCTAAGTTCAGCATAGCAGCCTCAAAACTTAAGCGTGTACGGGTGCTTGGCTCATAAAACAGAGTCGCGATTTTCTTTCCGTCGCAGACGTGTGCATATTTGGCTGGATTGGCTTCGATATCGGAAGCGAGATCCAGAAGCTGGTCGATCTCCTCAACGGAAAAATCCAGTGGATTCAGCAAATGTCTCATTTGATTCTCCTTCTCTATTCGTATTAGCATATTTTTCCCAACTATTATAAAACATTTCCAGATGGATTGCTATAGCTTTTAATGATCTGTGATATAAAAAATATGAATAGGGGGGATAGAAAATATGGACAATGTGATGACGGCTGGAAGATTACCTGCGATGAAATAGGAAATAAAAATGACTTTACAGGGCAAAATGGATTAGCGTAAGGAACGGTCAGACAGGGAGAAAAATCTGGTAAGAAAAGCGTAAGGAACATTAAGAAAAATAAGGTAGGAGAATTGAAACAAATCCGGTATAATGTAGAAAGAAGAACTGGAATTGCAATGGTTGAAACTTGTATAAATCCAGGTTGTCAGGAATGGATTTCGATGGAATATTCAGGAGCATGAAATAAGTTAGAAAATGGAGAAGGTTGATGGAAGAGCGGAAAGTGCCGGGGAAGAATGAACTCCGGAAACGGGAACCTGTCATACAGGTAAAAAATCTATATAAAGTCTACCGCGTCGGCGAGACGAAGGTATACGCGCTGAACGGCGTTGATTTTACGATGTACCGTGGCGAATTCTGTGCGATTGTAGGTACCTCCGGTTCGGGTAAATCTACCTTATTGAATATGCTGGCGGGGCTGGAGAAGCCGACGAAGGGCGAGATTGTCATAGCCGGACAGCACATAGAAAAATTAAACGAGAACCAGCTGGTGGCATTCCGCCGGGAGCGGGTCGGATTTATCTTCCAGTCATATAACCTGCTCGGTACGATGAATGCGGTTGAAAATGTAGCGCTTCCGCTGTCCTTCCGCGGTGTGCCGCGCGGCAGGCGTCGGGAGATGGCGGAAA
Organism: Clostridium sp. AF22-10; assembly: GCF_003478725.1. Lineage (NCBI taxonomy): Bacteria > Bacillati > Bacillota > Clostridia > Eubacteriales > Clostridiaceae > Clostridium > Clostridium sp. AF22-10. The sequence goes on from NZ_QUFZ01000006.1 coordinate 137,464, forward strand.
AATATCTGAAAATGGTCGGACTGGAAAAAGTCGGCGATCATATGCCGAACCAGATGTCCGGCGGGCAGCAGCAGCGTGTCGGCATTGCACGGGCGCTGGTGGTACATCCAGAGATCATTTTTGCAGACGAGCCGACGGGAAATCTGGATTCGCACACGACGATGGATGTGCTGAAACTGATGCAGCGGATCGTCCGGGAACAGAACCAGACGCTGGTTATGGTTACGCATGATAACCATCTGGCGGCGTATGCGGACCGGATCTTCCATATTATCGATGGTAAGATTGTGAAGATAGAGGAGAATCGGCAAATGGGCAAGGAAGATGGGAGAATAGAGGAAATTTAAGAGAGCGAAAGACGGAGCAGATATGAAATAGACAGATAAAAATAGAGTGTTGGCTGTGTCTGGAATTTAGAAGGCTAAAACACAGGAATGCTGACGATAGAATGAGAAATTGATAAAAGCAGCATTTAATGTGAGAGGATATGGAGGTATGAAAAATGAGAGGTATGAGAAAGTGGAAGAGATGGGCGGTGTTTTTGCTGCTTTTTGTGGTGTTGGCGGTGGGAGGAAGCCGGACAGCGCAGGCGGAGATGCTGGATATGACAAAATATAACGATGATTTAATTACCGTCAGTAAAGTGCCGCACGGAAAGGCCGGAAATAAAATTTCGATTAAGATGACGGTTCATAATAATGGCAGCAAAGGAGATAATTATTTAAGAACAATTCGTTTAGCCAATGCGGATCAATACGATCAATTTTATACATATGATGATGACGATGATGATGACAGTGATTCGGATTCCAATATTTCATGGTCTGGAAAACATTTTCCATTTGAAGCTGATTCAAATACGTTTAAAGAAAAAAGAATTGATGTAAAGCCAGGTTCGTCTAAAAGTGTAACATTGACGTATAAACTGCGCCGGGATTTGGCAGCAGGATATTATCAGGCGTTTTTCTATATTGATGACAGCCTAAAAGTCGGCATCAACATCTGGGTTTCCGCTTACGACGGTTCCTCCACCGAGGAAGACGACAACACGAAGCTGGACTACGATTTTTCCATCGGCGATAACCAGCAGACGCCGTATGCGGGGTACAATCAGGTCATGGATTTTGGCGTGAACCTGACCAATACGGGACTTAAAAAGGTTTACGATGTCCGCGTGGATATGCAGCTTGACGCCGATATAACAAAATTCCCGTTTGATATCAATGAGGGCAACTATAACCGTAAAATGGGGGATATGGAATCAGGGCAGATGGTGACGGTTCCGTACAGCATGATGGTGCGTGAGGACGTAAAATCGGGCTTTTTCCCGATTCACTATCTGGTTACATACCGCGAAGAAGAGGGCGGCGAGTTTTCGGAGCCGGTGGACAAGGTGTTTTACGTGCGCGTCAAGGGAAAAGATGACGATGAGCTGTCGGCGGATGCGGGCGAGCAGGATCGAACCAAGGCGCGTATCATCGTGGACAGCTTCGAGACGATCCCGGCAGAGATCTATGCCGGACAGCCGTTTGAACTGCGTGTGCGGATGAAGAATGCGTCTTCGGATGTGGCAGCTTCCAATATTATGTTTACATTTGCTTCGGAAGAAGTTGAAAATACGCCGATCTTTACATCCGAGAGCGGTTCCACCTCCGTAGTTGTCAATAACATGGCGCCGGGGGCGACGGCGGATCTCTCGATGGTGTTCAAGGCGGCGCCGACGGCGGAGCAGAAATCATACCGCATGACGATTCAGGAGCAGTACGACAGCCCGGAATTTAAAAATGCCAAGGAAGAAGTCAAAATTGCCCTCCCGGTAAAACAGGAGCCGCGGCTGAACACCAGCACGATCGATGTGATGCCGGATGCGATCGAGGTTGGTTCTGAGACGAATGTCATGTTTGGCATCAACAACACCGGAAAAGTAATTCTTTACAATGTTATGGCGCGTTTTGAGGCAGATTCTATCCAACCATCTGACGCTTACGTGGGAAATATCAAGCCGGGCGAAACCGGCAATGTCGATACGATGCTGACCGCGATTGCGCCGACAACCGATGATGGAAAAGTGAAGATTATCATTTCCTATGAGGATGAAAATGGAGTCGTTTCAGAGACCGAAAAAGAAATGCTTCTGAACGTGAGTGAGGCGTTTTCCGATGACGGGATGGACGGCATGGATGGAATGGACAACGGCATGGATGCAGATGCCGATGCGGCGCAAGCGGGCGGCGCTGGGCGGATCGCTCCGATGCTTGTGATCGCTGCGCTGGTGGGCGCAGGTGTCGGTGTAGTTGTCTGGAAGAGGAAAAAGAAGAAAATAGCAGGAGAAAAGGCGCTTGAAGACGAATTAGAAGAGGAACTGGACAATGAGCTGGGCGAGCCGGAAATGACGACAGCAGATGTATCGGAAGACGAAACAAAGGACGTTGAAAAAGAACAAAACGATCATCTGAAAAGAAAGAAAAAATAGAAAGGACCGGTGAAAATGAGATTCAGTGATCTGCTGACGATGAGCGTCAACAACCTGTTTCGCAGAAAGCTCCGTACCTTTCTGACGGTTCTGGGAGTCGTGATTGGTACGGCATCGATCGTTGTCATGGTTTCCATCGGAATAGGACTGAAAGAATTTACCATCAAACAGTATTCTTCCTATGGAAGCCTGACCGCGATTCAGGTGTATAATTATGACAATGGAAATTCCAGCGATAAGAAAAATCCAGAGGACAGCTTTATGACGGATGAGACGATGAAGACATTTGAGAAGATTCCGCATGTGACAAGTGCTTATCCGGATCTGAACCTGAATGTGATTATGCGTCAGGGTGTCTACGAGGGAAATGTGCAGCTGCATGGGATCCCCTTGGGAGCAATGAAGAATATCAAGCTGGGGGAAGGAAGTCTGCCGACTGCCGAAACGAAGGATATGGAGATGGTGGTCGGAAACATGGTCGCGCAGAATTTCAGCAATGCTAAGACGGGAAAAGGCTATTGGGACACCGGAGAGATGCCGGATATCGATTTTATCAATAAGCCGATGTTCACGATCTTTGACACGGATGCCTACTATCAGTCTAAGGGTAATTCCGGCGGTGATGACGGCAGCCAGAAGGTGGCGGCTCCGAAGAAATATATGCTGAAAACCGCCGGTCTGGTCGCAGGCGGACCGGATGAGTGGAGTGATTATAGCTACGGCGTCTACGTTGATCTGGATAAGCTCAAGACACAGCTAAAACAGGTGTTCAAGAAAAAGCCGATTCCGGGTCAGCCGACCAATAAAAAAGGAAAACCGTACAATTATTTTGTATATGAGGAAGCAACGGTCAATGTGGACGATATGGATCATGTAATAGAGGTACAGAAAGCCATCAGCAACATGGGCTATGAGGCAAACAGCCAGATGGAATGGCTGGAACAGTCCAAACAGCAGTCCAACATGATCCAGGCAGCCCTCGGCGGCATCGGCGCTGTTTCCCTGCTGGTAGCTGCGATCGGCATTGCCAACACGATGATGATGTCCATCTATGAGCGGACGAAGGAGATTGGCGTGCTGAAAGTGTTAGGATGTTCCCTTGCAACCATCCGAAATATGTTTCTGATTGAGGCAGGTTTTATCGGTTTCATGGGAGGACTCATCGGACTGATGCTGAGTTTTATGGTTTCCGTGCTGATTAACCAGTTTCTGGCAGCGACTTTTTTATATGGAATGGATGGAAAACTGTCCGTGATCCCGATCTGGCTGGCAGTTCCATCGGTAGGATTTGCCATCATCATCGGCATGGCAGCCGGATTCTTCCCGGCGATGCGCGCAATGAAGCTGAGTCCGTTGGCGGCGATACGGAATGAGTGATACGTTTGCTTATGCGATAAAATAGGCAGATGCCAGTTTTCCTCCTTGCAAATCCCCCCAACTTGTTATATACTTAAATATACTATGTTATTATAGTAATGAAAGAACGAAAAAAGGAAGGAATTACCGATGACACTGTTAGAAAATTGGCGCAATCTGGCATATGGTGACGGGCTGGATGATAAAAAGAAAGAGGAACTCTGGTCTGGATATTTTACGATTGAGAAAGGCATTTACGAGCAGATTCTTGCAAACCCGACTGAGGTTGTAGAAGGTACCGTTAAGGAACTGGCTGAGAAGTATGATACCGAAGTTATGATCATGACCGGTTTCCTGGATGGAATCAATGAGAGCTTAAAGGGCTATGAGAACCCGATCGAGACCATGGATGAGGATACCAAGGTTAAGATTGAGATCGACCCGGAGAAGTTATATTACAACATGGTAGAGGCAAAGGCTACCTGGCTGTATGAGCTTCCGCAGTGGGATGCAATCCTGACTGAGGAGAGAAGAACAGAGCTGTACCGCGAGCAGAAGGCATCTGGCACAGTCCGCAATACACATAAGATTTACCCGAACGATCCGTGTCCATGCGGAAGCGGTAAGAAATATAAGAAGTGCTGCGGAAAGAATAAATAATAGATTTATGAATCAGAAGCACATCCGGAACACAGAGTGAACCGGATGTGCTTTTTTCTATGGAAATATAGGACGTGCTTTTGTATAATAGATATAGAGAAAAGACAGCAGACGAATGATGGCAGGAGGCATGATAAAAGAATGGCAGGTACAAAGCAGTGGAGGGCGGCAGATGGGAGACTGCAGCCGGGATTTCAGACAGCAGGTTTTACATTGAAACAGGTGGGAAAACTGCAGGCGCTGGGAGCGCAGACACTGTATTTTGAACATGAGAAAAGCGGGGCGTCCCTGTTTTATATCAGAAATAAAGATACAAACCGGGGATTCTCGATTTCCTATCGGACACCGCATCTGGATGAGACGGACACGAATCATGTGTTTGAGCATTCGGTACTTGCTTCCTCTGATAAATATCCGAGTAAGGATATTTTTTTTGATCTTTGCAGCAAGACATACCACACATTTGTAAATGCATTTACCTATATACCATTTACGGCATATCCGGTGTGCAGCCAGAGCGAGGAACAGCTGCTTAAGATGGCAGATGTGTATTTAAGCTGCATGAAAGCGCCGGGAATCCGGCGGGAACGCCGCTTTTTTGACCGTGAAGCGGTCCGCTATGAGCTGCGCGACCGCAAAAGCCCGATTACGCTGGCAGGAACGGTGTACAGCGAGGATTTCGGCATGCTGAATGATACAGATAATGAGGCACTGCGGAATGTTTTGCGGGCGCTGTATCCGGGGGAGACGGCGGCAAATGCGAATGGACAGGCGCACCGTTTTTATAAGGATCTGACGTATGAACATACGATGGAGATGTATGATCGATTTTATCGGTTCGATAATGCTCTGATTTTGTTGTATGGGGATCTGGACTGGAAACGGTTTCTGGCATTCCTGGATAAAGAGTATCTGTGTGATGCAAAGAAAAGCTATGGAAAAGAAGACGGATGGAGTTTCCAGTCAGGCAGCGGGCGACAGGAAAAACAGGAAATGCAGAATATAGGGATGAGTGCGTTTTACAGCCCCGAGCCAGATAGTTTGGAAAATGGGGGAGAATCATTCTTCCGTCAGGCAACCGTTCCCAGTCCTGCTTACCGGGGAGACGCATCGGAGAATGCGGCGGTGGTATCGTATGCGATGGATCTGAGCGGCATTTCATGGGAAAAGCTGATCCAGTACAGCATCATTGCGGGAATGATGAATGTGGATGGATCGGTTTTCAGGGAAAAGCTGCGGACGGCGGGCATCCATTGTGATGCGAGCGCATCGGTGATGATGGAGCAGAAAAGCCATTTTTTGTTTTCGAAATGACAGACAGCAGTCCGAAGGATGCAGAACGGTTCCGGCAGGTGTCGGATGAGACATTGTGCGAGATGCAGGAGCGCGGGATCGACCCGTCAGTGGTGGAGACGGCGCTCAAGGCGCGGGCGATACATGATTATACGGCAGGCGAAGATACGGATGTATTTGCGGATTCGATCGTGCCGGAAGTCAGCCTGAAATGGGCACTGACGGGCGATGCGGATGTGTATGCGGATGAGGCGGCAGCCTATGATTCTCTGGATGCAGGGACGGCACAGGCGGAGATTCGCCGGTTTGCGGCAGAGCTTGGCGCGGCGAAGCGGCGGGTTCTTGTCACGACGGTTCCGACGCCGGGGATGGCAGAGGCGATGGAGCAGGAGCGCGACGCGTATCTGGCGCAGATGAAGGCGGAGATGAGCGAGGCAGAGCTGGATGCGCTGATTGCGAAGACCCTGGATTTTGATGCGTGGAATGCGTCGGAGTGTTCGAATGCGGATTTTATGATCCGGGTCGATGAGCTTCCGCCGCCGGAAGAGACGCCGGAATATCAGATATATGAGATAAATGGGATTTCGATCTATGAATCGCCGTCGGATCTGGAAGCGATCAGCTATAACCGTTTATACCTGGATTTGAGCGGCGTGCCGGAAGAGGACCGTTTTTACATTCCTTTATATACAATGTTTGTTTCAGAGCTTGAAAATGCCCGGTATGGCAGAATGGAAAAGGAAAATCAGATTGAGCGCTATCTGCATGATTTTTCCATGAATGAGGGACATCCGGAGGTTCGGGCGGGACGAAACAGCCATCCGACGCTGGCGGTCAGCTGGTATGGGATGGCGGAGGATTATGAAGAGAGCCTGTATGTCCTGTTGGAACTCTTATCACATCCACTGTGGAGAGATAAGAATGCGGTTCTTCAGGCACTGGATGAGACGATTCCGTCCTGTGATGAGTCGCGCAGTGATGCGTATTCGCTGGCGGTGCGTCTGGCGGCATCTGGCTATAGCATCAATACGCGGTATCAGGAATATGTCGGCGGACAGGCGTTTTATGAGTTTTTGAAAAAACTGCGCGGGCGACTGGAACAGGAGGATGCAGCGATCTTCCAGCTGGCAGAGAAGATGGAGGAGGTGCGCGACCGCATCCTGCATGGAACAGCGGTGACGATCCTTCATGTTGCACCGAGGGAAAATCTGGAATGGATGCGGAATTGTGCGGGGCGGATTCTGGGAAATCTGCGGGGAGAACAGATGCCAGACCATGAGAATAAAACGGAAAACAGAGGGGAAAATGCTGGGTATACTTTCCCGGTTCCGGCGCGCAGGGAGGCGGTAATTGTGGAGAGCTCCAGCCAGTATACCGTCTTTTCGGCAGAGCTGAGCGCTGTAGATGGATTTTCCGGGCGGATTCTTCCGTATGTAAATGCGCTGGATGACCGGTATTTTGTGCCGCAGCTCCGTTTTCAAGGTGGCGCCTACAGCGCGTCGTTTGCATTTACGCCGACGATGGACCGGATCGTGGCGAGTACATACCGGGATCCGAAGGTCAGTGAGACGATCGAGGCGATCCGGGCGGCAGCGGGTGTATTGGAAAAACTGCAGCTTTCGGAGGCAGATCGGAATGGCTATATTTTAAGCAGTTACGGCAATGCGACGGCGCCGTGCGGATGCCTGGGACGGCGGATGGCAGCGATGCAGTATGCGTACAATGGCCTGGATATTGTACAGATCCGTCGTTGGACAGAGGAGATCCGTGAGACGACCGCAGAGGATCAGAAAGAGGCGGCGCGGATCATCCGGCGGCTTTTGGAAGAAGCGTGGATTGTGACGACTGGAAATCAGACGGCGATCGAGATGGATCGGGACTGCTTTGACCGGATCCGGGATTTCCGCAGTAAAATGGCTGAATAACCAGATCCATATTTATAGGGAGGTAGAGAGAATGCGTACAAAGCGATTGGGAGACATGCTTTTGGAGCTGGGACTGATCACAGAAGGGCAGCTTAAAGAGGCGCTTGACTATCAGGCGAAGGAGAAAGAACGTCTGGGAACAACGCTGATCAAGCATCATTATATCACGGAAGGTCAGCTGATCGATGCGCTTCGCATGCAGCTGGGCATTGACTATATTGATTTGACGCGGGTCGATATCAGCCCGGAAATGTCGCGTTTTGTGCCGAAAAACCTGGCAAAGAAAATGACGATCGTACCGGTGCGTATTTCCAAAGACCAGCTCTATCTGGCAATGGCGGATCCGCTGAACTTCATGGCGATTGAGGAAGCACAGCATACTTCCAAAAAGAAAATTGTGCCGATGATCGCCTCTGAACCGGCGGTGAAGCGTGCGATCAATATTTTGTATGGCAACGAGGGAGCGGCAGAAGCGATGGCGCAGATGCAGGCAGAGACGGCAGCGGCACAAGAGGTGCGTCAGGGGCAGACGGCGGCAAGAGAAGGACAGGAAAATGTGACGCCGATGATCCGCCTGGTCAATTCGATTATTGAGCGCGCCATTTCGGAAAATGCTTCGGATATCCATTTTGAGCCGACGGAGGAGGAGATGGTCGTCAGGATGCGTATCGACGGGCAGCTTCACCGGATCATGACGATCCCGTCGGAACTCAAGGATTCGGTCATTTCGAGGCTTAAAATCATGTCCCAGCTCGATATCGTCGAAAAAAGAATTCCGCAGGATGGTCGTGCGGTGATGCATTTAAGAGGAAAAGATATTGATATGCGTATATCCACCCTTCCGACCCTGTATGGAGAAAAAGTGGTTATCCGTATTCTGAAACGAAATGAGGAGACGCTGAACCGCCGCGGTATCGGTATTCCGGCAGTGGAGGATGCAAAGATTGATACACTTTTAGGGCTTACTTCCGGAGTTATCATGATTGTAGGACCGACTGGTTCAGGTAAATCTTCGACGATGTATACGCTGATCCGCGAACTTCTTTCGGATCGGACCAACCTGATTACACTGGAGGATCCGGTGGAATACCATATCAAAGGCGCGACACAGGTGCAGATCAATGAAAAAGTGGGGCTGACCTTTGCATCGGGTCTGCGCTCAGTTCTGCGTCAGGATCCGGATATCATCTGCGTCGGCGAGATCCGTGACGGTGAGACGGCAGAGATCGCGATGCGTGCGGCAATGACGGGACATCTCGTTATCACCACGATTCATACGGAAGATGCGATCTCGGCGATTGACCGTCTGCGAGATATGGGCGTGGCGCCATACCTGATTGCGGCGGGACTGCGAGGCGTTATTTCCCAGCGGCTGCTGAGGAAAATCTGTCCGAACTGCAAAACCCAGATTCAGCTGCCGAAAAAAGCGCTTGAGATGGCAGGAATCCCGGAGAAGCCTGGAAAATTATACTGGCAGGGAGCCGGATGCGATCAGTGCTTCCATTCGGGATACCGGGGCAGAATCGGTGTGTTTGAGGTAATGCTGATTCAGGAGGAGCTGCGCCGGTGCATTCTGGAAGGAGCTGACCGGACACGTTTCTTAGAGGCAGCCAGAAGAGCGAGCCAGTATGTTCCGATGCTGGAACACGCGCAGAAGCTGGTAGAAGAGGGTGTTTCGACGGTAGACGAGGTGATCCGGACGCTGCTGGCACTGTAAATGGTGCAGAAAGAGAAGAGGAGACAGATGGTATGTATGGAATCGAGGAATTAATCGCGCTGGCAGCTGAAAAAAGGGCATCGGATGTGCATCTGATTGCAGGGCTGCCGCCAAAATGCAGAATTGACGGCAGAATCGAGACGCTGACGGATGGCGGGCTGACGCGTGAGGATTGTGAGGAATATGGACGCCAGCTGGCAGGCAATGCGGCAGATCAGATCGAGGCGATCGGACAGCTGGATTTTAGTGCTTCGTTTGCGGGACGGCGTCTCCGTGTGAATCTGTTCCGGCAGCAGGGCGCGCTCTCTGCGGCGATCCGTCTTCTGGGCAGTACGATTCCGAACCTGTCGGAGCTGGGGCTTCCGGAAGCAGTGAATCAGTTTTCAAGCTGGAATAAAGGCATTATTCTGGTAACCGGCGAGACGGGAAGCGGCAAGTCAACGACGCTGGCGGCAATTTTAAATGAGATCAACCAGAATCGTCCGCTCCATATGATTACGCTGGAAGACCCGATCGAGTATGTCTATGAACCGGCGCAGGCGATCATCAACCAGCGCGAGGTGGGCGTGGATGTAGAGAGCTATGATAAAGGTCTTTATGCGGCGCTCCGTGAGGATCCGGATGTTATTCTGATTGGAGAGATGCGTGATCCGGCGACGATCGAGACGGCGCTGATGGCGGCGGAGACGGGACATCTTGTTTTTTCCACCATTCATACCAATTCGGCAATCGACAGCATTGACCGGATTGTGGGTGTTTTTCCAGAGGATAAACAGCCGCAGATCCGGATGCAGCTCTCGATGACGCTGCGGGCGGTGCTGTCACAGCAGCTGGTGTCGAGGGCGGGTGGCCAGGGCAGGGCGGCAGCTTGTGAACTTATGATGCTCACGCCGGCGATCCGGAATCTGATTCGCGATGGAAAAACACCGCAGATGCAGAGCTATCTGCTTTCTAGTGCAAAAGAGGGCTCTATTACGATGGATAATTTTCTGATCCGTATGGCGAAAGAGGGCGTGATCACACCGCAGACGGCAGTCGATGCGTCCCAGGACCCGCAGGAGCTGAGAGAGAAACTGGCGGCGGTGCAGTATTAATAATATGGTAAAAACGGGTGAATGAAGCCTGCGAGGAATGCAGATTACTAGAAAACATAAAAATGTATGTTTGTGTAAATACTGAGATTGTAGCGAAAGTTTGAACAGTATATTTTTGACAATGTTTTTATGTTTCAGGAGGAATTTTATGCAGGCAGGTAAATCAAGCATCCAGTTTGAGCATCCGCCCATCATCACATCGGCGGCATCGATCGTGGGGCAGACGGAAGGCGAGGGACCGCTGGCAAGTTTTTTTGACCGGGTGGAGCCGGATCCGACGTTTGGGAAAAAGTCGTGGGAGGAGGCGGAGAGTGAATTGCAGCGCCAGACGGTGCAGAAATGTCTGGATAAGGCGGGCAGACAGGCGGCGGATGTGAATTGCCTGTTTGCGGGAGACCTGTTGGGACAGATTGTGGCGACCTCGTTTGGTGTGGAGTCGTTTGATATCCCGTTTTTCGGGCTTTACGGCGCCTGCTCGACGATGGGAGAGGCGATGATTCTGGGGGCGATGGCAGCAGGGGCTGGCTATGCGGACCGGGTTCTGGCGCTGGCGTCGAGCCATTTTGCTCGGCAGAACGGCAGTTCCGGTTTCCGCTGGCGTATGGGAATCAGAGACCGCAGTCCACAACCTGGACGGTGACCGGGTGCGGGTGTGTGATGATCGAGGGAAATGAGAAAAATGAAGGGAAAAATGGGCGCAGAGCGAAAGAAAATGCGTCAGAATCACTGAAAAATGCTGGACAGGAAAAATTGCATCCCAAATTTCAACCTTGTATCTCAGCTGCCACCCCCGGAAAGATCGTCGATATGCAGATGCGCGATTCCATGAACATGGGGGCGGCAATGGCGGTGGCGGCGGTTGACACAATCTTGCAGAATTTCCGTGATTTTAACCGGAAACCATCTGACTATGACCGGATCATCACTGGCGATCTGGGAATGGTGGGGAAGGAAATCTTGCTTGATTTTATGCGCGAGGCAGGACAGGATATTTCCAGCATCCATATGGACTGCGGGATCGAAATGTTTGACCCGAAGACGCAGGATACCCATTCGGGCGGGAGCGGCTGTGGTTGCTCGGCGGCGGTGCTGTGCGGCTATATTCTTCCGAAAATACAGGTGGGTGAGTGGAAACGCGTCCTGTTTGTGCCGACCGGGGCGCTGCTGTCCCAGATCAGCTTTAATGAGGGGCAGAATATGCCGGGGATTGCCCATGGAGTGGTGCTTGAGGGAAAAGAATCGTTCGGTGAATGATAGGTATTTGCAAGAAACTTTAGAGAGGGAGTAAAAAAATGGACTATATCAAAGCATTTGTGACCGGCGGACTCCTCTGTGCCGCCGTGCAGATTCTGATGGATAAAACGAAACTCATGCCGGGGCGGATCATGGTACTTTTGGTGGTATGTGGCTCGATTCTCGGTGCGATCGGATTGTACGAACCGTATGCCAAATGGGCGGGTTCCGGGGCAACAGTGCACTGCTGGGGTTTGGGAATACGCTCTGGAAGGGTGTGCGGGATGGAATAGATAAGGATGGGGTTCTGGGGCTGTTCACCGGCGGATTCACGGCGGGTGCGGCGGGGATTTCCGGGGCGTTGATCTTCGGCTATCTGTCGTCGCTGATTTGCAAACCCAAGATGAAGGATTAGAGAGAAGACGAAAAAAGGAAAAGTAAAAGAAAGCAAAGCAAAAGAAAATCAAGTTGAGGAAATAAAAAGCTGCTGTAAAAGAGGCATATGAATGTCACTTTTTACAGCAGCTTTTTGCAGATATATTATTTTGCTGTTAATGCTCCGGATTCGCTGGGACAATCGGAATATTATTTCCATTCCGTCCACTTCCCGTCATCGGGCGTGGAACCACAGAGTGGATCGGAGCCGATAGATTATCTGAATCGGGGCTGTAGCCCGGAGCTGAGAAATCGGCGCTCTCAGAAGGATGGATGATCGTGGACGAACCATTGTGAATCTTGCACTCGCCCGGCATGGAGAAGCGGGAATCGTCCGTTTCTCCGCCGTCTTCCGGAACGACCATAACTGTCTTGGAAATCTGCTGGTTCGTCGGGCAGAAGGCAGTCGAGATGCCGCCGGAGGCGGAGCAGATTGTCACGCGGGTGTGGTGATCGCAGGTCTCGGTCGGAACCGTGCCCTTCGCGAAATATTCAGTGTAGACGGCCGTTCCGCGCGGGTCACTGCTGCAGACGCCGGAAACCGGAAGCTTGCCGGATTTGCGGCATACTTCAGCAGTTTCAATGCTGTCCGGAACCGTAAATCCGGGGTCGCTTAAGCTCTCATGGACACGTGTCATGATATTTCGCCAGATGCGCTTGTGGTAACTGGTACCGCCGTTTGAAACGGTGCCGCCTTTTAATGGCTGGTTATTGTCACATCCGCCCCAGATACCGGCAGTGTAGTACGGCGTAAAGCCTACAAACCAGACGTCGACGTTGCTGGTGGTCGTACCGCTCTTTCCGGCGCAGCTCATATTGGGAATCGCCGCTGTCGTACCGGTCGATTTAACCCCGGAACCGGAACGCGTATACATTGTATTGCTCTGCATAACATCCTGCATCGCGCTGGTTAAAAGATAGGCGGTAGAGTCTTTGAGCGCCTGCCGCGTCTCCGGTTCATTGTCGATCAGTATCTTTCCGTTGCGATCCAGAATCTTAGTAAAGAAGATAGGCTTCGTGTAGGTGCCGCCGTTGGCGATCGCCGCAAATGCATTTGTCAGTTCCAGGTTGCTGACGCCCTTTGTCAGACCGCCGAGTGCTGTCGAGAGAGTCTGATCCTGGCTTACGAGGGAAGTGATTCCCAGCCGTTCGGCATATTCGACACCGAGCTGCGGCGTTACCGTGTCCGCCATGCAGCGCAGGGCGACGATGTTCATGGAATAGGTAATGCCGTCGCGGATCGTGTGATAGCCCTTGTAATCGCTGCCCCACCAGTTTCGGAACTCTTTTTCACCGGAAGAGTATGGTCCGTCATAGTAAACGGTTGATAGGGTCGCGCCGCAGGCATCCAATGCCGGGGCAAAGGAGGAAATGACCTTGAAGGTCGATCCTGGCTGCCGCAGGGAGTCGGTCGCACGGTTTAAGGTGCGGTTTGCCGTCTTCTGTCCGCGTCCACCGTTGATTGCCTTGACATAGCCGGTGGACTGTTCGATCAGGACGAACGAGGTCTGCGGCTCTAAAATCATGGTAACTGATTCACCGAGAACGGTGCTTCCGTCCTGCGTGAGGGCGGTGCGGTACTCATCGATCGCCGTTTGCGCCTCTTCCTCGGAATTAAACAGCCCGTCAAAACCGCTTTGTCCCTTGACCTGCTGGATCCATGTTTTCAGAGTTTCCTGTGAATAATGCTGCGTTTCCCCGTCTGGATGGGTCAGGGAAAGGCGGTATTCAACCGAATAGCGAGCCGCGTCGTAGTTGGCAGGATTGTTGACTTCCTCATCGACGATTGCCTGAATCTGCGGATCCTGCGGGGTATAAATCTGCAGTCCGCCGCTGAACAGAAGATTGGACGCCTGCGTGTCAGTATAGCCGAGCTGCTCTTTGAGTGCTTCGGTGACCTGGCTGATCAGCTCGTCCGTGTAATAGGAGTACGGTGTCTCATTTTTCTTGAGCGCCGTGTCGACATTCTGGATACGGGCGTAGACGTCGTCCGCCAGTGCTTCCTCCTGTTCTTCTTTTGTGATATAGCCCTGCTCATACATTGCCTGTAAAATGACCTTGCGCCGGGCGGCATTTGCCTCCGCGCCGCTGATCGGATTCAGCTTTGACGGATTCTGTGTGATACCGGCGATGACCGCGCACTCAGAAAGGGTCAGATCGGAGACGTTCTTATTAAAATAGCGCAGCGCCGCTGCTTTGACGCCCAGCGTATTGCTGCCGAGGTTGATCGTATTTAAATAGTTCGTTAAAATGACCTTCCGATCGACGTTTTTTGTCAGCTGCAGCGCCAGATATTGTTCCTGGATTTTTCGTTCGATTTTGGAACCTTTGCTGGTCTCCATACCGCCGTTGAAGACGGTATTTTTGATGAGCTGCTGGGTCAGGGTGCTGGCGCCGCCTTTATAATTATTTGTCAGGACACCGACCACGGCGCGTGAAATGGAGCGCAGATCGATACCGCTGTGTTGCCAGAAACGCGAGTCCTCGATGGAGACGAATGCGTCGATCAGATCCTGAGGAAAATCCTCGTAGGATGCTTCAATTCGGTTCGAGTTGGAACCAACCAGCGTGTCGGTCACTTCCCCGGCGCTATTATATATAGTAGAAAAATATCCGCTTGGAGTGAAGCTGTCCGGGTTGAAGTCCGGCGAACTGTCCAGAATGCCTTTAAACATGCCGATAAAGGTGCTGACACCTGTCACGCAGAGAAACAGAACAAGAACAAAGGCAGTCTTGAAGAAGGTCAGAAACAGCCGGTTGGCGTATTTCTTCTTCCGGGAATTGGCTGCCCGGATCCGTTTCTTGGTTGCTTTTACACCGTAATTCATGAGAACCTCCTTTGGGTTCGTAGTGGTTCATTCTATTAATAAATACAGTATTTCCAATTATATCAAAATTCATGGGATAAATAAATACTATTGTCATGAAGTTTTTTTTACGGTATCATAAAAGATAAGGTTTGTTACTGGGCACGTATGCGTGAACAGTAACTAAGGTTTACAAGCGGTTAAAGAAGTGAAAAAACGTCCGTTTTAAGGATGCGTAGTGTATAGATGGAGGGTAACTGTTCAGCAGGTCTGCGCATTTACTGAACAGTTACGATGGAGGAATAATCATGAAAGAGCGCTATAAAATCGTCTATCAGGGCGGAGAGGGCGAGATTGTGGAGAAGAAGTCCCGCTTTATCGCGGAGATCCGCCCGGTGGAATCGGAAGAAGAGGCGACGGCATTTATTGCGGAAGTCAAGAAAAAATATTGGGATGCGAGACATCATTGTTCGGCATTTACGATCGGAGAAAATAACGAGGTGGCGCGTTGCAGCGACGATGGAGAACCGGCGCAGACGGCGGGACGCCCGATGCTGGATGTGCTGCTGGGACGTGAGCTTCACAACGTCTGTGCGGTCGTGACCCGGTACTTTGGCGGGACACTTTTAGGAACCGGCGGACTGGTGCGGGCATATGGCGGCGCGGTTCAGGAAGGGCTTAAAAGCTGTGTGGTTCTGGAAAAATGCCTGGCTCGCAAATGGAAGATCGGGACAGACTACAGCGGGCTTGGAAAGGTGCAGTACATTTTGGCAGAAGCAGAGCTGCCGATTCTGGACAGCGAGTACGGCGAGGGCGTGGATCTGACGATCCTGGTGCCGTTTGACCAGGCGGGAGCAGCGGAGAAGAAGCTCATAGAGGGCACAAATGGAAGATGCCGGATCGAAAAACTGGATGAAGTTTATTTTGGCATGGATGACGGAAAAATCATTTTATTGTAAAAAAAGATTGAATAATGGATAAAAAAATGCTAAAATAACAAGCTGTATTATTTTGTGGGCGGATCCTTTGCCAAAGACGAAACGGCAGGATGCTTGTCTGTGACAGAAAATAATTATTAATTAGTACATGTAATGAATCATCATAAGAAAAGAGAGTAAGCAGATATGAAAATGAAACGGGAAGATGTCAGAAACGTTGCAATTATCGCTCACGTTGACCACGGTAAAACGACGCTGGTAGACCAGCTGCTCCGCCAGAGCGGTGTATTCCGTGCCAATCAGGAAGTAGTCGATCGTGTCATGGACTCTAACGATATTGAGCGTGAGAGAGGTATCACGATTCTGTCCAAGAATACGGCTGTTAATTACAACGGCACCAAGATCAACATTATCGATACACCAGGACATGCGGACTTCGGCGGCGAGGTAGAGCGTGTTCTTAAGATGGTAAACGGCGTTATCCTTCTGGTAGACGCATACGAGGGCGCGATGCCGCAGACCAAATTCGTTCTGCGTAAAGCACTGGAACTGGATCTGCCGGTTATCGTATGTATCAATAAGATTGACCGTCCGGAAGCACGTCCGGAGGAGGTTGTGGACGAGGTTCTCGAACTTCTGATGGATCTGGATGCATCAGACGAGCAGCTTGACTGTCCATTCTTATATGCATCTGCACGTTCTGGATATGCAAAGAAGAACCTGGACGATCCGAATGTGGATATGAAGCCACTGTTCCAGACCATTCTGGATTACATCCCGGCGCCGGAGGGAGATCCGGATGCAGAAACACAGGTTCTGATCAGCACGATTGATTACAACGAGTATGTAGGACGTATCGGCGTTGGTAAGATCGACAACGGCTACCTGAAAGTAAATCAGGACTGCGTCATCGTCAACCATCATGAGCCGGACAAGTTCCGCAAAGTTAAGATCGGTAAGCTCTATGAGTTTGAAGGTCTGAATAAAGTAGAAGTACAGGAAGCAAAGATCGGTTCGATCGTAGCGATTTCCGGTATCGCAGATATCCACATCGGTGATACCCTGTGCTCCCCGGAGAAACCGGAGGCAATTCCGTTCCAGAAGATTTCTGAGCCGACCATTTCCATGGATTTCATGGTAAACGACAGCCCGCTGGCAGGTCAGGAAGGTAAATTCATCACTTCCCGCCATATCCGCGAGCGCCTGATGCGGGAGCTGAATACCGACGTCAGCCTGCGTGTAGAGGAGACAGACTCCGCTGACTGCTTCAAGGTGTCCGGCCGTGGCGAGCTGCATCTGTCCGTTCTGATTGAGAACATGCGCCGCGAGGGCTTTGAGTTCGCAGTCAGCAAGGCGGAGGTACTCTACAAATATGACGAAAGAAACCGCAAATTAGAGCCGATGGAGATCGCTTACGTCGATGTACCGGATGACTTTACCGGTGCTGTTATCCAGAAGCTGACCAGCCGTAAAGGCGAGCTGCAGGGCATGAGCCCGATCGGCGGCGGATACACAAGACTGGAGTTCTCGATTCCGTCCAGAGGTCTCATCGGCTACCGCGGCGAGTTCATGACCGATACAAAGGGAAATGGTATCTTAAACACCAGCTTTGACGGCTATGCACCGTTCAAGGGCGAATTAAGTTACCGCAAACAGGGATCCCTGATTGCATTTGAGGCAGGCGAGTCCATCACCTACGGTCTGTTCAATGCCCAGGAGCGCGGAACCCTGTTCATCGGACCGGGCGTTAAAGTTTACTCCGGCATGATTGTCGGACAGAGCGCAAAACCGGAAGACATCGAGTTAAACGTCTGCAAAACCAAAAAGCTGACAAACACCCGTTCTTCCAGCGCCGATGAAGCCCTCCGCCTTGTTCCGCCGAAAATCATGAGCCTGGAGCAGTGCCTCGACTACATCGATACCGATGAACTTCTCGAGATCACCCCGACCAGCTTACGAATCCGTAAAAAGATTCTTGATCCGACTCTGAGAAAGAGAGCGATGATCAGCCGTAAAAATAGCTAAATAATCGTAAAGTGGGAGCAGCCGCGCAAGCCAGCTGCTCCTTTTCGTATATTCAAGCGAGAGATATCTAGGAAACGACGCGCCCCGCCGTTTCCGTCCCTCTGCCGATCCCATTCCCTCTGTCGATTCATGTCCCCCACCCTGTCGAAATTTCCCCCTCACTTCTTCTTCTAAAACGGTCATTCCCCTCATACATATATACAGTAAGAAGCAGGACTCCAAGAACCTGCCGTGAAAAACTGCAAAAAAGAAGAGGAGAGAGATACTATGTCGGAAAAAATGATTGAAAACAACAAGGTTAGCGTGATTGGTGAGGTCGTATCGGAATTTACATTCAGCCACGAAGTATTCGGGGAAGGATTTTATATCGCAGACCTGGCAGTCAGCCGTCTGAGCGATCAGGTGGACGTGATTCCACTCATGATTTCAGAACGGCTTCTGGATGTATCGAAAGACTACCGCGGAATGACGATGGAGGCGATCGGCCAGTTCCGTTCCTACAACCGTCATGAGGGCGCGAAAAACCGTCTGGTGCTGTCTGTGTTTGTCCGTGAGATTCATTTCCTGGAAGAATTTACGGATTACACCAAAACCAACCAGATTTTTCTGGAAGGCTATATCTGCAAGGAGCCAATCTACCGGAAAACACCGCTGGGACGCGAGATTGCCGATATGCTGCTGGCGGTCAACCGTCCGTATGGAAAATCCGATTACATACCGTGTATTGCGTGGGGCAGAAATGCCCGCTATGCGTCCGGATTTGGCGTGGGAAGCCACGTGTGCGTGTGGGGGCGCGTGCAGAGCCGTGAATATACGAAGAAACTGAGCGAGACAGAGTGCGAGAAACGTGTGGCATACGAGGTGTCGGTCAGCAAGCTGGAGTGCGTGGAAGAATAGGATAGGTTTAGGATGTTACAGCAAATTTTGAAGCCGGTTATGCAATCTATAGGACATGATAAATGGCTGGTTTTGCCATAGCTTGCCAAAACAGATAAAATATGCTAGAATAAGGCAGTTTACAGAATTCGTAAAACGATTATTGGATGGATAGAAATAAAACACACAGACCTGTGTGTAAAAAGACATCAGGAAAGACAGTCTGTGCGCCAGCGCAGCGGGAGGCACAGAAAGAGGAGAGGGAAATGAAAAAGGGGAAAGTTCATATCATCTTCGGCACCGGGATGGGAAAAACAGCGATGGCACTGGGACGTGGTGTCAGTGCAGCCATGCACGGCCGGAAGGTAATTATGATACAATTCTTAAAGGGAGTGCTGAGCCATGAGACAGCAGATGGGTTAAAACAGCTGGAGCCGGCATTTAAAGTATTCCGATTTGAAAAACAGAATGAGTATTATGAAAATCTCTCTGAAGAAGGCAAAAAGGAAGAGCTCTGCAATATTCAGAACGGGTATAATTTTGCAAAAAAAGTACTCTGTACCGGCGAATGCGATATGCTGATTCTGGATGAATTTCTTGGGGTGTTAGATCAGAAACTGGTCGGAGACGATGCCCTGGAAACACTGCTGGCAGCGCGCGAGGAGAATGTCGATCTGATTCTGACCGGAAAAGTATGCCCGGCTGGGGCAGAGGAGCATGCAGACGAGGTGACGCGCCTGGAATGCCTGAAGCCGTCAAACGATCATGCGTGCATGAACGGTTGACAAGTATTCAAAGTAATGCTAAGATAGAAAAAACAAGTAGAGGTTGCGTTGATTATCAGTAAGCGGTCGGATGCGGCAGGTGCAGGAGAAGACAGCTGAAAGGATGATACGCCGAAGGGCTGCGGCGCCTGTATCTGCAGTTCCTGGGTGCAGGATGAAGAATTCTGTAACTGTCATCGACAGATGGGGAGCTACTGGGAGTTTGGATTTGAATTCATAGAGCTGGCCATTGTGCCAGCTTTTTGTACGCTCAGGATCGACAGGCTGCAAACATTCGTTTGAAGCAGGGACAGAAACGGACTCTGGAATAGAAACTCAGCCATCGTGCAAAAGAATAAGGAGGAAACAAAATGTCTATTTTTGAAGGAGCAGGCGTAGCGCTGGTAACGCCATTTCATGAGGATGGAAGCGTAAATTATGAGAAACTGGAGCAGATCGTAGAAGAACAGATCGCTGGCGGTACAGACTGTATTATCGCCTGCGGTACGACCGGCGAGGCGGCTACATTAAGCCATGAGGAGCACATCGAGGTGATTCGTTTCGTATGTCAGGTCGTAAATAAGAGAATCCCGGTTGTAGCAGGAACCGGTTCCAACTGCACAGAGACAGCGGTATATCTGTCTACCGAAGCGAAAAAGGCAGGCGCAGACGGACTTCTGCTCGTATCCCCGTATTACAATAAATCAACCCAGAAGGGTTTAAAGGTTCATTTCTCAGAGGTCGCAAAGGCAGTTGATCTTCCGATCCTTCTGTACAATGTACCGAGCCGTACCGGCGTCAATATCACCCCGGAGACGATCGTGGCACTGTGCAAGGAATATGAGAACATCGTCGGTGTCAAAGAAGCAAGCGGCAATTTCTCCGCGATCGCACAGATTGCAAGCCTGTCAGGCGGAACAGTAGATATTTACTCAGGCAACGACGACCAGACGGTTCCGATGATGGCACTGGGCGCAAAGGGCGTTATCTCCGTATTATCCAACGTGGCACCGCGTCAGGTACATGATATGTGCGCGGCATTCAAGGCTGGCGATGTAGCGAAGGCAAGACAGATGCAGATAGATGCAATTCCACTGATTGAGGCGCTGTTCTGCGAGGTAAACCCGATTCCGGTTAAGGAAGCGATGAACATGATGGGCGAGGAAGTGGGTCCGTTCCGTAAACCGTTAGTGGATATGGAACCGGCAAACCGCGATCGTCTGAGAAGAGAACTGGTAAATTACGGAATCAGCCTGAAAGAGTGATAAGAACCGTTAAAATTAGGATGAGATAGGGAAATGAGGTTTTAACAGATGGTACGAGCAATTATGCATGGCTGCAATGGCGCCATGGGACAGGTTATTTCCGGAATCGCAGCGAAGGACGAGGAGATCTCTATCGTTGCGGGTATTGATATGAGAACCGAGCAGAAAAATGATTATCCGGTTTTTGCGTCTCTGAACGAATGTAAGGTAGAAGCGGATGTTGTGATTGATTTTTCCAATGCAGCAGCTGTCGATGAACTTCTCGACTGGTGTGCAGAGAAGAAAATGCCGGTTGTTTTGTGTACGACAGGACTTTCCGAGGTACAGCTGGCAAAGGTAGAAGAGACGGCAGAGAAGACAGCTGTTCTTCGCTCTGCAAATATGTCTCTTGGTATCAATATGCTCTTAAAGCTTCTGAAAGAAGCAGCGCAGATTCTGGCTCCGGCTGGATTTGATATTGAGATTCTGGAGAAACACCACAATCAGAAGGTGGATGCTCCGAGCGGTACGGCGATTGCGCTGGCAGATTCGATCAACGAGGCGATGGGCAATACATACCATTACAAATACGATCGTTCCGCTACACGTGAGAAACGTGATGCGAAGGAGATTGGTATTCAGGCGATCCGCGGCGGCACAATCGTAGGCGAACACGATGTCATTTTCGCTGGTCAGGATGAGGTGATTACCTTTAATCATACAGCTTATTCCAAGGCGATTTTCGCAAAGGGTGCGGTACAGGCAGCCAAATTCCTGGCAGGAAAGCCGGAGGGACGGTATGATATGGCGGATGTGATCGGTTAAGAGATTTTATACAGATGTGAAAATGGAACCCCGACTGTGAGTAAGTTTATCCACTCACAGCCGGGGTTTTCATTTCTGGAACTTTTCCCGCCCTTGTGTTTGTGGATGAAAGCTTCTGAAAATCAATTTGTCAAGGCTAGTGTATCATTTTTTTACATCTTGTGTAAAAAAAATGACATCTTGTGCAGTGCAAATTGTAGAAAAATAAAACAAATGATAAGATGAATACAACAAGAAAAGCTTGAAATCGTGAAAAAGAAGAAAAACTCCAGAACAAAAATACATGAAAGACAGCTTTTCGATCAATACGAGGAGGTATGCTATGAGAAAACGCAAATGGATGAAGGCGGGTGCCTGTGCACTCAGTGCCGTTTTGATCATGGGCTTGTATGCCGGACCTGCTTTTGCCGAATGGGTAGGTACAGGAGCTGCAAGAGCCTACATCCTAAATGGACAGGTGCAGACAGGCTGGCAGCAGATCGATGGAAAATGGTATTACCTGAATGAACAGGGAGCACCGCAGATCGGCTGGGTAAAAGACGGGGACAAACAGTATTTCTGTACGGCGTCGGGGGAAATGGTCAGCGGTGTTGTCTGGATCAATGGAAAAACCTATTATTTTGGCACACCGGACAGTGGAGAGATGGCAACGGGCGTTGTCAGTATCAACGGAATTCCTTATACGTTTGAAAACGATGGCACATCGTTCGGCGGCCGCAAGCCGAGACCGGCGAGAAGCTTTGAGGTAAAAGTGGCAGAAGACGGAACGATGACCATCTTAGAGACGACCAATGCCGATACACCGAAGCTGAATTCCAGAACATCCAAAGAACGCAGACATTCTGGAGGCGGCGGTGGAAGTGAAACGCCGAGTGTGGTACCGAGTGATGCACCGGCGACGAAAGAACCGACCGAAAACCCGACGCCGAGCGTGAAACCGACCCAGCCGGAAGAGACGGAAGGGGATACAACAACGGAGCCGCCGCAGCCAACAACGGAGCCGTCGCAGCCAACAACGCAGCCAACAGATCCGTGATCAATCTGAAACTAAGAGTACGAAGTGAAAATAATCGGCCAAGTTCAGATTTGGGGCGATTACAATCATCTATAATTTAACCTTGTTTTTGCTCTCCTGCATATAGGATGATGGAAACAGATTCATATACTCTCGAGCTCTTTCCTGCGTATGTGCAGGGAGGAGCCCGGGAGTATATAAGTTAGAGCGATGAGAAAGAAACGGCGTGTCTGAGGGGAGTGCCACTGAAATGGAGCACTTAAAAAGTCGTTAAAGGAGGTGCCAGAATGAAATCAGTTTACTGTATCGCCATTACGGCGTGCCTGACTGTCATCTGGCTGTATGAGGAAAAGAAAAAGCGGGGGATGGCGGGAAGCTTTGCTGGAAAGCAGCGGCCGGGTATCTGATTACGCGCTTTGTATTCTTTGCCATTTCTAATCAGGAGGTTCATGGCTTCCTGGAAGTCATGGCAATGGATCTGGTGACAGCCGGACTTTTATATATTTTGTCCGGGAAAAACAGAAGCCGGGAATCAGCGTGGGAATGCCTGTATCTTTATATCTGGAATCCGATCCCGGTATTATCTGTTCTTTCACAGGGCAAAAAGCGGATGCTTTTTATCTGGCTGGCGGTATTGATTCTTTTCATGGGCAGTTCGTGGATAGAGCGCTTCAGAGCGCGCCTTGGAATAGAAAGATTCAAAAAAATTGAAATTCTTCTCACGGCTGCGGGAACTGGCATACTCTGGGCGCGGGATATCACCGGAGAGCGCTTCGGACAGTGCAGTCCGGGAGATGAATTTTATCCGCTGATGCTGATGTTTTTTGCGGTACTGGGTGTGGGAACCTGTGTATATGGAATCGCTTCTTATGTTGGAATAATACATGAAAAATGTCAAATTCCTGAATCGAAAGTCGAGCTGGATGAAGCAAAAGCGGCACGCTGCGTATCAAAACGAATGACGGGGAGTGAAAAAATAGATGCCGGGAAGAGCTTGGGAATAAAATCCTGTGAAAAGAACACAGAGTCGGAAAAGACCGGCGCGCCTGGGCCGGCCGTGACTGGTGTATGGCAGCAGGATTGACAGTTCTCTTTGCTGTGATGGCATTTGTGAATCTTGGAAGCATGAAGGCACCGCAGACTGCGTATGAATTTGAAAAAAATGATAGCCACGGAAATGAGATGGTGCTTCGGTTTGATGGAAGTGTGACTATCTCAGAAGCGCAGGTTTATCTGGGTGGAAAGGAGAAGAGACATTTTGTATGCTCGGTTCCGAATGCCGAGGGAGATGGTTGGGATGCCATCGGGGAAGAGACAGAATTGTTATCTGTATACTGCTGGAATCCAGTGGAAATTCATTACCGCACTTACGAACTAGGGATCGTGTCGATGGATGAGAGTGCAGAGGTTCTGGAAATCGTTCTTCTGGATCCGGATGGAAATCCGATCCTTCCATCCAATGCAGATGATTATCCAGAGGCATTTGATGAGCAAGAATTGTTTCCGGCGGATACAACCTATGAATACCAAAGTATGTTTGATGAGGTTTACCATGCCAGAACGGCAAATGAGATAGTAGAAGGGCGTACAATTTATGAGACAACGCACCCACCGCTTGGAAAATGGTGGATGAGTCTGGGAATCCGCGTATTTGGAATGACACCGTTTGGATGGCGGTGTGTATGCGCTCTGTTTGGCATCCTGATGGTGCCGGTCAGCTATGCGTTTATGCGGAAAATCAGCCGGAGTACATGGATTGCCTCATTTGCAGCACTGTTGATAGTCTTTGATTTCATGCACTTTACATTGTCAAGAATCGGAACCATTGATGTGATAGTGGGATTTTTTATCCTGCTTACCTTTTATCTGATGTATCTGGTGCTGGATGACCTGAAAATGGGATGCAGCTGGAAAACGGTGTGTCTGATGATTTTAAATGGCATGGCAGCTGGAGCGGCGATGGCATCGAAGTGGACAGGGGTATATGCCTGCGCGGGGATTGCAGTCCTCTTTTTTACATTTTTGTTCCAGGAATATGGGACAGCTGCGGCACGGACCAGAAAGGGAATGTCTGGACAGGCGGCGATAAGTTACCTGGCGGGGCTGTCTGTCATCTGTATCGCTGCATACATTTTGATTCCGGCAGTGATTTACGTTGCATCCTATCTTTCTTATGGAAATGGTATGGGAAATGGAAATGTTTTCCAGACTATGTGGGAAAATCAACAGCTTATGCTTCATTATCATGAGAAAACGGTGTTTGAACATCCATATGCCTCTGAATGGTATGAGTGGGCCTGGATTAAACGACCGCTTCTGGATGCATACACGTCGCTTAAGTCTGGTAAAATCAGTGTGGTTTCAACTTTTGGAAACCCGGTAATCTGGTGGTCGGCAATTCCGGCGCTATTTTATACTATATACCTGTGGCAGATTCGACAGGATAAAATAGCGGGATATCTGTGCATTTCCTATGCTTCTATGCTGTTTCCGTGGTTATTTATCCACAGAACCGTGTTTATCTATCAGTATTTTGCGTGCAGTATGATACAGATTTTAATGCTGGGAAATTGTCTGCATTTTTTCTGGGAAAGAGATCCGAAACGAACCAGGAAAGCAGCGCTGCTGTATCTTGCAGCAGTGATCGGCGCGTTCCTTCTTTTCTATCCGGTGCTGTCTGGATATCCGGTAAAACAGGAATTTGCCGAGCAGTGGCTGGAATGGCTGGAAGGTTGGGTGTTGTCATGAAAGAAAAAAAGAGAGACTGGGCGATCAGCGCTGGCTTTCTGGGGGTGCTTTTGACGGCTTATGTGATAAATTATAGATTTGGTTTTCTGGAAATTCTTGATTTTCATATCGAGAAAGTAAAGAAAGCATACCCAGCTTATTTTGGCACCTATGACCGGATGGGTGAATTGACTGCATGGTTGAATAAAATCGAAAATCTGTTGTGTATCGGACGGAATGGACAGCATCGCTACAATAACATGGATCATTCGATGATGACAGCATTTTGTGCAGTGGATCTCCTTCTGGCGGGAAGTGCGGATAAGGAGCATATCTGGAGTGTGAATACAGAAAAAGCGTATCATGAGAAAAAATAAACTGCCTAAAAACCACAACTTTCAGTTCGGAAAAGCCCTGCCTGTGAGCCGCATCATCTTTACAGATTTTTTTCTATTTGTTATAGTAAAAATGGAGAGGCACCTGCGGGAGGAATGCAGATGTCAGAGAAACATAGAAATGCACAAAAATCAATGCCGCAAAGCAGAAAGCTGTTTAAATATCAAAAACGGAAGATTCGCCGCTATCTGAAACGCGTCCGCTGGCGGAGGAAGCGGAGGCAGAGGTATTTTCTGTATGGACTTGCACTGGCTGTATCCATGTACCTGGCGAGTATATGGAAGATGCGGGAACGGATCTGGTCGATCCGAGAGATGGATGTGATCGAGTATGAACTGCCGGAGGGGGAAAGAGCAGAGAATGGGGCGGAGGAAGCGCCTGCAGACTGGCAGGAGAAGAGAACAGTTGAACGGGAAAATGCCGGGGAAACATACGGAGCGACAGAAAAAACGGGAACTTCCACGAAAATCCGTCTGCATCTGAAGACCGGAGAGCTGGAAATCCTGCACGAACGGGTGGAATCAGAAGGAGAGTGACTGTTTGCGGCAGGAAAAACGTTTGGCCGGGCATGAATGATGAATGGAAGAGCAGGAACGGTTACTGTGGCAAATTCCGTTATTGGGAATGTATGCGTGAACAGTAACCAAGAACGAAAGAGCTGCAGCCGGAACAGCGAAAAGTGATTGATTTTGAAAAGTGCCTGTATTATAATTTGCAGGTAGGATATTGAGAAAAAGTGTCGGTGACGCCTTCAAATGGCTGCGAAAGAGACTATTTTCCATACCCTGAAAAAAGAAAGCGAGGTAAATTAGCCATGTACGACAGATATGTAAGCCCTCTTTCCGAGCGCTATGCAAGCAAGGAGATGCAGTATATTTTCTCTCCGGACAAGAAGTTCCGCACCTGGAGAAGACTTTGGATTGCGCTGGCAGAGACGGAGAAGGAGCTTGGCCTTCCGATTACGCAGGAGCAGATCGATGAATTGAAAGCACATAAGGATGAAATCAATTTTGATGTTGCTAAAGAGCGTGAGAAACTGGTGCGCCACGATGTTATGTCTCATGTGTATGCGTACGGCGTACAGTGCCCGACAGCAAAAGGAATCATCCATCTGGGTGCAACTTCCTGCTACGTAGGAGACAACACCGATATCATCATTATGACAGAAGCCCTGAAGCTGGTACGTAAGAAACTGATCAGTGTTCTGGATGAGCTGGCTAAATTTGCTGATAAATATAAAGCACAGCCGACCCTGGCATTTACCCATTTCCAGCCGGCACAGCCGACCACCGTCGGCAAGCGTGCAACTCTGTGGATGATGGAGCTCAAGCAGGATCTGGATGATCTGGATTATGTGCTTGGATCCTTACGTCTCCTTGGCTCCAAGGGAACAACCGGTACACAGGCAAGCTTCCTGGAGCTCTTTGATGGGGATCATGCAAAGTGCCGCAAGGTAGATCAGATGATCGCGGAGAAGATGGGTTTTGATGGCTGCTATCCGGTATCCGGACAGACCTATTCCCGTAAGCAGGATACACGTGTATTAAATGTTCTTGCCGGTATTGCACAGAGTGCCCATAAATTCTCCAACGATATCCGTCTTCTTCAGCATCTGAAAGAAGTAGAAGAGCCTTTCGAGAAGAATCAGATCGGTTCCTCCGCTATGGCATATAAGAGAAATCCTATGAGAAGCGAGCGTATGGCTTCCCTGGCTAACTACGTGATGGCAGACGTGATGAACCCGATGCTGGTTGCATCTACCCAGTGGTTTGAGCGTACATTGGATGATTCTGCGAACAAGCGTCTGAGTGTTCCGGAAGGCTTCCTTGCAATTGATGGTATTCTGGATCTGTACCTGAATGTCGTTGACGGTCTGGTTGTATATCCGAAGGTTATCGAGAAACACATGATGGCAGAGCTTCCGTTCATGGCAACCGAGAATATCATGATGGATGCAGTAAAGGCAGGCGGTGACCGTCAGGAACTGCATGAGAAGATCCGTACTCTGTCGATGGAAGCTGGAAAGAATGTGAAAGAGAAAGGTCTGGATAACAACCTTCTCGAGCTGATTGCAGCGGATCCGGCGTTTAATCTGTCCTTAGATGACCTGAAAGCAGCGATGAAACCGGAGCGCTACACCGGCCGTGCAAAAGAGCAGGTAGATGAGTTCTTGGCAGAGGTAATCCAGCCGATTCTGGATGCAAATAAAGAAGATCTGGGCGTGAAAGCAGAGATTAATGTCTAAACAGGATTTACATGGAAGTGTGAATCTGGAGTATTACCGGGTATTTTGCAGCGTGTGCGAATGCGGCGGCATCACGGCGGCCGCAGAGGCACTCTGCATTTCCCAGCCGGCGGTCAGCCAGGCGGTCCGACAACTGGAGACCGCGCTTGGCTGCCGCCTTTTTTTGCGGACATCCCGCGGCGTGAAGCTGACGAGCGAGGGAGAATTGCTTCTGTCGTATGTCAGACGGGGAATTGATGCGATACAGGACGGGGAGACGATGCTGCGGCGCATGAAGGACCTGGAAACGGGCGAGATCCGCATTGGCGCGAGCGATATGACACTTCAGTTTTATCTGCTTCCATATCTGGAACAATTTCATGAGCAGTATCCGAATATCAAGGTGACGGTTTCAAACGGTCCGACGCCCGAGACCCTTGAAGCACTCTATCAGGGACACATTGATTTCGGTATTGTCAGCACACCTTTTGAGACCAAGCAGGCGGTAAAGAGTCTTCCGGTTCAGGAGATCCGCAATGTGTTTATAGCCGGACCCAAATACGCAGCCCAGTTAAAGGGCAGAAAACTTTCATATAAAGAGCTGTTGAACTGCCCCTGCATCTTCCTGGAGCGCAATACCAGTACGCGCCGCTTTATGGATGAGTTTCTGGCAAAGCGCGGGGTTCGGCTGGAGCCGGAGTTTGAACTGGCCACCAGTGAGATGATTGTCCAGTTTGTTAAGCGGAATCTGGGAATCGGCTGTCTTATGTCGGATTTTGCATCGGAGGCTCTTGGAAATGGGGATGTTTTTGCGTTGGAATTTGACGAAGAGATGCCATCCCGTGAGTTTTGTCTGGTGGCAGCTGAGAAATCCTGGATGTCCCCAGCGGCTGCGAAGCTTTTTAAGCAGCTGGCGAAGGTAACCACATGAGAAAAATAGGAGCTGCAAAGTAGCGGTTTTTCAAATTACATTGCCTGGCATATGTGTGAGCATCAATAGTATAAGTGTTAATTATGTAGCTTATAAATAATATTGATTTTACTTATATAGAAAAGTTGTGTATGATTATACAGTAAGAAGCATGATCGTTTTTCGATCATGCCGAAAAGTATTTATATTCTTCTGAGGGAGGAAAATTCATGGTACGAGCAATAGTAGGAGCTAACTGGGGAGACGAAGGCAAGGGTAAGATTACCGATATGCTTGCTAAGGAATCCGACATCATTATCCGTTTTCAGGGAGGAAGCAACGCAGGTCATACGATTATCAACAATTATGGCCGTTTCGCACTTCACCTTCTGCCGTCCGGTGTATTTTACGGACACACAACCAGCATCATCGGCAATGGTGTGGCATTAAACATCCCGTTTCTGGTAAAAGAGCTGGAAAGCCTGGTATCTCAGGGGGTTCCGATGCCGCATATTCTGGTATCGGATCGCGCACAGATCCTGATGCCGTACCATGTTCTGTTTGATACGTATGAGGAAGAGCGTCTGGGCGGCAAGTCCTTCGGTTCTACCAAGTCCGGCATCGCGCCGTTCTACTCTGACAAATACGCGAAGATCGGTTTTCAGGTCAGCGAACTGTTCGAGGACGAGGCAGCTCTGAAAGATAAAGTACAGCGTGTCTGCGAGACAAAGAATGTCCTGTTAGAGCATCTGTACCACAAACCGCTGCTGAACCCGGATGAGGTTCTGGCAGAGCTGATGGAATACAAGAAGATGGTAGAGCCGTATGTATGTGATGTATCTGCATATCTTCATGACGCGATCAAAGAGGGCAAAAACATCCTTCTTGAGGGTCAGTTAGGTTCCCTGAAAGACCCGGATCACGGTATTTACCCGATGGTTACTTCTTCTTCGACTCTGGCAGCTTACGGCGCTATCGGCGCAGGTATCCCGCCGTATGAGATCAAAGAGATCACAACCGTTGTAAAGGCATACTCCAGTGCAGTCGGCGCAGGCGCATTTGTCAGCGAGATCTTTGGTGATGAGGCAGACGAACTCCGCCGCCGCGGTGGTGATAAGGGCGAGTTCGGCGCAACCACCGGACGTCCGAGACGTGTGGGCTGGTTCGACGCAGTAGCAAGCCGTTACGGCTGCCGCATCCAGGGTGCGACCGAAGTGGCTCTGACCGTTCTGGATGTTTTGGGATATCTGGACGAGATCCCGATCTGCGTTGGCTACGAGATCGACGGCGAAGTTGTCAAAGACTTCCCGGTAACCTACAAGCTGGAGAAAGCAAAACCGGTTCTGAAGACACTTCCGGGCTGGAAATGTGATATCCGCGGAATCAAGAAATACGAAGATCTCCCGGCAGAGTGCCGCAACTACATCGAGACGATCGAGGCAGAGCTTGGCGTACCGGTAACCATGGTATCCAATGGTCCGGGACGTGATGAGATCATTATGAGAAAGTAACTTTATAGAATCAATTTCAGCGGCGGTCCTGCATGATGAGTGCAGACCGCCGCTATTTTTGTGTAATAGGAAATTCCTTGAAATTCTCCATTACACAAAAAGGCACATTCTTTTTCAAGTTTATTCTGAAATCAGCCAGTCAATTAAATTTTTAGATTTTATGCCATCATAGGAAGAGTCCATTCCGGGATTCAGGGAAAGGACGATTTTTTCGTAATTGTCATTGATTTTTTGAAGAGGGAATAATTCACGTTTGCGGACGTCCTCGCTTGTCATTGATTCAGTGACTTGAATATAGATTTTATCGGTATATTCAAAATTCATTTCAAGAATCTGATCATCCGTTATACCGTTTTCTTTCAGGTGGAGGGTCATCAATCTAAGAAGACTTGACTTGCCGCATCTACGGATGTCGGTGACAACTTTTACAGGTGCAGTATCCTGAAACGCTAAAATTTTATTTAAGTATAAATCTCTTTTTTTGAATTCGTGAGTATCAATCATGTGCAGTTCCTCCTTATAATGTGAGTATAGCATAAATTTAAAAAAGATTAACAGGCACTCGCCCTATCTCTCCATAACTCTCCATAAGTGATACCCGTATTACCTTTTTGGGATTTCTACTTTCCCTAACTCGGTCTATCACACCATATCACGCCGTAAGTTTAGTATAACAATAGTATAAAGAAAAGCCTTGACTGGTTGTTGTTCCTGTCAAGGCTCTCTTTGTTTTCCCCATTTATTTTAATGTAAAGTTTTCTGATGGGAAGTATCGTCCACCTGCTTCATTTTCTTTTATGCTATCTTTGTCACATACGACCTTGCCAACATCTCCAAAATCAACTGTTATCGTGTTCCATTGACTGTCGTAACCAGTAAGTTCAAGTATAGCGTCTGTGATTGAACTTGTACGAGAGATTGCCAAGTCCTCTATTGTAAGAGGGCTGGAGTCTGCTTTACTCAAATCAACTGTTACACACAAATCTTTGTCTTTCAACGCAATATCTGTGATTGCTTCATTGTCGCTGTCAATAGCACCAGAAATAGCGGTTTTCACATCTTCAACGAATTTGTCAGATGTTGCTTGCTGTTCCGTTGAATTGATTGCGTCTTTTGTTTCGTCCTTAATGCTGTCATTCGTTCCTGAGTTTCCAAAGATAGCGGCCAGAATAACAACAATAATTACCCAAAACCACCATTTCTTGAAAATAGGTTTCTTTCCATTGCTTTTGGTTGATTTATCTTTCATAATGCCATACCTCCAAGTTTTGGTTGATAGTAGCATTATAGCAGAGTGTAACACAAAAGTACAGCATAATTTTAACTCACTATTGTGTCATAGTTTTGCACCTCTTGTCAATACTATAATATAATCAAAACCAATGGAGGAATTGCATTATGGAGAAATTTATCGTAACACCAAAAGAAGATAAATCTGTCACCATGACGATACGCATAGATAGAGCCTTGCAAGAAGAATATAACGATTTAGCAGCTAAGACGAATCGTTCTCGTAATGAACTAATCAGCATGGCTTTGCAATATGCCCTTGACCACATGGAATTGAAAGATGAATGATGACTAAATGAGAGCCTTTGGATTTTGTCCTCTGGCTCTCAATTATTTATGCGTTCAATCGCAAGAACTCATTTACCTTTGTTGCAACTTCCTCTTGCTGTTCCTCAAAGCTGTGAGCGTAGATATTCATTGTGGTTGAACAAGTTGAATGAGAGATAATTGTCTAAAAATCCTTTATCTGCAATACTTTGTTGACCTTTTCTACCTTGCAAAAAGTAAAACTTAATGCTGTGTTTTTGCTATGTTGCTTGTGATGTCAGTATTACGCTTGCTGAACAAACAAGCACAATCTAAAAAAATAAAGTTTATGCACTGAAATGCAAATAAAAATCGACTTTTTTTGCATTTCATAAATAAGGTATGATTTGGTGTGAAGAAAGTTGGAGGGATGCCTTGGATAGAGTCTGTGAGAACCGTGTTTTTTATGGTATGATAGATAAAAAGAAATCGTTTTATAAATGAAAAGTGAGACAAACGGGAATCGCCAGAGAATGAGAAATGGAAACATATAGAGATTTACTATCGCAAATTCATACAAACTGTAAAAACATACCATTTCATAAGAAATTATCAGCCTACAACATTTTTGATGTATTAGAGATACAGAGCCGTGAAGTGATCATGTGCCGTTTTTTGACCGATCTGCTGAACCCGGAGGGAATGCATGGCTGCGGAATCCGGTTTCTGAAATCGTTTATCCGAGATGTGTTGAAAATGGATCCGGTAAGCGATACATTGCTATTGCATACGGAGGTAGTCAAAGAGTACCCGATTGATAAAGAGAGAAGAATTGATATTTTCATACGGAATGCGGAGTATCAGATTCCGATCGAGGTAAAAATCTATGCGGGGGAACAGGAAGGACAGTGTTCGGATTACTTTGAGATGGCACAAAATTCCCGATTGATATATCTAACCCGTTTTGGAACGCCGCCATCTGAGTACAGCCGGAAGAAGAAAGGCGGAGGAAATTTATTACCATTAGGGCAAATCCAGTGTATTTCATGGGCAGAAGATATCTATCGGTGGCTGGAAGGTGAATTGCAAAATTTAAAAGAGCCATTTCGGGCAGTGATGGAGCAATATTTGGATGCGGTACATAGCATAGCGGATGAAAGAGAGAAGAAAGTGGCAGATAAAGTGATGGAGGCATTGTACGAATCGCCGGAAAAATTTCTTGCCGGAATTGAGATTGAAAAATCAATGAAAAAGGCAAAGGTGCGGCTGATTCGCCAGGTGTTTGAAGAATTTCAGCAGCAGATGCAGCCAATTTTAGAAAAATATGGTTTGAAATTAGAAAAGGATAGTGGATATTATTCCTATCAGGATTCACAGCATGATAAATTTTATGATTGTTACAGCACCTATCCTGGATTGAATTATGTGGTAAAAAAGGCAAAATTTCAAAAAGCGGGTCTGGAACTCTGGTTTCGGATTGAGGTAGAACATAATTTGTTTGCGGGATTCTGCCTGTTTGATAAAGAAGCCAGATCCAAGGATGGCTTTTCGAAAGGCTATCAGGTAGATGATATAACCGACGAGCTTAAGCAGGAGGCATCCAGATATCTCAAAAAGGAAATAATTCTGCCGGAGGACTGGTGGTTTGGCTGGTGTTATCCGAACGGAAAACGCCACTGCGAAGAGACAGAAGTGCCGGATTTTAAGCAGATGAATCCGTGTGCGGTTTCACTTGTGGATGAAACGGCGCGGAGGGAGTATGTGAAGCGGGCGTTGGCGGTGTTCGAGAGAGAGCTTTTGGGGTGGCTTTTGTAAAAGGATAAATTGTCGCTGAAACAGAATATCACACTACACTATAAAAGCATATTTACACAAACACAAACATTGCAAATAACAAATATATTCTACCTTTAAACCGAAAGCGAGGCGTTTCACCAAAATGACAAGAGAAGAATTATTTCAATGGGTAAAACAAGAATATGGCACGGAAGCGGAATATCCGTGGAAGGATTCGAATGCAGTGCTGCGTCGGGCGGATAATGATAAATGGTATGGCGTGATTTTGAGTGTTGCAGGGAGTAAGCTGGGGTTGGAGGATGATAATATCATATATGTTATAAATCTAAAGAGTGATCCGATGCTGATAGGTTCTTTGCGGGGGCAGAAAGGATATTTTCCGGCATACCATATGAACAAGGAGAAGTGGATCAGTGTTTTGCTGGGGGATGCGGGGCTGGATGAGCCGATTAAAAATTTACTTGCGTTAAGCTATGAGCTGACAGCGCCAAAGAAAAAGAAGAATACTTCCAAATAGGGGGGATCTTATGTCAAACTTTGAATTTTTAAAGAATACAAAAGAATATGCATTATTTGCGCCAGCGGTGATGGAAGCGGAACGGGTATATGCATCCGCCCCTGCAATGTGCGCGGTAGGATGCAGAAAGGCATTGGAATTGGCGGTAAAATGGGTCTATTCTGCGGATAATACGATGCAAATGCCGTACAAGGACAATTTGCAGTCCCTGATTCATGAGCCGAGTTTCCGTTTCTCGGTTGATTATAATACATGGGGGAAGTTGCCGTTTATTGTGATTATGTCCTGTTTGGAAAGGATGGCAGCCCTCTGGCGGTGGTGGAAGCGAAGCGCACCAGCAAGGATCCGAATGTTGGTCGGAAACAGGTTATGCTGTATGCGGATTGTTTAGAGCGGAAGTTTGGCCGCAGACCGATGATGTTTACGACGAATGGATTTGAAACGTATTTCTGGGATGACAAGACTTCTCCACAGCGTCCGGTCAGTGGCATTTTCAGTAAAGATGATTTGCAGAAGATGATGAACCGACGTTCGGAACATAAGGATTTAATGCAGATTCCGATTGATGATAAAATCACGGATCGTTATTATCAAAAAGAAGCGATCCGGGCGGTGTGCGAACAGATACAGCGCGGTTATCGGAAACATTTGCTTGTGATGGCAACCGGAACTGGTAAAACAAGAACGGCTTCCAGCTTGACGGATGTTTTGAGTCGTGGAAAATATGTGACGAATGTGCTTTTTTTGGCGGATCGGACTGCCTTGGTAAAACAGGCAAAGGATGATTTTAAGAATTATCTGCCGGATATGTCACTTTGCAATCTGTGTACCAATAAAGATGATCGGAATGCACGTATCGTATTTTCAACTATCCGACGATGTTAAATGCGATTGATGATACGAAAAATAAGGATGGCATCCGCTTGTTTACACCGGCACATTTTGATTTGATTATTATTGACGAAAGCCACCGCAGTATTTTTAAGAAATACCGGGCGATTTTCGAGTATTTTGATGCAATCATGGTTGGTCTGACGTCTACGCCGAAAACGGATGTGGATCGGAATACGTATGATTTCTTTGAAATGGAACATGGTGTGCCGACGTATGCATACGATTATGAGACGGCTGTTTATCAGGATCATGTGCTGGTTCCATATTATAATTATGAGGTAAAGACGAAGTTTCTGGATGAAGGAATTACGTATGATGATTTATTCGATAAGGATAAGGAACGGTATGAGGACGATTTTGTGGAAGATGGTCAGATGCCAGAATTTATTCCTTCTGCGGCGATCGGATTGGAAAGACAATCATCTTTGCACAGAATAAAAAGCATGAGGAGTTTATTCTGGAACGCTTCAACAAGCTATATCCCAATATTTATCCGGAAAAGAAGGGGATATTTGCACAGAGGGTAATTTGTGATGATGCATACGCCCAGACTGTAATTGATGACTTCAAGGTTGAAAATAAGCCTCCTTTTATTGCGGTATCGGTGGATATGATGGATACGGGGATTGATGTGCCGCAATGTGTAAATCTTGTATTTTTTAAGAAGGTACGTTCTAAGGCAAAATTCTGGCAGATGATTGGACGCGGCACTCGTTTGTGCAAGGGACTTACCTGCATGGATCCGATAGACGGGGAGTATACAGATAAAAGACGTTTCCTGATTTTTGATTATTGTGGGAATTTTGAATATTTTCGTGAACATATAGAAGGTTTTGTGTCGAAGGAGACGAAATCCTTAAGTGAAAATATTTTTGGAAAACAAATCCGGCTCATTTCTCTGCCGCAGGAAGCTTGCTATGCGGAAGGTACTTATGAAGAGTGGCGGAAGGAACTGATATCGGGATGCCATAATCAGCTTGTGGAGTTGGATCCGAAGCTGATTTCTGTAAAGCTTAAATTACAATATGTGGAGAAATTTAAACAAGAGACGGATTTTGACGTGATCAGTGAAGGGGATAAGGGAGAACTTTTACAGCATATTGCGCCGCTGGTGCATTTGAATGATGAAGATGAGCTGGCTAAACGGTTTGACAATTTTATGTATGGTCTGATGCTGGCTTCTATGGAACAGATGCCGTCTTTTAAGAGAGCGAAAAAGGTGCTTTGTGAGATTGCTGGTTTGCTGTCGCGCAAGATCAGTATTCCTCAGGTAAAAGAAAAACTTGATTTTATACAAGAAATTCAGACGGATGAATTTTGGAAGGTAAATGATGTTCTTCAATTTGAACGCGTCCGGCAGAAATTGCGGGAACTGATGAGGTTTTTGGATCAAGATCAGGGGGGCAGGACGATCACGACTCATTTGACAGATTCCATTATCGATCAGCAGGAGGGTGTCCAGTTAGATGCGGCATATGATTTTGAGGATTATCGGGAAAAGGTTAATCGATATATCGGGGAACATGGAAACACACTGGCGATTCATAAATTAACGCACAATATTAAGCTGACACAGGGAGATTATCAGGAGTTAGAGCGGATTCTCACGACGGAACTTGGCGGTAAGGAAGACTACCAGAGGGAGTTTGGAGATACACCATTTGGTCTGATGGTACACAAAATTGCCAAACTGGATCATGAGGCGGCGATGCAGGCATTTTCAGAGTTTATTAACGATCAGTCATTGAAAAACGGCACACCGCATTCTCGTTACTTTAGCCTGCAAATAAAAAGTCAAGACTTAATGGGGAAAAAAATATAAAATTTTACATGGTTAAAATTAGGCACTAAAATAAGACCACCACAAGCAGTGCTGGTC
>NZ_QUFZ01000060.1:0-2366 GCF_003478725.1 Clostridium sp. AF22-10
AATGAAGCATCTGTAATTCCATCAACGGAACAAATGTTTTTACCAGTAATAGGATTTGATAAATTTATAATTCCATTATTTTTCCCTATTAGCATATTATTTACCTATTATTTAGAATCTGACTTCTAAAATCGTTCCAACCATCATCATATCCATCCAAATATTCACCATTACAAATATTATTATATATCTCGCTTGGTACTTCTTTTAATGGACACCAATTTGGCTTATTATCAATTTTTATTACTTCTTCATAAATCATATCCACATATTTATCTAAGCGTCCTGTTGCAGCACAAAGATCACATTGCCCATAATTATCAAAACAAAGAGGACATTTATCACAGCTACTTGGCATGTCCATCACTAAAACAGCTTTACTCATTTACTTATTCTCCTAACCAAACTTCTTTTTATAATCTTCCTCTTGTAATTTTACACTCATATAATGTTTCCATTGACCAAGATCTTCACCTTTGATTTCTTTAATCGGTGTTTCTCGCTTTTTATAAAAACTGCAATCTGTACACTTATCAGATAAATTTCCACACTCGTCAATTTTTTGATCATAATTTCCACTTGTACCAAAAGGACACCATGAGCCTTTTGAATTATCATCCCAGACAACATTTGCAACATATTCACAAGTCGTAAATTTACTATTGTAGGCTTCTATATCTTTTGGTGAATACAAACCATATTCTTTACACCTTTCATGTGGAAGTTCATCTAATTCATAATCTATCCAATCTTGTGAATTCATTTTCCAACACCTGTTGTCAAATCTATTTTCAAATAATTCCTGACTTTCTAACGGAAGACTCCTAATTAAGTTCCAGATTTTATCTTCATGTTGATAAGTCTCTACATAATCATCCATTACTTCCTTTTCATTGAACCATTCATCATATTCTGGTCTATCGCATTCATCGCAACACTGAAATTTTGTGTCCATATCATCAAAAGAACTACCATAACCTCTATATGTAATGTAATATGTATGAGTTGCTTTATTTTTTAGGCATTCCATACATATCGTTTCATCTTTAATTGCTATAATTCCTTTAGAATTCATATGTATATTCTCTCCTTTCTCCACAAGAAATTCCGCTTTCAATCGGTCTTGATTTTATGTTATTCTCTTAATCCGCTCAAGATCCATTCAACTGTTGGTTCATTCCAGCCATTACCCATCAGGCTGCACCTTTTTGAGTATGATAAATAACGACCATTGAGCTGAACTTTTGTGAAATTATCTGGTAATCCCTGTAATCTCTCATATTCAATTTCAGTCAATTTTCGTGGTCTATCGTTATCTAATACTTTTTTCTCTTGATAACCACCCGACACACAGGTTAATGTTGACATTTTGAAATCTGGATTATAAATTCTTTTACACATTTCTGTTGTGTTGACCTTTAGTTCAGCACATACACGCTTATTCATATCCAAAATCTCAAAGTCCTTCTTGTAGAAATACTTCTCATCTACATTATTCTCCATAATATCTTTCAAAACTAATGGAGATTCTTCAGGCAATTCGCCTAGTGGTATGTCTGTCCAATAATATCTCTCACGATTCTGAGCTGAAAATATTCCTGAATCAATCAAAATAGGTTCAACACCAATACATTCTGTCATTGTTTTCAAATCCTCATCGCTACTTGGTACTACATTTTCAAACATGAAATATTTGGGTTGAATTACCCTAAGACACTCAATCGCTTTAAAGAAAATTCCTGATTTACCATCAAGACCATTGTTGACTTCTTTATTTTCAATTCGTACTCTTGAAAGAGACTGACAGCATGTACCTGCCAATAGAAGATCAAATCCTTTGAACTGTTCAAAATCCGCTTCATATAAATCACCATGATATACCACAAGCGGAAAATGGTACTGAGAAACTGCTATGGCTTCTGGTAAAATTTCATATGTATGATATTCTCTTATAGGTATTCCAAGTTGTTGTAACGCATATAATCCTGTTTCTACGCCACCACATAAACTTAACACTCGTAGCCCTTGAGAATTATTTTTTTCTTTATTCTCTGTCAAAACACACTATTTTACAGAGGTTACGTAACCATAATCACCTAGAATTACTGTTAAATCCTTTCTTCTTGATATTATTTTGTTGTAAAATCACTCGAATTAGGCACGTCTGCCTAATCAAATGAAAAAAATATTTCATTACTTATTTTTGTTTTGGAAACACTTGAACAAATGTCCAAGCTAAGAAATATTTCTATACTATATTATTCTCTAATTAACGCTTGTCATCTTTGATTAAATCAGTATACGATTTACTTGGTGTTACAATCAGATTCATATAATCCACATTGTCACTATTTAATTCTTTCTGA
>NZ_QUFZ01000061.1:0-2278 GCF_003478725.1 Clostridium sp. AF22-10
TTTAAAACGTAATATAGCATTATCGGACAATGAAAAAATTCATATTTCTGAATACACAAT
This sequence comes from Clostridium sp. AF22-10, assembly GCF_003478725.1. Taxonomy (NCBI): domain Bacteria; kingdom Bacillati; phylum Bacillota; class Clostridia; order Eubacteriales; family Clostridiaceae; genus Clostridium; species Clostridium sp. AF22-10. The sequence goes on from NZ_QUFZ01000061.1 coordinate 61, forward strand.
TGCAAAAGTGATACAATGCTTAAAAGCTTTTACAAGTAATAATAACCTTACAAAAGACGAAATTAAAAATTTTATATCCATTATTGTAAATAATGAAAAAGTGAGGACGTCATTTCAATATGCAAAATATATCGAACCAGAGTACGAGTGGTTACGGGAGAGTTATAAGTTTTGCGATGTGAATTTGATTTATGAAAAAATATTTTCTGAGTTTGATGGATGCTTGAATGATATTGACAAGGAACAAGTGAAAAATCCGGGGATAATTAACAGAACTTTGATTTTTGTACTAGATGAAATGATGAAAATTTATTCGACAAGAAAATTAGAAATGGTGAGAAATAGTTTGGTGGATTTTGGGATAAAGGCAACAGTTAATAAAAGTATAAAATATCATAATAAAAGGAATCAAGGATGAATAAAAAAGTAGAAAAATTAATTATAGGCACAAAAAATCAGTTATCAGTGGAGAGGGGGAGAGTGAACGTTTATGAAGGATAGCAGAAACATTTCTGGTGAGGCATTTATGAATATGCTGGAGAAAGAGATAGATGATCAGCAGAGAAATGTTGCATTTGATATAAAAGAATATACGATTGAGATCATCGTTCAAAAGTATCTGAATGGTTTGGAAAAAGATGAGAATGAGTTTTTTGTGCCGGAATATCAGCGTGAGTTTGTATGGGATGAAAACAGGCAATCTCGTTTTATAGAGTCTTTGATGATAGGATTGCCAATTCCGTATATATTTTTGGCCGAGACTTCGGAGGGGCGTTATGAAATTGTTGATGGATCGCAGAGAATTCGAACGTTGGCAGCATATATCAATGATAATTTAAAAATCAGAGGGCTTGAAAAAGTACCGGATTTGAATAATTTAAAGTTTACAGACTTAAGTATATCCCGTCAGAGAAAATTTAAAAATATTTCTTTAAAAATGATTGTCTTATCAGAACGCACAACGGATGAAACGAAAAATGATATTTTCGAACGGATTAACCGGGGCAGTGATTTGTTGAAAGATATGGAATATCGAAAAGGAATTTATACTGGAAAATTTAACGACTTCATTTGTCAATTAGCTGCGGATGAAAGATTTAAAAAATTGACACCAATTGCAAAATGGTTGGAAAAACGCCAGGAAGGGGAAGAACTTTTGCTGCGTTTCTTTGCCTTTTCCGAATGGTATCCAAAGTATAGTGATTCAAAAGGAATATCGAAACAATTAGACGAGTATATGCGAGATAAAAATGCTTCTTTTGATGATACAATGAAAAAAGAAATGCAGCATCGATTTGAAATTACCATGGACTTTGTAGAAAAATATTATCCCTATGGTTTTGCAAAAAATGAGAAAGCACGGCAGGTGGCAAGACCATATTTTGAGGCATTGTCAGTTGGTGCATATCTGGCATTAAAAGATAAAGAAAATTTGTCTGTTTCAAAGGAAAAAGCAAAATTATTGCTGACAGATGATAAATTTATTACTTCTGTTTCCGGAAGATATCAAACACATAGAGCAAAAACAATTCGAACGAGAATTGATTATATAAAAGAAGGATTGTTAAAATATGGGGAAGCAGTTGATTGCCGCAAGGAATGATTTAGAAAGTCGTTTCAATGATATGGATTTAATGATACGAATCCTAGAACTGGATGAGAATAAAAAGATTGAAAATCAGCTTCTTTTGAAATCATCGTTACTTTTGATGGTGTACAATGCGATTGAGGGAACGATGAGTAATTTGCTGACAGAATTATTTGATAGTGTTTGCGAAAAAAAGCTTCCGGTTGATAAATTACCGGAAGCTTTTCAAAATTTAATTTATAAATATCATCTAAAACGTATTGGTTCTAAAGAGAATGAATTAAAGAAATTATATGAGAGTGAAAAAGAAAAAATATGCGAAATTAGTTATCTGGAGTTGAGCAGATATTTGAAATTGTTTTCAGGTAATTTAGATGCAAGAGAGATTCGAAAAATTTCTGAAAATATAGGAATACAGATTGTAAATAAAGAATCAGACAAATTTCTTTTGATAGTAAAAAATAAGAGAAATAGTTTGGCGCATGGAGAGAAAACATTTGTAAATGCGAGCCAAGATATTACGTTAGATGAGATAAAGAAAAATATAAACTCGAGCCAAGATATTACGTTAGATGAGATAAAGAAAAATATAAACTCGGTTAAAAATTATATGGAATATATAATAGAAGA
>NZ_QUFZ01000062.1:0-2234 GCF_003478725.1 Clostridium sp. AF22-10
TTGGTCATGCAGACCCAGATGAATTACTCGAGGTACTATCATATCTATGCTTCCGGCAGTACGCCTTATCAGCTGACTGACAAAAAGCCGCTGCCGTATAGCGAACAGAATTATGATAAAGATTTTTATGACCAATATGGTATATATATTAAACCACATGGATATACAGTCTCTTCCAGAAAAATCGAATCTTATATTCAAATTGCAAATATTCAAAAATATCTACAATGTAACCCCATTCGTGCAATAGATCTTTTCTTTAATATTGAATTATTAGACGGACAATCTTTGTTAGTTCAACGAAGTTGGGTTTGTCCAAACGTACTTGCAGTTTGTACGCGTGGTTATGGTAAAAGTACAGTAATTGATTTAGAGATAATGGCTAAAGATATGTGCTTCTGTAATGTTTGGACTTATATTGCAAGCGGTACTGGTGGACAAGCAGAACAAACTTTTACTACACTAGAAAGACTTGCAAATGATAATATTGATACATTTTATGGTTCGACAGGTTCAGTTTTTAAAAATGAAGTTGAAGTAAAAAATGTAATTGGGGATGGATTCAGCCATTCTAGTAATGGGTTTTCTTATACATGTTATAACAATTCCATGACTAAGACATTGAACTCAAATGTGGACGCCAAAAGAGGAAGTCGCGGATCTGTAATTTTTGATGAAAGTGGTTTCCTTTCAGATGAAATGATGAACGTTTATGGAGCTTTTGCAGCAGTAAACAGAAGCTTAAAAACTGGTAAAGACGCTGATGGAAATTCTATAGATCCAATTCGGCAAAGATGTATTCCTAGAGATTTACCATATCAGAAATTTTACATTAGTTCTGCTTCTTCAAGAGATACACAATTTTGGAGATTATATAGAGATTTTGCAAAACAGCAAATTATGGGAAATCCTGATTATTGCGTTTTACATATTGATTGTGAACAAGCTTTTAAACCTACTTTAAAAGGTGAATTAGTTACTCCGCTTCTATCTCGTACTACGGTTGAAACAGAAATGAGAACAAATCCAGAAAAAGCACGTAGAGAATATTATTGTCAATTTACTACTGATGCTGGAACAGATGCAATCATTCGTAGAGGTGTTATTACCAGAAATGAAGAAGTTCGTAAGCCTTTACTTTTTAATGACACTGGTAATAAAAAATTTGTTATTGGCTATGATCCAGCTAGAAGTCGAGACAACTCAGTTATTTTAGTTGGAGAGGTTTATGACTTTGAGCAGGTAGATGGTACAATTGATAAAAGAATGCGATTGGTTAATTGTATTAATCTTATTGATGTTGGAAAAAAAATTAAATCTCCTATGCAAACTCCAGATCAAGTAAAATATCTAAAACAGGTAATTTTAGATTATAACGGTGGTGCTGATGGATATGAAAATATTCTTGGTATATATATTGATGCTGGTTCTGGCGGTGGCGGTGTAAATATTGCTGATTATTTAATGCCAGATTGGACAGATGAAGCTGGTATTACCCATAGAGGGCTGATTGATAAAGAATATTCTTCAGAATATGTCAAGAAATTTCCAAATGCAGTTGATAAAGTCCATTTGATGTCTCCTACTGCATATAAATCTGAAATGTATGAAGCGATGATTGAATTAATAAATCAGGATAAAGTTAGTTTCACAGCTCCATATGATAACAAAGATTATTTAACAGTATTTGATGTAGATCAGGAAAAGTTAAATAAAGCAAAGGAAGAAATAACTTTAAAATTGAAAAAAGAGAAATTGAGCGAACGCGAATTTGAAGAAAAGCTTAACGAAGAGTTGAATAACATCCAGTCTGTAAATACAAAATCAATTAAACTTGAGTGGATGGATAAATTGGCTTTGGCTAATATAGATGCATTAAAAGAAGAATTAGTAAACATGGTAAGAAAAAAACGTGATTCTGGTAAAGACTCGTTTGAACTTACAGCGGAGAAAGCTAATAAGCTCCACGATGATAGAGCTTATACAGCTTGTTTATGCTGTTATGCTTTAATGAATGAACGTAGAAAAACTATTACTCAGAGAAAACGTCCAGCCACAACAGACATCATGAAATATTTCTCAGTACGCGCACCAAAGAAAACAACTCTATTTTCATAATAATCTTAACTATCTTAATCTAATATTAGAATTTAAAAATTCAAAACATAAATATATAAAATTCATAAGAAAGGAGGTATATAGAAAATTTGAATAAGGAAAACAACAAAAGAAAT
>NZ_QUFZ01000063.1:0-2188 GCF_003478725.1 Clostridium sp. AF22-10
ATAGGCGGTCAAAAAAGTTGAGTACTTAACTTTTTTGACTCTGTATAGTGTGAGACTATTATGGCAGAAAAAGGAGTGGAGGAACAGGTACTTGCTATGGAGCGTTTACGATCAGAAAGCAGCTGAAGAAGCGAAAAAGTCGGAAGCCGAGGCTGTGGTTAAGAAACTGCTGGCCGGTGGTATGAGTGCTGATGAGATTCTTGAGAAGTTGAAGTGATTCTATTAGCCGTGTGAACTTCAGAAGTTCGCACGGTTATTTTTAGAGGTGGTGGTTAGTCAAAACTAATCGCGCTTCATAAAAATAGCCCCACCGTGGAGTGGGGGCAATCGATCAGTCATTGTCCTCTGCTCGTATTCGGAGCAGCTCGGTTTTCTCGTTTTCCGTTGCCGGCCGCACGGCAGACTTCTCTCCAAACTGAGTATTCTGGGCGATTCTGAACCGCCGTTCCGGCGCCACAGTACCGCTGTTCCATTTTAGACGATACCGCGATTCTGGGAATCGGATACCGAGGTTCCGGTCAGATGGTACCGTTTCCTTTATAATGAATTCATACGCTTTGCAGCGTAAATTCATTACGAAGGAGGTCACCATTATGACCAAGTATCGTGAGATCATCCGGCTTGCCGGATTGAATCTCAGCCAAACCAACATTGCCCTTAGCTGCAATGCATCCAAGACAACTGTCAACAAGGTGCTGAAGGCAGCCAAAGAGCAAAATCTTGTCTGGCCTCTGGATCCTAAACTTAGCGATCCAGTCTTAGGCAAGTTGCTTTTCCCTGAAGTGAAAGCGAAGCCAGCCACTTTAAAGCGGATGCCCGATTTCGAGCATGTCCGCAAAGAGCTTCTTCGAAACGGGGTGAATAAGAAGCTCCTTTGGACAGAGTATCTTGAAGAATGCCGTCTCTCCAAAGAAGAGCCACTTATGTACTCTCAGTTCTGCTACTACATCCAGCAGGATGAGCAGAAGCGCCGCGCCACTATGCATATCAACCGCAAGCCTGCGGAGCAGATTGAGGTCGACTGGGCAGGTGATCCTGCGCACATCATCGACCCAGATACCGGTGAAATTCTGGATGCCCAGATTTTCGTAGGTGTTATGACCTACAGTTAGTATCCATACGTAGAAGCCTTTATGGATCAGAAACAGGCGTCATGGATCGCAGCACACATCCACATGTACGAGTACTTTGGCGGTGTTGCAAAGATCCTCGTGCCAGACAACTGTCGCACTGCTGTGGATCATAATAATAAAAGCTGGAATGATCCACGGATCAATGCCGTCTATCAGGAAATGGCAGAACACTATAGCATCGCCATTATTCCGGCACGCGTCCGTTCTCCAAAGGATAAGCCTAATGCCGAGGGCAGTGTAGGCAATATTTCCACATGGATCACAGCAGCGCTACGGAACGAGCAGTTCTTTTCTCTCGGTGAGTTAAATCAGGCGATCCGGCAGAAACTGGAAGATTTCAGCCATCGCCCGTTCCAAAAGAAAGAGGGGAGTCGGTATGAAATCTTCCGCGACGAAGAACTGCCATTGCTGGCTCCGTTACCTGCTACCCCATATGAACTGGCGGAATGGAGACAAGCCACCGTTCAGTTCAATTATCACATAGCGTTTGCAGGAATGCTATACTCCGTTCCACATGAGTAGTTGATGTGAGAGTCACAAACAAGACCATTGAGGTTTTCTACAACCACAATCGAATCGCGTCCCACCGTCGACTGTATGGTCGCAAAGGTCAGTATAGCACAATCACAGAGCATATGCCGCCTTCTCATCAGCAGTATCTTGAGTGGAACGGCGACCGCTTCCGGCAATGGGCGAAGCGCATCGGTTCCAGTACCTACCAGACCGTGGATGCAATCCTTACCTCCAAGCTGGTAGAACAGCAATCCTACCGTAGTTGCATGGGACTTTTAAAGCTGGCCGACAAGTATTCTGTCGATCGGCTGGAAGCCGCCTGCTGCAAGGCGCTCACCTTTATAGCCACTCCGAGCTATAAAAGCATCAAGAACATACTTGATACCGGGAGTGACCGAACAGAGCCAGCTGACAAAGCTGCGGTAACCGATAGCCATACGAGCTCAGAAAAAAGCAGCCACGCACTTACACGGGGTGCGGATTACTACAGGAGGTAAGGAACCATGACTACACAGAGCACTATAGATAAACTCATCGAAATG
>NZ_QUFZ01000064.1:0-1791 GCF_003478725.1 Clostridium sp. AF22-10
AGATAGATTTACATATATTGTCAAACCAGATGATTACATGAAATGTATTAGTTAAACTAAACTAGCATTTCATCTAATTATATAAAATAATACATATTAAAAGGAGAGAAAACGTTATGAACAGAGTAGAAAAAATGAATAAGGGAAGAGAAGTTGGAAAGGTATATGAGTACAAGAAGAATCCATATAAAACGGGTACAGTTGAGTATACTCATGAAGCAGCGGATAGAGCTGGTAAGAATGTATCTCATAAACTTCCTGTAGCTGAGTGGAAGAGTATTATGGCTAAACTTAAAAACGAACTGAGTAAACAGGAAATAGCAGCTAAAAAAGCTGATAGAAAAGAAGCCAGATGTTAAATAGGAGAATATACATATGAGTAAATTAAAAAACAATAAAACTTCTGGTTGTTTATACGCTATTGTATATTTATTGGTTACAGTCTTATGTGCAGGTATTTATTGGGGAATTACCTGTGGAGTAATTAAGTTGATTTGCATGTGTTTTGGACTAAAATTTAAATGGTTGATGGCGACTGGAGTTTGGCTTATTATTTTACTTCTAAGATTTTGGTTCAAAAGTGATAACAACAAATGATTCAAGGGGAGAATATAAATATGAGAACGAAATTACTTGGTAAGAATATCAAAAGAAAATGGTTTGTAGAAACTCATGTTGTTAATAAAGAAGCTGGTGAATGTGATGATAAAGTAACGTATACATTTGATGGTGTTCCAGAATTAAAAAATGATGAAACTTGTACTAATGAAGTTTTTATGGAATACAAAGGTGAACCATGTTTTAATCATAAAAAATGGAGTAGCTTAGTTGATATTATGAATATTTCAATGTCTGATTTAATTGGTCAAATGAATATTTCGGAAAATGAAACAGTGAATGTTTTTGATAAGATTTTCAGAGCTGATGAGGGTGACTATTGGTTATATACAGATAAAATTCTTTCCGAAGAAGATCAGAATAAATCAGAATTAGAAAAGAATTATCAGCATTGGATAAGCATTTTCAACAGAACAATGATTGAACAGGATAAAAAGTTAAAAGATCGTTGTGATTTATATAATCTTAATTATGAAAAGACAGACTCAGTTAAACTTTTTAAGGAAGTATATGGTTGTGAGAATGTTGAAATCAAGGATGGAAAACTTGTAAAAGATAACAAAGCGACACATATGGTATCAATGTTTGTAAATGGAGAAACAATAAGAATTCCAGCTAGTCTCAAATGAGAGAATATATAAGTGAGATTAATACAAATCATTTTATATAGAATTTCAATCCAATATGGATTGTTGATATAAATATTAAAAAGTAAAGGAGAATAAAATTATGAACAAGAAAACTAAGAGAGTAACAACACAGATTCACACAAGAAAATTAGACAGAAGTGCAGCAAGAAATCATATGAAGCAGAGAGGTATTACAGGAATTAATAAAAAGACTGCTGGTGAGAGTTTCTTTTCAAGAGCATGGAGAGAATATATTGAGAATTAAAAACAGGATTTCGAATTTTATCAAAAAGGTTAAAATGTCTGATGAAAAATTTCATGAGATGGAATTAGAGTCTAAATTTTATAAACGTATGATGAATGCGTTTTCTTATCAAGTCGATAGAAATACTAATGAATGCAGAGATAAACATGGTAATGTGCTTTGGAAATATATTGAGTCAGAAGATAGAAAACTTGATATAGATATTCCAAAACTTATTAAAGGTGCTGGTCTTTCTATCGATAAAGATAAAATCAAAATTAATATAAAAATGTGATATAA
>NZ_QUFZ01000065.1:0-1720 GCF_003478725.1 Clostridium sp. AF22-10
CTTGGCACTAAGAGCCGATGAAAGACGTGATAAGCTGCGAAAAGCTTCGGGGAGGAGCAAATATCCATTGATCCGGAGATATCTGAATGGGGAAACCCGGCTGAGAAGACCTCAGTCATCCATACGCCAATACATAACGTATGGAAGGGAACCCGCTGAACTGAAACATCTAAGTAGGCGGAGGAAGAGAAAGAAACATCGATTCCCAAAGTAGCGGCGAGCGAAATGGGAAGAGCCCAAACCAGAGTGCGTGCACTCTGGGGTTACGGACTGCATAAGTGAGCTGATTCGTTAATGGAACGGTCCTGGAAAGACCGGCCAGAGAGAGTGAAAGCCTCGTACATGAAAACGATAAGCAGCGGCAGGATCCAGAGTACCGCGAGACACGTGGAACCTTGCGGGAATTCGGGGGGACCACCCCCCAAGGCTAAATACTCCTTAGTGACCGATAGCGCATAGTACTGTGAAGGAAAGGTGAAAAGGACCCCGGGAGGGGAGTGAAAGAGAACCTGAAACCCTGTGTTTACAAGCTGTGGAAGCACGTTAAGGTGCAACCGCGTACTTTTTGTAGAACGGTCCGGCGAGTTGCGGATGCTGGCGAGGTTAAGGAGTAAAGCTCCGGAGCCGAAGCGAGAGCGAGTCTTAATAGGGCGTAAAGTCAGCATGTGCAGACCCGAAACCGGGTGACCTATCCATGTCCAGGTTGAAGTTCCCGTAAAAGGGAATGGAGGACCGAACGCACATCCGTTGAAAAGGGTGGCGATGAGGTGTGGATAGGGGAGAAATTCCAATCGAACCCGGAGATAGCTGGTTCTCCTCGAAATAGCTTTAGGGCTAGCCTCGTATTAGTTTAGCGGAGGTAGAGCACTGAATTTCCTAGGGGGCGTCAAAGTCTACCGAAGAATATCAAACTCCGAATGCCGCATAAATGATGTACGGGAGTCAGACTGCACGAGATAAGTTGGGTAGTCAAAAGGGAAAGAGCCCAGACCTACAGCTAAGGTCCCAAAGTGTGTGTTAAGTGGAAAAGGATGTGGGATTTCGAAGACAACTAGGATGTTGGCTCAGAAGCAGCCACACATTCAAAGAGTGCGTAATAGCTCACTAGTCGAGAGGTCCTGCGCCGAAAATGTCCGGGGCTAAAACACAACACCGAAGCTTAGGAATGTAATTATACATTGGTAGAGGAGCATTCTTAAAGAGACGAAGCAGTACCGATAAGGAGCTGTGGATTTTTAAGAAGAGAGAATGCCGGAATGAGTAGCGAGATGGAGGTGGGAATCCTCCAGGCCGAATATCTAAGGTTTCCAGAGTAAAGCTGATCTGCTCTGGGTAAGTCGGGGCCTAAGGCGAGGTCGAAAGACGTAGTCGATGGATAACAGGTTGAAATTCCTGTACTGCATATCATCAGAACTGTGGGGACACAGAGAGATACCGGAACCTGGGAATGAAGATACCAGGGCAAGCGAGGTAGGTGCTAAGCTGGCAAAACCGCTTAGTAAGCCGAAGACGTGATGCGGAGCGAATTAAAGTAGTGAAGTCCGGGATTCGAGCTGTCGAGAAAAGCCGCTATTGTGTGATATGTACCCGTACCGTAAACCGACACAGGTGGATGAGGAGAGAATCCTAAGGCCGGCGGGAGAAGCATTGTTAAGGAACTCGGCAAAATGACCCTGTAACTTCGGGATAAAGGGTGCCACAGAGATGTGGCCGCAGAGAA
>NZ_QUFZ01000066.1:0-1631 GCF_003478725.1 Clostridium sp. AF22-10
TTACTTTAGCCTGCAAATAAAAAGTCAAGACTTAATGGGGAAAAAAATATAAAATTTTACATGGTTAAAATTAGGCACTAAAATAAGACCACCACAAGCAGTGCTGGTCTGCAAATAAAAGTTTTGAATTAGCTTGACTCAGAAAGAATACAGAGATATTCCTTCACTCGTCCATAATAAATTCTGAGAAATTTATTAGCGCCTGCAGTCATGTAAACATAGTACGGTTTACCCTGGGCACGTTTTCTGTCCATGAATTGATATACAGGATCATCTTGCGGCATTGTTTTAATAAGAACATCCATTACTTGAAAAAGAGTCTTTCTTAAATTTGAAGACCCACGTTTGGATGTTGGAACACTTTTTTGTGCATAGGAGCCAGACTCGTTTACGCCAGGATCTACCCCGGCGAAAGCAGTAAGGGCTCCTTTATGTGTAAATCTGGTTATATCACCGATCTCAGCCATAAGCTGTGGACCAAAAGATGGACCAATCCCTTTAAACTGCATAACAATCGGGTACTCTGGAAGTTTTGAGGCGGTTTCATTCATGAGAATGCGTATTGTTTCGACGGTAGCGGAAGTGCTGTTAAGCTGAGCGATAGCTTGTCTAATGATGCGTTTGGTTATTTCGTTTTTAGGAAATACCGGGACAAGTTCCGTTGCCTTGGTATAAATTTCTTCGGCTTTTGATTTATTGAAGATATATTTTTTTTGCTTGCACCAGTTTTGATAGTGTTTAACAAAAGAATTTAGAGACATTTTACGAACGCAATCTACATGCCAATACGTATAGACAAAATCAACCCATTTTTGGGAGCCATCACTGCGGGGTGGACTATTAAAATAAGTATTTGCATTTGGGTATGTCTGGTCAATGAGATTAATAAGATTATTTTTCATAGCCGTTTTTTGTTTCACATAGAAATGAAACTGACGATTCATGGCCTTTAGTTGTGTGCGCAATTCATCCACAATACTATATGGTTTAAGATTTTGCCATTTGTCAAGAGCATAGCGGGCGATCTTGATGGAATCAGCTTTGTCAGATTTAACTTTGCGAAGAGAGTCATTATTAAAGTTTTTGACTAGCTTAGGATTAACAGCACTGACAAACAGACCAGCTGCTGAAAATTGCTGAGCAAGTACTTCGTAATAGTGTCCGGTGTGCTCCATTACAATTCGTGATTCACCTTCGATAGAGTGAATAAGTTTAATTAGTGAAAGGATATCACTGGATGTGTGCTTGATCTCAAAAGGAGAGGATACAATCTCACCAAATGGTCTTAGAATTGTAACCATGCTTTTACCTTTTGAAACATCAATACCTACTGCGTTCATAAATTTGTCACTCCTTAAAAATATTACAATGGATAAATACCAGATTTACTCATTACCTGCTCAAACTACTGTGTGTGACACGAATGCACTTAATGTGATTCAACCTGCATAAAACGAACACTGTGAATGAGGAGCTGGTTATCAGTCTAAAGTACGGACGCTAAGTCTAGTGATGAAGTCGATATACCATTGCATCCTACATTCTAACAGTTTAAGTAATGAGATGGATAAATCCTTACTGGATGTAAGGGGATTACCCATAAGTATATTGTAGTAGTGATGAGTTAGGTG
>NZ_QUFZ01000067.1:0-1521 GCF_003478725.1 Clostridium sp. AF22-10
CACGCCGCCAGCGTTCATCCTGAGCCAGGATCAAACTCTCATGTTAAAGTTTTGATTCCAGTCAAAATTCGCTTGGCTAATTTTAACCGTTATTACTGTTGTTTTGGTTTTGTTCTGAATGTTCTCTTGAACTTCAAGGCTTAACCAAAAGCCTTTGTTCTTAGAATTTTCAGGGTTTTACATACTGTTCAGTTTTCAAGGTTCTTTGTTGTTGCCTCATCGGCAGCTTATTTATATTATCATAAGCAATTGACTTTGTCAACAATTTTTTTTATTTTATTTTTAATCTTTCTCAGAAACCCGTTTGCGTTTCCGCTCTTATTTCTTCGATTGATTTGCCCTTGTCTCAAGGACGTATGTTATGATACCAGAGTTTCCAAGGATTGTCAACGATTTTTCTATATTTGTTATTCTTTTTATTTTGTTGTGATTTTTTAGAATATTTTGTCATTTCTATTTATTTCGCACATACTAGATTAAAAAATCAGCAGCATTCCCACCAGCTTATTTTGATCCTTCTTGCAGAAATGCTGCTGATTTATTTTGCGTCATTTTCTTCTATTATCATATATACAACTATTTGCTCTTTTCTCTTTCCAAACACTACAGTAACGAGATTGCGGTGTGCCATTTTTCAAAACTGTACATAATATATAATTTTAATAATGGGTATGGAAGAAAGCGACTAAAAAATCCAGATACCGCCTGTTTGAGAAACTCACTTCCCTGTTTCAGGAAATTAATCTTGAGCTTCAATACACGGGGATAAAGTTCAGTATTAATACAGAATACTCGCCAGAATACTTAAAGGAAGCCGCATCGAAATACGCAGAAATCTGGCAGTTGGATGAAACAACGTTTGTCGCCGGTAAAGGACATCGAAAGTCAGTCCAGCAACGCCATTATGAAAAACTTAAGGAATATCTGTCAAAGCTGAATGTGATGAAAATAAAATCAGCTGCATAGATTTGAAAATCAACAAATTTATGGGGTAAGGGGGAAATGCTCTTTTAGAGACTACTTCGTTTATAATTTTTTAGTCTAAAAGAGCGTGTAATAGGAAATTCCTTGGAATTCCCTATTACACAAAAAAACCGCCATACATTTCTGTACAACGGTCTTCTTTATATACCTTCAAAACTGCACACTGAATTTCTTCTACTTCTATCTTTCATCCTTTTAGGAAATAACTTCCTCTTACCTATCCTTAACCATAACCTTTTGGTTAAGCCCTCGACCGATTAGTAACAGTCAGCTTCACGTATTACTACGCTTCCACCTCTGCCCTATCTACCTCGTCGTCTTCAAGGGGTCTTACTACTTGCGTATGGGATATCTCATCTTGAGGGGGGCTTCACGCTTAGATGCCTTCAGCGTTTATCCCGTCCCGGCTTGGCTACTCTGCCATGAGCCTGATGGCTCAACAGATACACCAGAGGCCAGTCCACCCCGGTCCTCTCGTACTAAGGGCAGCTCCTCTCAAATATCCTACGCCCGCGCCGGATAGGGACCGAACTGTCT
>NZ_QUFZ01000068.1:0-1502 GCF_003478725.1 Clostridium sp. AF22-10
TCAATGTTATATAAGCAGATGATATCTTACTTTTCTACTATGCCACTATATACATATAATATTACATTTTCTACTATGCCACTATATACATATAATATTACACCTCTTGCAGATTACACAAAAGACTTTAATGTAGATAAACAACTTAAAAACTATGAAAAAGTTTTAAAAATATTTCATCATTTTAATATGGCAAAAGAATTACAGAATGTAGTTTCAAACACCATTCGCGATGGTTTATATGTTGGATGGATGAATGGTGATGATGAAAATGGAATGTTTTTGATGCCATTAGATGTACAATATTGTCGTATATATGGCAAAACACAAGAAGGAGAATGGATAACCTATTTTGATGCTTCGTTTTTTGATAAATCTAATAATAAAGACTTTATTGAGGGTATCAATAATGATGCTACAGGAGTTTGGGATCAAGTGTTTATTGATGGCTATAATCAATATAAATCTGGTGGTAGAGATTATCAATTCTTTCGACTTCCGCCAGAAAATACATTAACACTCATTGCGAGTACAGATGATGAGTTTTATGTACCATTACCTTATTTCCTGCCATTATTCAAATCTTTATTAAATCTCCTTGATACAGAAAGCCTTGTTGTTGCGAAAGAAAAACTACAGAATTATAAATTGATTTTAAATAAAATTCCTTTGTTGAATTCTGAAAATGTAGATGATTTTGCAATAAGTCTGGAATTGGCAAATTATTTTGATGCACTTATTAAAGAAATTCTTCCTGATTTAGTTGGTTATGGAACTGTACCATATCAGGATGACTCACAAGTTATAGATTTTGAAAAATCAACATCTTCTACTGATACGGATAATCTAAATAAAGCAATGAATAACTTATTCGCAAATGCGGGGATTAACAGATTAATCATAAGTTCTGGTGATTCAAGTAATGCGAATGGTATTAAATATTCTAACGCTAATGATTTAGGTAAAATGTCAGTTTATCTAAGACGCATTGAATCATGGCTAAATTATTGGATTAAAAACCATATTACCGATGGAATACATTTGGAGATTTTTGATCAAACTCAATATAACCGAGAAGAATATATTAGCCGAATGAAAGATGCTAGTTCATTCGGTATTGGGAAAATGGATTATATGTGCGCATTAGGCAATACGCCTTATATTGCATATAACAAACTTCGTTTTGAAGCTTTAGCACTAAATATAAATCAATATGCTATTCCTTTTAATTCTTCATATACACAATCATCTGGTGATATAAATGGTAGACCAACTATTCCTGAAGAGGATTTGAGTTCAGAGGGACAAGCCACAAGGAATTCTGGGAAAAATGAAGATAAAGGAAATAAATAGAGGAGTTTTTATTTTGGAAGGTAAATATTTTTATTGTTACTCTAAGCCATTAAAAGATTATTTTTTAAAAAATGGTTTGGGATACATATTAAAGGCAACACATAATAAAACTTATAAGCAATATTGGGTTTTTGAAAGCTGTGAAAAAA
>NZ_QUFZ01000007.1:0-161796 GCF_003478725.1 Clostridium sp. AF22-10
AGGGACGTTACATGATCCCATATCTGCCGGATGGTGTTTATGCTGATCTTAGAACAGCATCAAACATAAGATTCCAGTTACAGGCGGAACTTACAAGAATTCAAAACAGAATCAGTCGTTGGTTCAATATATATTTTCCTGAATATAAGACGGTATACGGAAAGCCGGATGCCAAGAGCGGAATGCTAATCCTTAAAGCAGCACCACTCCCTGAAGATATCCTGACGTTAGGTATCGATGGAGTGAACCAAATCTGGCGTGATGAGAAGTTAAGAGCAGTTGGAAAGGCGAGGGCGAAGACCCTGATAGAAGCTGCTGAGCACAGCGTTGGAAGCAAAGAAGGTGCGGTGTCTGCAAGAATGGAAATTCGAATGCTTCTGGAGGACTATGAATCCAGAAATACGCGTCTACAGGAAGTTATGGTTCTAATTGAAGAACTGATAAGAAAGATTCCGATGGCTGAAAAGCTGTTAGAGATCAAAGGTGTGGGAATCAGGACAGTGTCAGGATTCCTTGCAGAAGTAGGTGATATCAGCCGCTTCAACAATCCGAAGGAACTGCAGAAACTTGCAGGATTTCCGTTGATTTTCTTCTTAGCGGCGTCTTTGTACATCTTACCGGAAGCATTGAACCAGTACCAACCTTCGTCATCACAGATGTCATTTTCACTGCAACCAGGAACTGTTTTCTGTACATCCTCATCAGTATCTAACATACCGGATTTCTCAAGCCACAGCCACTTATTCTCTGTTCTTGCGCCATCCATCTCTTCACCGAAGTAGTAAATAGCTCCTTGCCAATCCTGCCAACCATACAGCATCTCACCATCTTCGTTGAAAAGGTATGTCTTACCATTGATCTTCTTATCCTGATCAGCAACTTTTTTACCCTTGTTGTTGAAATAGTACCAATGCTTACCATCGGAATCCGGATCATCCTGATCATCATCAGACATAGTATACTTCCAAGCGTTTGTCAGCATAGCGCCATCTTCGCCTACATAGTAGTCATCGTCTACCCATGTGTTGGTCTCCATATCTCCCTCATCATCGAGGTGGAACCATTTACCGCCATCTTTTTTCCACTCGCCTGTTACCATCTCATCATCGCTATCATAGTAGTGCCAAACACCAGCGTCATCTTTCTGCCAACCAGCTGCGAAAGAAGTCATGGAAGCACCCATAGCGAGTAAAGCTGCTGCAGAAAGTACTGCAACTAATTTAGTCTGCTTTCTCATAATTAATGCACTCTCCTTTTTACTTTTTGAAATATTTTTCTCGAAATCCTAACTGCATTACCAGGTCATTATACTTCGGATATGGAAAAGTATCGGGAGGTGTTTTCATGTATCGAAAAATTACAATATTTTTAGAATACTGGAAAAACAGTAAACATCGCAAACCATTGATATTGCAGGGGGCCAGACAGGTAGGCAAAACCTATTCTGTTCTCGAATTTGGACGTACCCATTACGAAAATACTGTTTACTTTAATTTTGATACAAATCCAAAGCTTAAGCAGACATTTGATGAAGACATTAGTCCTGAATACTTGGTTCCGATTCTTTCTCATATATCCAGTCAGACGATTGTCCGCGAAACAACATTAATTGTATTTGATGAAAACAAGAAAATCGTGCCTCTGTATGCTGCTTTTTGTATATAAAATACTTTTTACAAAGATAACCAGAAATTTTATGTATTCTTCACAAAAGGAACACATCTTTGCGTTACACTAAAGCCATCAATTTTAAGGAGGCAATCGAGTATGACAGCTAATACAAAAACAACCTGGAGTGTCTGGGGAATCCTTTTTGGCATGGCGATTGTGCTGGGAATCGGAGTGGCATTTTTAGCATTTACTTTAACCAGAGATCCACAGATTCTGGCATTTTTATATGATAAAATCACAGTTCCGCAGAGCCTGCACTTCATTACCAATTTTAAATGGATTTTTAACCTGCTGGTTGTCTGCGTAACAGCAATTCCGGCCGCAGCCGTACTTTATGTAAGCGAGCGGGGATTCAGCCGCTGCGTGCAGCCAAAAGAAAAATAAAGACAGATAAACAAGAAGTGATATATGCTCTAAGTGACTTCTTAATCATGATATTTGTCATGGTTAGTGAAGAAATCACTTAGAGCATTTTTGTTTCAAGACGAACTTGAGATTGAGATCGCGGAACTGGAAAAGGCTGTTACCGGCTACGAGCAGAGCCAGAAATCAGCAGAGAAATTTATAGCCTTGATTGACAAGTATGAGAATTTTGACACGCTGACAAACACCATCCACAAGCAGCCAGTCGGGAGAATATGACATT
Source organism: Clostridium sp. AF22-10 (assembly GCF_003478725.1). Lineage (NCBI taxonomy): Bacteria > Bacillati > Bacillota > Clostridia > Eubacteriales > Clostridiaceae > Clostridium > Clostridium sp. AF22-10. The sequence goes on from NZ_QUFZ01000007.1 coordinate 2,318, forward strand.
CCCGATGACCTGCCCAATCGCCGGACAGGTCATGGTCGCGGTTCTTATCCGGCAGCGGCTCGCCCATTGCCAGCAATGCTACGACCTGCTCCAGCAGCTCGATCTTCATGCCACGCTTTATGGCTCGTTTGTAGTCTTTTTTGAAACCGGTCGTGTATTTAACGGTATATTTGGTTTCTTTCATCTTTTCAGGTCAGCAAAGCTGAATCGGAATCCGAGCTTCCAGTTTGCACGTTTAAGTTCTGATTTAGCTAATCGCTTACTCTCCTGTATAATAAACATTTTTTCCAGAACCATTTATATGCAATTTTCCGGCACTGGATAATTCCTTTAAGATCCTATACGCTTTTGTTGTACCTATATTTAAAAGCGCTTCGGTTTCTTTTCTTGTTATTTTTTTATGCTCTGCTACATATGAGAGAATTTCAGCTTTTTCAGAAGATAGCGGCTGTCGGTAAACTGCTACCAGACGTTTCCTTGGTTTTGACAGCTTTTGTATTCCTTCGTTTCTATTTGGAAGTGTAACACGGAAAACACCTTTTGCTGTTTCAAAAAAAGGCTTTTTTTCGTTATCTCCATAGGCTCGTTGAATTTTTCCAATTCCTGTACCATAACTTTCTATTAACATCATGCGATAAAAAATAGCTGCTAAATTAGGATTCCTTGGCTGCGATACACCCAGAAAAATAGAATTTAATTCCAGTCCGGAAACCAATCCTCCCAATGAGACAATTTCTATACGATCGTCATAAATATTTATAAGATTACTTCCGCTAAACGAATAATCTCGATGAACAATACTATTTAAAAGAGATTCTCTGATTGCCTCTTCTGGGTAATCTTTTTTATCAATACGGATTAAACCCGAAAAACTGGCTTGCGTTTTATTGTTTAAATCAATAAACTGATAAACGTCTTCCAATTGTTTTAAAATAGAACCAGAAAATTCCTTTCTATCTCTGAAAACCGCTTTATCTGTTCCTTGAAAAAGAGCCACTTTTGTTGTTACTTCACATTGATCCGATAATAGCAATGCAAGATTTGTGTATAAATGATCATCACCTATCAGTTTTAATGTTTGCATCTGTGATCTTCCAAACGCAATTTTTCGTTTGTGCATCTCATTTTCAAAATACTCAAATGTCAAATCCTGATTCATGCTTCGGCTTGTTTCATAGGAACATCTGCCGCTTTGAATGATCATTTCCCGGATGCCCTCATCTGTCATGGGTTGTGAAGAACTTCCTTTTCGAACATATACACCACTGGGCTTTAGACCTTTTTCCCGAATATAATATGGACGATTCGTTCCTGTTGCAATATTAATTTCAACGACCGTTTTTCCGTCAATTTCCACAGTTTTTATATTGACAAAAGGCATAATATCAGGTGCGATAGAATCTTTTAAAGAACCTGCAACCTGAAGCATGATTGCATCTGGATCATCTACGCCAATAATTGCTCCATCTTTTCTAACACCAATCAAAATAGTACCTCCAGAAGCATTTGCAAAGGCAATTACTTCTTTTCGAATCTCAGGTACATATTCTTGCTTAAATTCCACCTCTTGATTCTCAAACGAAAGCATACTATTCACCTTTCTTTCTTTCTTTCTTTCTTTCTTTCTTTCTTCTATTGTATTTGGGAAAGAAAGAAAAGTCAACGAAAAAAAGAAACGAAAAATCGACAAATCCCACCTCCCGATACTTTTCTATATCCGAAGTATAATGACCTGGTAATGCAGTTAGGATTTCGAGAAAATTATTTCAAAAAGTAAAAAGGAGAGTGCATTAATTATGAGAAAGCAGACTAAATTAGTTGCAGTACTTTCTGCAGCAGCTTTACTCGCTATGGGTGCTTCCATGACTTCTTTCGCAGCTGGTTGGGAGAAAGATGACGCTGGTGTTTGGCACTACTATGACAGCGACGATGAGATGGTAACAGGCGAGTGGAAAAAAGACGGTGGTAAGTGGTTCTATCTGGATGATGACGGCAACATGCTGACAGATTCTTGGGTAGACGATGACTACTATGTAGCTGAAGATGGTCATATGCTGACTAACGAGTGGAAGAAGACCGTGTCCGATGACGATCAGGATGATCCGGACGAGGATGGCGAAAGCTGGTACTACTTCGGCAGCAAGGGTAAAAAGACCACTTCTGATGATAAAAAGATCAATGGCAAGACTTACTTCTTCGATGAAGATGGAAAAATGCAGTATGGCTGGTATGCTGATTCTAACAACAACGTATACTACTTAGGCGAAGAGGATGACGGTGCTAGAACCAACTCTTCTTGGCTGTGGTTAGCTGCTCCGGATTCCGAAGATGATGATGAGAAAGATGCAGCAGATGCCGTAAGCCATGATTCTCAGGATGATGATGATCCGTGTGATGAAGAAGGTTGGTACTGGTTCGGTAGCGACGGTAAGATGTACAAAGACGCTAAGCAGAAAAAGATCAACGGTAAATACTACTACTTCAACAATCATGGTCAGATGCTGTATGAGTGGATCAATGGTGTTAAAGCAAACGTGGCTTCCAATGCAAAACTGGATAGCGATTCCATCGAAGCTACCGCTTCTGAAGTACGTTACATGAACGTAGTTGAAGAGGGCTGGAGAGCTGATGGCTGGTATCAGATCGATGGTGCTGATGCACTTAAGGCAGGCGATGATACCGATTGGTATTACTTCAAAGACGGTAAGGCTAAGAAAGCTGATGACGGTGAGAAGAACAATACTGACTTAACTGATGACGGTGCTAAAGTATATACCAAGAAGATCAAGATCAATGGCAAGAACTTCTGCTTCAATGAAATTGGTCAGATGCAGACTGGTTTACAGATGATCGATAAGAAATTCTACTACTTCGACAATGATGGTTATATGAAGACCGGCAAGATTGCTAATGTTGAAGAAGAGGATGATAACTACACCTACTACTTCGAGACCAAGAATGGTCAGGGTTATACAGGTGAGAAATCCGGTTACCTTTACTGGAATGGCAAGAGACTGGAAGCAGATGATGATTACAGAATCTATGTTGTAGGCGAGAAATACTATCTGGTAAACAACAAAGGTAAACTTCAGAAATCTACTTCTAAAGAGTATGATGTAGAAAATTTTGGTGATGACGTTAAGTTTACGTTCAGAAACACATACGAGATTGCCTCTTCTACTAAAGATGGTTCTGAGGGCACCTATAAGAACGCCGCTACATTACCGAAGATTGAGCTGTTCGACAATGCAATTTATCAGGATGCACTGGGCGTTACACACTACGAGAATACAGATGCTTACGAGGCAGCACAGAACGCTGTAGCTAATAAATAATCTATATCTCAAATAACATTTAAAGAAGAGCTGTTACACAAACGTGTGGCAGATCTGAATAAAATGAAAAGGGTTGTGCACTTATATGGTGTAACAACCCTTTTTTGTTAGGGTGATTCCCAGGGGACTTTTTCTATCTTTTCAATCTCTTTCTCCACCTTGTTTCCCCCAGCCTTTCATGATATGATAATAAAAACAGCCTGATTTTTCGAAAGGAGCGATGATTCTATGACGAATCTTAATATTCCGGTTGGCGTCTCGGATTTTTCTCAGATACGTGAAAATGGATATTACTATGTGGATAAAACGGGACTCATTTCGGAATTATTAAAGAAAAGCACAGCAAACGTCACGCTGATTACTCGCCCCAGACGATTTGGAAAGACGCTGGCTATGAGTATGCTGGAACATTTTTTCGATATTCGACATGATAACCATTCGTTATTTCAAGATTTGGAAATCAGTCATGAATCAGCTATTTGTCAAACATGGATGAATCAGCGTCCGACTCTTTTTATTACCTTTAAGGATGTAGATGGGATTACATTTGACAGTGCTTTTGATATGCTGAAATTTGTCATATCCCAGATATGCATCGAATACTCTTATTTGGAGCAAAGCGATGCCGTCAGCGATGCATATAAAGAGATTTTTAAACGACTAAAAAATCAGACTGCATCTGCAACAGATGTAAAGGGTTCTATCCTGATTTTGATGAAAATGATGCAGGCTTATTATGGGAAGACAGTTATTCTTTTGTTGGATGAATACGATGTTCCCGTTGCGAAAGCAAGCAGCAATGGGTATTATCAGGAAATGCTGGAAATCATGAAAGCAATGATGAGTACCTCATTAAAAGATAATTCCAGCCTCTGCTTTGCGGTTGTGACAGGATGCTTGAAAATTGCTAAAGAAAGTATCTTCACTGGAACCAATAATTTTGTTTCGGATACCATCACAGATTCTCGATTAAATGAATATTTTGGCTTTACACAAAACGATGTAAATCAGATTTTAAAGGAATCCAATACTGCCGAATATTCGGATGAAATTAAAGCCTGGTATGACGGTTATCATTTCGGATGCTTTGATGTATATTGCCCGTGGGATGTGATGAATTATCTTCGGGATCTTCAGCATAATCCTTCCATGAAGCCTGAGAGTTATTGGAAGAATACAAGCGATAATGCAATTATTCGCTCTTTCATTGATTATGCTGGAAGCAGTATCACAATGAAATTGGAAAAATTATTGTCCGGCGGATATATTTTCCAAAAGATTGAAGAAAATTTAACCTATGATTATCTTCATTCTTCCGAGGATAACTTATGGAGTATTTTATATTTAACCGGTTATCTGACGCGCGTTCGAGAGATGGATATTCAAGAAACTATTCCAGATGGAACAACCGCGTTGATGATTCCGAATAGGGAAATCAAAGATATTTTTGAGTCAACAATTATAAAATGGTTTAACGAATCAACACAACATTGGAACCGCACAGAATTATTTCATGCGGTATGGGATGGAAACAGCGACAGGATGACGGATGAGATGAATAAACTTTTAAGAAAAACCATCAGTTATCATGATTACCGAGAAGACTTTTACCATGCATTTCTGGCAGGTATTTTTACTGGTGCCGGTTATGTGGTGGAGTCGAATAAAGAGCATGGAGAAGGACGAAGCGATGTGATTGTCTACGACTCTGAAAATGGACAATTGGCCCTTTTTGAAGTGAAATATTCCAGCACGCTTGACCAGATGAAACAATCCTGCCAAAAAGCACTTGCCCAGATCGATGAAAAAATGTATGCAAAAGAATTTGAGGATTCCTATGATAAAATTTTGTGTTATGGAATTGCTTTTTTTAAGAAACGCTGCCTGGTATATTTGAAAGATTGAATTAGTAAACGGTACAACGTTCGACCTTGACAAAAAGAGGACTCCGCCACCTCAGACTTCTCTGAAGTGACGGAGTCCTCTTATATCAAGCTATCAGCTTAATGATTCAGATTTGAATTGGATGTCAAATCACATCGGCCGCAAAAAGAGGATTTCTCAATCAACATCTCTTTTTACTGCCGCCGTGACAAATAACTTGCTTTTCATTTTTTAAATTCTAAAATTTTACATTCATGTTTTCGCGTCTTTAAATCATAATTGATTCCAACCAGCAGCATATTTCCTGAATAATCTTCCAGATTCTGGAAATATTGTTTTTTTAATATCTGCTGAATTGCGCCTTCGGCCGATTTGTTCCATTTTAGTTCGACAATCAAAGCCGGCTTATCCAGAAATCCTTTTCGCGGTAAATAAACTATATCTGCAAATCCAGATCCCGATGGAAATTCACGATAAACCTGATAAAAGTTTCTGGCAGCGTAGAGTGCCAGTGATACAGTATAACTCAGTGCATTTTCATCATTATACTGTAAATGGGATGTTTCAAAATGAGCCTGTTCCATATAAGCAGCTACTTTTTCTTCGTCTTTTTTCCAGATAGCATTAAGTAAATCAGCTGAGTTTTTCAATGCTTTCGAGACTTCTCCCCAATGGGAAACCGAAACCGCATTTACAAACTCTCCACGGATTTCATTATTAGGAATAAAAACTGATTTATGGCTGAAATCGTATCCCAGATAGCCCAGATGAATCAGCAAAGTCAGGACATCATCCTCGCTGTGAAATGTCGTCATATCATTGCTGAAACTGCCTGTATTGACCGGTACCATTTCTCCAGCCATCATGCTGAGAACGTCGTCTTTCAGCCCATCAAAATTCATGTCAATATATCCGCGCAGTGCCTCAAATGTTTCGGTCTGGTTCCAATAAGAATCGCAGATACCAGAAGTCATAGCAGCCACAACCGAACGCGGACTGTAAATAGAAGAGGCTTTTTCAAAGCGATATCCATCATACCATTCTTTGATTTCTGCCAAATCCATTTGATAATCTGAGCAGAGGCAGCGCACCTCATTTTCTGTGAAACCGACATATTGCGCCAGAACACCTGGATTTGCCATCGAGAATTCATCAAACATATTGAGCGCAGAATGGGTACCGTATTTTTTTATTGGCAATATTCCTGTCATATATGCCAGATGTATATGTGCCTTATCCTTTAGAAAATCACGAAGGAAATCCAGATATCGTTCCTGAGCCGCTTTATCTTCTGCGTATTCCCTAAAAATACAATCCCATTCATCAATGATTATAATAAATGGCTCATTTGTTTCAGCATAAATTTCCTTCATATTTTCCGTCAGATCTAATTCATCATAAAAATCAATCGTTGGATATTCACGGCGAATTTCTCTCATGAGTGAACGCCGGATCCGCTGAATCAATTCTTCGACATTAGAGCTTCGACTTAAAAATTCCTGGATATTTAAAAATATAGTTGTGTAAGTGTTTAAATATTTTTTATAATCTTTTGAACAGCTGATTTTTCGGTCTTTAAATAAAGTATCAGACTGACATCCCTTACTATAATAAGCAGCCAGCATATTGGCTGTAATGGATTTTCCAAATCTCCTTGGGCGGCTGACGCAGATATTTTTCTGGTTTGTTGCCAGCACATTGTTGGTATAAGAAATCAGCTCTGTTTTATCTACATAGATCTGAGAATGCACCGCTTCTGAAAAAGCTGCGTTTCCGGGATTTAAATATATACCATATAGCTCCCTCTCTTTTTAATAAACTGCACGTTTATCACACATCATGATAATTTGTTGTTTTTATTATCATATCATGAAAGAATCAGTGAAACAAGACTTGGAAGATATGCTTAAACTCAAAATGATAGTACTGCAGAGAGTTTTGCATATTCTATTCTTTAACTGACAGAGGGCAAATATAGTGGTATCTCGAAACACTTCGAGGTATCGGAGCTCTTTTTACTAAAAAAGAAGCGGCATTCCAGGAAATATCCTGAAATACCGCTTCTCAATTATCCTAGGTCAAATGACTAATCGAATAAAATTCAGATTAATTATTTGTTTGGCTTGTTTAATTCTAACCAACCTTCAACAGCCTTAGTACCAGCCAGCTCTGTGTAGGTATAAATATCGTCATCATACAGCTGGATGAACGGTACAGATACGATCTGATCCTCTGTAACAACATCTTTACCAAACTGAGCTTCTGCATCAGCAATCAGATCCTCAGCTTTGATTGTCTTACCGCTAGCTAAAGTAACGGATACAACTTTCTTGCCGCTGATCTCTACTTTTACATCATCCTCAGCGATGCCCTTGTTCTCGATGTCATACTTCTTGGAGCTCTTCTGAACTTTACCCTTGGTATTGGTCAGATAGATGTCTCCATCATAGTAGTACAGTCTGTAGTCATCATCTGCATCCAGTCTCTTACCATTAAAGTACAGATAATCATCTTTCAGACCAGTGTAGCCAAGACCATTCTTACCATTCTTGGTGTTGAAGTAGAATGTGTAATCATCATCGTCGTTCTCTACAGATGTTACGCGGCCAGTCTTCTGATAGCCGTTGTTATCGAAGTAGTAGAATCCGCCGTCAGCGTTGCAGTACTGTAAGCCATCCTGCATCTGACCTTTTTCGTTGAAGGAGAAGTATTTGCCTTCAACTTTGATTCTCTGAACGTATACAGCTCCGTCATCATCGTAAGTAGCGAAATCTTTGGCGCCGCCATCAGCGTATTTAATTTCGCCGTCATCGATGTAGTACCAGTCTGTATCGCCATCAGCATCCAGATCCTCAGCGCCGTCGATCTGATACCAGCCGTTACCTCTGGAACCATCTTCAACTACGTTGTAGTATCTCATATCGCCGGTTGTAGCATATTCACCTTTACCAAGGTTACCATCAAGCTGTGCGTTGGAGCCTGCCTTAACAGCCTTGCCATCAACCCACTCATACAGCATCTGACCATGATTATTGAACATGTAGTATTTGCCGTTGATTTTCTTCTTATCTGTTCCGTGATAAACTTTACCTGAAGACTGGAACCAGTACCAACCCTCATCATCACAGTCGTCATCTTCGGAACAATCAAGAACTACTTCCAGATCGTCATCATCATCCAGATCGTTCTCGTTGTTACCGGATTTCTCCAGCCACAGCCACTGAGACTCAGCTCTCCAACCTCGTCTTCTGTACCTAAGTAGTAGCGTTGCCGTTATCCTCATGCCAGCCATACTGCATCTCACCATCTTCGTTGAAGTAGTAGGTCTTTCCATTGATCTTCTTATCAGTATCGGTAACTTTTTTACCTTTGTTGTTGAAGTAGTACCAATGCTCGCCGCCGTCTTCCGGATCATCCTCATCCTCGTCAGCTACGGTCTTCTTCCACTCGTTGGTCAGCATATGACCATCTTCAGCTACATAGTAGTCATCATCTACCCATGTATCTGTCTCCATCTCACCATCTTCGTCAAGATGGAACCATTTACCGCCATCTTTCTTCCACTCATCGGTTACCATCTCATCATCGCTGTCATAGTAGTGCCAAACTCCAGCGTCATCTTTCTCCCAACCAGCTGCGAAAGAAGTCATGGAAGCACCCATAGCGAGTAAAGCTGCTGCAGAAAGTACTGCAACTAATTTAGTCTGCTTTCTCATAATTAATGCACTCTCCTTTTTACTTTTTGAAATATTTTTCTCGAAATCCTAACTGCATTACTAGGTCATTATACTTCGGATATGGAAAATTATCAATAGTTTTTTTACAGAATTTCCAACTTTTTATTTTGAAGTGGAATATTGTCTGTATTTCCTATGTTTCTCTTCCCTGTGAAGTACTGCCTTTCTCCGATACATCCACATTATAATACACGTTTTTCCAAAATACCATAACATTTATCTGTGCATTTTCTTACGGATTTTTTACGAAAATTCTTTATAGTTTCGTAATTGTATTTATATTTGTACAATCCTGTTTTAACCGCTAAAATGCCTGTATTTCCAGTATTTTTTACGTTTCTTATTTCCCACAGACCACCTTATCAAGCCTTTCGTCACTATTCACGCATACGTGCCCAGTAACAGTCTTTATTCTCCCCCCGCAGCATTGCTTTTTCCGTTTACTTTCTCTGTGTTTATGCTATAATGTTCATATATCACTTTTAATTTTATTTTTTGAACACACAACAGCTAGAACCTATTTTCACTCTTATCCATCTATAATGATGACGAAATACGTGAATATATAAGAGAAAAATAAAAGAATTTAATAATTCAGGAGGTTTTATATGGATCGCTATGGACTGATCTGCCGGAGTTTCTATGAGAATCCGGATGTAACCCAGCGGGAGCTTGCTTCGATTTTGAATCTTTCCCTGGGGACTGTGAATAAATTGCTTGGGGACTGCCTGGAGAAGGCATTTCTCATGACGGATATGGATACGGGGAAATATCTGCTGACCGAACAGGGGCTTAAGTATCTGGAACAATTTAAAGTGGATGGCGCCGTCATTACCGCCGCCGGGTTTGGCTCCCGGTTTGTGCCGCTGACGTTTGAGACACCGAAGGGGCTTCTGGAAGTGTTTGGCGAGCGGATGATTGAGCGCCAGATCAAGCAGCTCCATGAATCGGGGATCACGGATATCACAATTATCGTCGGTTATTTAAAGGAAAAGTTTGAATATCTGATCGACAAATATCAGGTCAAACTCCTCTATAACCCGGAGTACGCCACCAAAAATAATTTGGCTACGATCTACCATGCCCGCGAGCTGTTCCGCGGTCGCAATATGTATCTGCTTGTCTCGGACAACTGGATTCGAAATAATATGTACCATAAGTATGAGTGCGGCGCGTGGTACTCTTCCGTTTACATGGAAGGTGAGACGTCAGAGTGGTGTCTTTCTTCTAATAAAAAGGGGCGTATCACATCGGTGCAGGTCGGTGGGCATGATTCCTGGGTCATGTATGGACCTGCGTTCCTCTCGCGTGATTTTTCTAACCAGCTGATTCCGCTCATTGAGGAAGCCTATCATCAGCCTGGCACAGAACAATGGTACTGGGAACAGGTTGTCGTCGATCATATCAAAGAACTGGATTTTTCGATGAACTGCCAGCCGGCGGATCAGGTCTATGAGTTTGAAAACCTGGAAGAGCTGCGCCTGTTTGATCCGAAATATCAGAATCATTCGGACAATGCCGCCATGCAGCTGGTCGCACACGTTTTCAATGTAAAAGAGGAAGCGATACACAACATCCGCTGTCTCAAATCTGGTATGACAAACCAGTCGTTCCTGTTTGAACTGGATGGAAAACATTATATCTGCCGCATTCCGGGTCCGGGAACAGAATTTCTGATTAACCGGAAAGAGGAGGAGGCTGTTTACAAGGCGGTCACACCGCTTGGCATTACCGAACATATTTTGTATTTTGACGGAAAAACCGGCTACAAGATCGCCCAGTATTATGAGGGCGCTCGGAATGCGGATGCAAAGAATCCGCAGGAGATGGCCGCCTGCATGGAGATGCTGCGGAAGCTGCATCATTCCGGCGTGACGGTTCCGCACACGTTCCGCATTCGGGAACGGATTGATTTTTATGAAAGGATCTGCCGCGGACATGAGGAAATGCTGTTCGAGGACTACCCGGCGGTCCGCGCCCGGATGAATGAACTGATGGATCGGCTGGATACACTGGAACGTCCTTGCTGCCTCTCCCATATTGACTCAGTTGCGGACAATTTCCTGTTTCTGCCGGACGGCTCCCTGCGTCTGATCGACTGGGAGTATGCAGGCATGTGCGATCCGCTCATTGATATTGCGATGTGCAGTATTTATTCATATTATTCACAGGAAGAGCTTGACCACCTTCTGGAAGAATACCTCCAGCACGCCCCATCAGACGAAGAACGCTTTGTCACGTATGCCTATGCGGCGCTCGGCGGTTTCCTGTGGGCGCTCTGGGCGGTCTTCAAGAGTATGGAAGGACGCGAATTTGGCGATTACACGATCGTGATGTACCGGTATGCGAAAAATTATTATCGAAAAATTGTTTCCGAGGACTTGTTAAAATTGTAATATTTCCGTTAGGTATTTTACATTTATCTATGTTATACTTATAAAGTAATTTGATATGATACCAGGATCAAAAGGTCAGAAGTTCGACGCAAGCTTGCTTGCAGGAGAATTTTTGACCTTGGGACCCGCCAAAAACATGAGTAAGTAGCCATTTTTCAAAGAAAAATGAGCGAATTACGAATATTTTTGAAGATTGCGGGAGCATATAGTGCGGAGCATCTGGTATCAGAGGGGTCAAAATGCCTTTTGACCCCAACATCTTTGATATTAATTTCTACTGTAATCATAAATAACGATAAATCACATTGCAAGGGGGATACGCGATGCGGAAAAGATATGCAAAACTGCTTGGGCTTGCCTGCCTGATCGGTGCCATGGGGCTGCTTCCTTCTTCCCAGAGCCGTGCGGCCGGATGGCTGAAGGACGGAAACTACTGGTACTACATGACCGACGACGGTCAGAAGCATACCGGATGGGTACATATCGGAGAGAAATATTATTATATGGATGATTCGACCGGCAAGATGGTGACCGGATGGCGTCAGGATTCATCCACTTCCGCCTGGTATTATTTCAACCAGAGCGGCGAGATGATGACCAAATGGCAGAAAATCAACAACTACTGGTACTATTTTAACCAGTATGGTGTGATGCAGAAGGGCTGGCTCCAGCTTGATACGGTCTGGTATTATCTGGGTGAGGATGGACGGATGTTTACCAACTGGCAGAAGATGGACAACGGCACCTGGTATTATTTCGGCACGGACGGGGCGATGCGGACTGGATGGCAGAAGGTAAACAGCACCTGGTATTATCTCGACGAAAATGGAAAAATGCTGACCGGTTGGCAGCTTATTAAAAATGAATACTACTATCTCCATGATGGCAAGATGCTGACTGGCTGGCTCAATGACAGCAACGGAAACACCTACTACATGGACAAGACAGACGGCAATATGAGCCGCGGCTGGAAGCAGATCGACGGCACCTGGTACTATTTCAATGAGTACGGACACCGTCAGAAAGGCTGGATTAAGGTATCCGGCACCTACTATTATCTGGATGAGAACGGTAAGATGGCTTCGAACACAACCCGGACGATTGATTCGGTGAAATACACCTTTGCCAAGAGCGGTGCGTGCCAGAATCCACCGTCCAGTCTCTCCGGCATGAGCGACAGCTATTTTGACCCAAGTGCTTCACAGGGAACAGGGACTTCGTCTGGCAGTTCTTCTTCAAGCAGCACTTCGGGGCCAAGCGGAACGGCTTCGAACAATTCCAATTCAGGGACCTCCAGTTCAGGTAACACCAACAATTCGAATAGTTCCGATCCTTCGACCAGTTTTACTGCACCGGGAAGTTCCAACAGCTCCAGCTCGTCAAATGGTTCTTCGTCGGGCACAACCGTTCCGATTCCTGGAAGCGGCTACAGCAGCTCCACTTCCACGCCGGGCGGGACTTTCAGTTCGTCAGGCTCTTCGAATAACCAGACAAGCAGCAGTTCCACCAGCGATACCGGCAATGTACCAAGCCGCATCTACAGCAACGGCACGACTTACACCGCACCGACGACATCAAGCTCCAGCTCGTCAGGCTCTTCGTCAAATTCGTCCGATAAACGGATTAACGGATTTACCTCCAATCAGGGCGATACGATTCAGGAGGGACAGACGCAGGGTCCTGGACGGAAATAAACCGTATTTGCAAAATATATAAGTGTTGTTAAAAAAAGATTTTGACCAACGATTCATAGCCTATATCGATGGTCAAAATCTTTTTAATTAAAATCATACCTTCTAAAAGCTGCCTACACCTCAAACACCAAATCCCCATAACTCGGGAACGGCCATAACTCTTTATCTACCAGCATTTCCAGCTCGTCTGCCGGTTTACGGAGAGCTACCATCGCCGGGCATACCTCATGCAGATAGGCGAATGCTTTTTCTTTGTTATCCTTGATCGCAGATGCCTTTGCCAGAATATCTTTGAGTGCCGCCAATGCCACCTTCATCTCTGAGAGTTTATCAGAGGTCTCTAAAAGCAGTTCTTTCTGGACACTGACATCGGCTTCCTCACAGGCAGTCCGTACGGCTGTCAGGGAGGAAGCAAGCTGGGTCGTATATTTGACAACCGCCGGGATGATCTGCTTGCCCGCCATGTCGATCATCGTCTTTGCCTCGATGTTGACGGTCTTGGAATATGCCTCATACTCGATCTCGGCACGGGATTCCAGCTCGGTCCGGGTGTACACGCCAAATTCTTCAAAGAGCTTGATCGCTTTCTCGGTCCGGATTGCCTCGACAGAATCGATACCCGCTTTCAGGTTCGGGAGTCCACGGCGCTCTGCCTCTTTAACCCATTCCTCAGAATAACCATTTCCGCTGAAAATGATACGGCGGTGCTCTGCAAACAGACGCTTGATGATATCATGGACTGCGCTGTCAAAATCATCGCTGTTTTCCAATTCGTCCGCAGCCTCTTTAAACGCTTCTGCCACGATCGTGTTGAGCACGACGTTCGGGGATGAAACAGAATCCGAAGAACCAACCATACGGAACTCGAATTTGTTACCGGTAAACGCAAACGGTGAAGTACGGTTGCGGTCGGTTGCATCCTTGACGAAATCCGGAAGTGTCGCTACTCCCGTCTGAAGTACCTCGCCTTTCTTAGAATGTGCGGCTTCGCCCGTGCTGCACAGCTGATCGATAACATCCTCCAGCTGCTCGCCCAGGAAAATAGAGATGATCGCTGGCGGCGCCTCTGCCGCACCCAGACGATGATCGTTGCCCGGAATCGCGGTGGACTCGCGCAGCAGATCCGCGTGTCTGTCAACTGCTTTCATGATGCATGCCAGAACCAGAAGGAACTGTACATTTTCGTGCGGCGTCTCGCCCGGATTCATCATGTTGATGCCGTCGTCGCTCGTCAGGGACCAGTTGTTGTGCTTACCGGAACCATTGATTCCGTCAAATGGTTTCTCATGCAGCAGACAGGTCAGACCGTGATGTCCTGCGACACGCTTCATCGCCTCCATGACCATCTGGTTGTGATCGACTGCCAGATTGACCTGACAATAGGTTGGTGCTAATTCATGCTGTGCTGGTGCAACTTCGTTGTGCTGTGTCTTTGCACTGACGCCCAGACGCCACAGTGTCTCATTTAACTCTTTCATGAATGCACCGACTCTCGGACGGATGCTTCCAAAATAGTGATCATCCATCTCCTGTCCTTTCGGCGGCATCGCGCCAAACAGGGTACGACCGGTATAGATCAGGTCTTTTCTCTGTAAATATTTGTTCTTATCAACCAGAAAATACTCCTGCTCCGGTCCCACATACGGAATCACACGGTGGGAAGTCGTATTTCCAAACAGGCGGAGAATCCGGAGTGCCTGCTCGTTGATTGCCTGCATGGAACGCAGCAGCGGTGTCTTCTTATCCAGTGCTTCGCCGCGGTACGAACAGAATGCAGTCGGTATGTAGAGTGTCACCCCCAGCGTATCTTCCCGCAGAAATGCCGGGGAAGTACAATCCCAGGTTGTATAGCCGCGTGCCTCAAAGGTGGAACGAAGTCCGCCCGACGGAAACGAGGATGCATCCGGCTCGCCCTTAATCAGCTCTTTACCGGAAAACTCCATGATAACGCGTCCGTTGGAATCCGGTACGGAGATAAACGCATCATGTTTTTCTGCCGTAATGCCGGTCAGCGGCTGGAACCAATGGGAATAATGCGTCGCACCGCGCTCGATCGCCCAGTCTTTCATCGCGTGTGCGACAACATCTGCGATGGACGGATCCAGCTCAGCTCCGTCTTCAATGGTTTTCTTCAGTTTTTTGTAAACACTTTTCGGAAGGCGTTCCTGCATCGCCTTGTCATTAAACACATTTTTTCCGAAAATTTCCGGTACATTGATAATCTCGCTCATTCAATCCCTCACATTAATATGAAAACAGACCGGACCGCCGGTATGTATATCCGCGTTGCGAAATGTACATCCCTGCAGTCCGGTCATGAACCTTACTTATTCATCAGGCTTTTCCGATAGAACCAAACAGTTCCATCTTTGTCTTAACCGTCTCTTTGATCGCCTCAAAACCAGGTGCAAGAAGTTTACGCGGGTCAAATCCTTTGCCCTGCTGATCCTTACCAGCCTCGATATACTGGCGGGTTGCCTCTGCAAATGCCAGCTGGCACTCAGTATTTACATTAATCTTCGCTACACCTAAAGAAATGGCTTTCTTGATCATATCTTCCGGAATACCGGTACCACCGTGAAGAACCAGCGGCATATCGCCTACTTTTTCTTTTACGGCTGCCAGCGTCTCAAAGCTTAAGCCTGGCCAGTTTGCCGGATATTTGCCGTGGATATTGCCGATACCTGCTGCCAGCATATCAACTCCGAGGTCTGCAATCGCCTTGCACTCGTTCGGATCTGCACATTCGCCCATACCGATCACGCCGTCTTCCTCGCCGCCGATGGAACCAACCTCAGCCTCCAGGGAAATACCTTTCTCCGCGCAGACTTTGACTAATTCTTTGGTTTTCTCTACGTTCTCGGCGATCGGATAATGGGAGCCGTCAAACATGATGGAAGAAAATCCAGCATCGATACATTTGTAGCAGCCCTCGTAGGTGCCGTGATCCAGATGCAGCGCAACCGGAACCGTGATGTTCAGCTCTTCGATCATCGCTTTTACCATCGCAGATACTGTCTTAAAGCCAGTCATATACTTGCCTGCGCCCTCAGAAACACCTAAGATAACCGGTGAGTTCTGCTCCTGTGCCGTCAGTAAAATCGCTTTGGTCCATTCAAGATTGTTGATGTTGAACTGACCAACCGCATATTTGCCATCTCTTGCCTTCTGAAGCATTTCCTTCGCACTAACTAACATATACAAACCTCCTCGTTGTCTCTTTTTGATCTAACCAGAGTCTATTATATACCATAATTCAGTATTTGCCTAGCCTGTCAAAAAAATAACAGGCAATTATTTTAATATTTTGTAACTTTTACTGTAAAATCTCCGAAACGGTCTTCTCCATCTCCTCCGGCTTGCACTGGCGGTTGTGACGGATCTCTGCCTTGCGGATCTCCTCGATCGCCTGCGGGATCTTCACGCCGGATGCTTTCTCCATCTCGTCGATAAGCTCGAACTCGCCCTTGCCTTCTTCGCTGCCGAAGATTGCCTCCATGACGCTGCGGGAGAATTTATATGGGCTTGCCGTCGATGCGATAACTGTCTTCTTGGTATCGCCTGTCTCCTTCACATAGTTATGGTATACGCAGGATGCAACGCCGGTATGCGTATCGATCATATAACCGGTCTCATCATAGAGACGCTTGATCTCGGCTGCATTTGCCGCCTGATCAGCATAACCGCCGACAAAATCTGCCATGCGCGCACGCATCTCGTCGGTAACCGAATATTTGCCATCTTTCGAAAGCTCTTCCATGCGTTTCTTGGTCTCCTCCGCATCGCAGCCGGTGGAGAGATAAATCAGACGTTCCAGGTTGCTGGAAATCAGAATATCCATCGACGGGGAAGAGGTCAGGATGAATGGACGGTTCTTGTCATATACGCCTGTCTTAAAGAAGTCGTACAGAACTTTATTGTCATTGGACGCGCAGATCAGCTTGTCGATCGGCACACCCATCTGTTTTGCAAAATAAGCAGCTAAGATATTGCCGAAGTTTCCGGTCGGAACGGTTACATTGATCTTCTCACCGTTCTCGATCTCGCCGTTTTCAAGCAACTTTGCATACGCATATACATAGTACACAACCTGTGGTACGAGACGACCGATGTTGATGGAGTTTGCGGAAGAGAGCTGATAGCCTCTGCCTGCTAATTCTTTGGCAAATTCTTTGTCACCAAAGATTTTCTTGACACCGCTCTGTGCATCATCAAAGTTTCCGGAAATACCGACAACGCTTGTGTTCGCGCCCTTCTGGGTCAGCATCTGCAGCTCCTGCACACGGCTGACGCCGTCCTTCGGGTAAAATACGATAATTCTGGTTCCCTCAACGTCTGCAAAACCAGCCATCGCTGCTTTTCCGGTATCGCCGGAGGTTGCGGTCAGGATCACGATCGTATTCTCCGCATGGTTCTTCTTCGCCGATACGGTCATCAGATGCGGCAGGATCGAGAGCGCCATATCCTTGAAGGCAATCGTGCTTCCGTGGAACAGCTCCAGATAATATGCTCCGTCTGCTTTGACAAGCGGCGCAATCTCTTCCGTATCAAACTTACTGTCGTAAGCGCGCTCGATACAGGTTTTCAGCTCTTCCTCTGTGAAATCAGTCAGAAACTGCTTCATAACTGCATAAGCTACTTCCTGATATGTTTTATGGGATAATTCTTCCAGGCTGCAATCTAACACCGGGATATGATCCGGCATGAACAGGCCGCCGTCTGCTGCCAGTCCCTTTAAGATCGCCATCGAAGCCGTTACGTTGTTTTCACCGCCACGGGTACTGCTGTAATTGATTGCCATGATTTTCATCCTCTCTTTTTATCTTTCCCCATCGTCCCCATCTTTGCAAAGGATGCCGGAGTCAAACTTTCTGCCATGTAAGTGTTCTGTGTGGTTTTGCAGTTCTCCCGCAAAGTTACGGGACCCCCTGCTCACTTTAGTTAAAAATTCTATCATACTTTATGGCACAGCGCAAGAAAAATTCCCCCTTAATACGTGATCTTCCAGCGCCCAAACAATCCCTTCTTAAAATGGGAAAACCGCCGTGAAGCACTCTCATTTCCCATCTCGATCGCCTTCTGGTAGCACTGTGCCGCCCGCTCGAGATCTTCCGGGGATTCATTTTTCCGTTCGTAGATAAATCCAAGCTCATAGAGTGCATATCCGTCACATTCCGTCTGTGCCGCCCGCTCAAAAAGCTCCTTCGCCTTATTTTCATCGGCGGTGCAGCCTTCTCCCTTCATATAGAGATAGCCTAACTTGGATGCAGACTGCAGGCTTCCGGCTTCCTCGCACCGGTTCAGCCACTCAAATGCTTTTGCATAATCGCGGTCTACTCCCTCTTCGCCCTGGAAATACAGGCATCCAAGAATCTCCATGCACTCTGGATTTCCCTGCGAAGCGCCTTTTTCGTACCAGGAAACTGCCTGCTTCATATCAATCTCGCCGTTCAGACCATCCCGATAGATATTTCCAAGCGCCAGACTTGCCTGTCCGTCCGTCTCGATCCCAGCTGCCTCCCGCAGAAGTTTTTCTGCCCGGACAGTGTCCTGCTCATCGGACGGGCGCAGATACAGGCGGGCTAACGGAAGCGCCGCCTCTTTGATGCCTGCCGCATATGCTTTTCCATACCAGTAAAACGCTTTTTCATCATCGCGCTCCACCAGCTCATCCTGATAGAACAGATTTCCAAGTTCTTCAAAGCTCTCCGCCTCGTTCCGCGCCGCGGCTCCTTCCAGCGCCTGGACGGCCGCCTGGATATCGCGCTCTGTGCCCTGTCCGTTTAAGTACATCTGCCCCAGATACAGCATGGCGCGGGAAGACCCCTGCTTTGCCGCCGCATAGTCATATTGGAATGCAGCTTCCCAGTCTTCTTCCTGGCGGTAATGTTCCCCCATCTGGAAGAGTCCCCAGACCTCCCCGCTGGCGGCGCACTGGTTCGCCCAGCGAAGTGCCTCTTTTTCATCTTTTTCCCGGTATGTACCATTCTGGCAGCATTTTCCCATCTTAACCATCGCCGGGATAATGCCGCCGTCCGCCGCACGTTCGTACCAGAAGAGGCACTGCTCACGGGCGCTCTCAGTCTGCGGCATATAATCGGCCAGATCTTCCCACTCAACTGCCTCGCCCATCTGCCACGCGGCATAGACATCGCCCATCTCAGCGGCATCCCGCACCTGACGGTAACTTTCCTCGATGGAATAACGTGCCGACTGCTTCATCTGTTCGTCATACTGACCGGCGCGCAGCGCTCCTAACACTGCCCGGGCACTTCCCGCCGAAGCCCCCCGCAGGTAACACTCATACGCTTTTTTCTCATTGAACCCGACAGCCCCGTCCCCCCAGCTGTAACAGTGTCCTAAAAAGAACCATGCTTCCGCATCGCCCGCATACGCCGCCTCTTCCAGCCAGGTAACTCCCTGGGCGTACATCGCATCGTTACACTGTTTCCAAATCTGGTCTGCACCTTTCTCACATAAGCCTGTCATCAGGATTGTCATATATCATTCATCCGCCTTCCACACGAAATTGTATCAATTAAAACTTTCTGCCTCCGCCGCCGTGCATCCTTCCGCTGCTGCCCTGATGTATGGTCGTCCTTCCAGCCGAACCGCCCGAAGCGCCCGGACCCGGATTTTTCGGAATCCGTCTGGTCACTACCGACCGGTTTACAAACTGCTCCTCATTTTGGACAAAATGCAGCGCACTGTCCGCCCGGTATGCCATATGGAAACCCAGCGACTGGCGGTGTTCTTTCTGCATCTTATACTGGCGCATCACCGAAAAGCACGGGAGTGCCGCCACGATTGCAGCCGCAACCGCCGCAAACAGCACCTCATACCATTCCAGGGAATGTTTTTTCTCCTCGCGCACCTGCATATACTGTCCCGCCGGAACGCCCATCTCCAGATAATTTTCGATGCTGTCGATCGCCCCCAGCGCGCCTTCCGCATAGTTTCCATCCGCCACGCTGTCATATGCCGCATCCAGCACCTTCTCTACCCGCGCATCCGTCAGCACTTTCATCGCATACCCGGTGGTAGAAACGTATATCTCCCGGTTGTCCATATCGATCGAAAGCAGAATACCACTCGCATCGTCCCCGACGCCCAGTCCGTGGCTGTCGTAAAAATCATCGGCATAGCTTTCCGCCGATTCTCCCTGTGCGTCCTCGACTGTCAGTACCGCCAGATCGGCATCCTGTGAATCACGCACCTCATCGATCCGTGTCTCCAGCTCCTGCACTTCTTCCGCGCTGAACAGTCCCGCCTCGTCGAAGACGCGCGTGCCTTCCGCCGCCCATATAGGGCTGACCTGTGAAAATGAAATAAATGCTGCAACGGAGAAGCATATAAAACCTTTCAGCCGTCCATATTTCTTCTTTTTCTGTGTGACTCCCGCATTTTGATTCTCTATCATATCAGGTATCCTCCCAGCAGCAAAAGTACAAACACAGGAATGAAAATCGTCAAAAACAGGCGCACCAGTTTTTTCGAATCAACCGGCAGGACGCCGCAGACCTTTCCATTTTCCCCATTCATCGCAAAATAGTACATCTGCCCGTTCTTCGGATCCGGGTAGGTCATCATCCACACCGGAAGCATGGCATAGTTCCATTTTTCCCCCGTGATGGTCTCCCGGTGGTTCCGGATATCCACATGATCGTAGCCAGAGACGCTATTTTGCAGGGATTCTCTCGTATACTGCTTGATCTCCTGCTCAATCTCCTGTGCAAATTCTTCCTTTTCCCGGTCGCGCCGCTCCGCCCTAAATCCCAGAAAATAGCCTGCCTGAAACGGGCGCAGCTTCTTCATATCAAACGGAAGCACGGTCTCGGCAAGGCTGCGGTCCGCCTGCTTTAACGCGTTGCGCGCCACATCCTTGATGGGAAGCTCCGCCTTTTTCTCCAGATGGTAACGGCTCGTCTCGATATACTCGATCTCCCCCGCCACCGTCACGCGTTTCCGCAGCGCCTCCGCCTGCATCTCACCGGATACCTGGCAGCTATACATCCAATATGGATAATAAATTCCTTCCAGATACTCCATCTGACGCGGCGAGTAGAAATCATCCGGCACATACTTTTTCTTCTGAATCCAGTTTTTAAAGATTTCTTTTGCCTTTTTCTTGTCGATCTCAAACGGAATCAGACCGTCCGGGCGGTATTTACCGTCCAGACTTCCCGAAAGAACCACCGGATTGTGACAGTAACAGCAGTACGTGGATGCTGTCGTCTCCTGTGCCACAATCTCCGCGCCGCAGCTCGGGCAGGTATAGAGAACCATCTTAGACTCCGCCTGCTTCTGGCTCTCTATCTTTTCCGCTTCCGGCATTCCACCCGGCTTCGAAGCTTCCTCTGACTTTCTGGCTACCTCTTCCATCTCTTTCAACGTCTCTTCCGTAAACGCTGAGAGGCAGTATTCACATTTAAATTTCTGCGTCTTCGGATCAAACACCAGTCCGCCGCCGCAGTTTGGACACTTATATGATTGTATCTCCATACGCCCTATGACCTCGGTTTTCCGCATTCGGAACAAAACTTACCTGTATTGACCGTTCCGCAGCTGCAGGTCCACGGACCGGCTGGTCTTGGCTTGCCGCACTCGGAGCAGAACTTTCCGTGGTTGACATTGCCGCACTCACAAGTCCAGGATTCTGCCGGAGCTGCCGCACTGCCCTGCGGCGCTGCGTTCTGTCCTGCCGGTTGTGCATAGCCGCCCTGTGGTGCTCCCGGCTGCTGTGCATAACCACCCTGCGGCGCTCCATTCGCCTGCCCCGGCGCATAGCCGCCCTGCGGTGCCGCATATCCCTGCCGCGCCGCCTGCTGCATCTGCATCTGCTGCAGGTTGGACGCCGATGCGGCGCCCATAAATCCGCCGCCGAAGTTCATGCCGGCGCCCATTCCCATGAAGCCTGCCATCGCACCGCTTCCGTTGGAACCGGCTGCCTCAAAGCCGCGTGCCATCGCGCCCTGCACATACCCCTCGCGCACCGACGGGTCGCCGAGCATCGCGCCCTGATTCCGCATATTGATGAGTTTCTGCGATTCTTCATCATAGGAAATGCTGGCGATACCGACTGACTGGATCTCCATGCCACGCAGACGGTTCCACTCCTCATCCAGCGTCTCCGCCATATAGCGTCCCAGTTCCCTGCCTTTGGAGGCTACAAAGGAAATCCGCACGCCATCCGCCGACATCTGGTTGATCGAGGTCTGCAGCGCTTCCAGAAACTCCGCTAAATACTGCTCATTGATGGAATCAATCTCCACCTGATCCTGATTTTTCGGAATAGCCTCCGCATAAAATTTCAGTGGATCCGTAATCTTGATGGAGTAAGTTCCATGTGCGCGCAGAAACAGCTCGGAATTATAGAATAAATCAAAATAGTTGATCGGCGTCCGTGTACCGAACTTGATTCCCTTGATCTCCTGGAGATTTATATAGTAGACCTTCTGTGCATACGGCGTCTGTCCGCCATAACGCACACGGTTGAAGGATTCTTTCAGTGCATCGCCGAACTGTCCGTTAAACAGAGACGGCAGGGATGAATTCTGCACTGTATAATAACCCTCTTCCGCTGTATAATCAACGACCTTACCGCCGTCCACCAGCATCATAAACTGATTCGGGTACACATGGATCACAGAACCATTGGACACCGTTTCCGGTGTTCTCTTCCGGTTCTCCCCGCGGCGTGTCTGCACACCCGCTGAAAATACGGTCTGTTCCCCCATATTTTCCGGTTCAATCACTTCCAGCCACTGATCTGCCAGCCCGCCGCCGACCGCGTGTGCCGCTGCTCTGATAATTCCCATACTCACTGCCTCCTTCTCCAAATTCATAGTTTCTCTGTTTTTCTGCTTTTTCTATCTATCGGTTATCATTTCCTTTATTTTTCCCATGCCGATTCCATTTTCCCGGCGTGATCGCCCAGACTGCTGCCGCGATCAGCACCATCGCCAGCATACACTGCAAAATCAGGCTGCACGCCGTCCAGTGTGCTGTGATCGCATTGTCTGGAAATACGCCAAACAGTGGCTCGAACCATTTTCTCATGTCGCCGCTTCCCGCCTGTCCGTTAATTACATTATAAAACGAGACAGCCGGATTGAAAAGAAAGAGATAGCGTAAAATGCCAGAACTTGCCATTTCCGATGCATTGAGATTAGATGCATACGAATTTGCCGCCCGGAGCGCCATCCGGTATGCAAACAGATTGACTGCCATCGTTCCCGCCGTCAGCGCCACCACCGTCACATAGGAGCAGACGGTCGATACCGTCGAGCGGCGCAGCACCGATGAATAAAAGATCCCGATACTACCCGTTAAAATTGCCACAACGCCGTGGCACAGGAACAGCATCCCGATGTCCTGCAGCGTAACGCCCCCGTAGACAAATACGAGCGCCTGTACCGGAAGCGCCGAGACCGCCAGCACCAGCATCGTCACCAGCGAGGACGCCAGTTTTCCAAGCACCATGTCACGCGGCTCCATCGTGGTCGTCAGCATCAGTTCCAGCGTCTGGCGTTCCCGCTCGCCGCTGATACTGCTGGCAGTCAGCGCCGGCATGATAAAAAGCAGCATAATAAATTCGATCGAGGAGACGAACGTGTAGAGATCCAGAAACTGCGAATACTGGATCTCCGCCGTCGTCCTGACCTGTTCCGCCACCGAATACATATTAAACAGCGCCACCGCCGCCAGAATACTGTTAAAAACAAACAGAATCGCCATCATGCGGATGCTGCGGCTTCCGACTGTCATTTCCCTCCTAAATACCGGATTCCATCTCATGTTTCAGCACCGCCCTCTCTTCTTCATGTCCTGTGATCTGCATAAACAGTGATTCCAGGCTTCCCTTCTCGCGCATAAAGCTGCTGACCATCACATCCGCATCGATAAGCTGCTGCAAAAGCAGCGCCTCATCCTGCCGATCCCCCAAAAAGCCCAGCTTGATCTCATCCCCCTGCACCGCGATCGTCTGCACGCAAGGATGGCTTTTCAGGATCGCAAGTGCCTTTTCTTTCTGGCTGAAAATCGAAATCAGAAGCGGATTGGACGAGTTGATCCGCGCAAAAATCTGATCCATGCTGCCCTGCAGGATCGTTCTTCCCTGCTCAATGATGCCGATCGAGGTACAAAGCTCTGACAATTCCGATAAAATATGGGAGCTGACGAGCAGCGTTTTTCCCTGATCGCGCAGTTCTTTCAGAATCGCCGTATACTCCACCCGGGTGCGCGGATCCAGCCCGGAAGCCGGTTCATCCAGGATCAGAAGATCCGGATCGTGGATGAGCGCCCGCGCCAGACAGAGGCTCTGCTTCATACCTCTCGAAAGCCCGTCCACGAAAAAGTCCTCTTTATCTTCCAGCCGCACCTGTTCCAGAAGCGTATGGCAGCGCGTCCGCGCCTGCAGCCCCGTAATTCCGTAGCAGGATGCAAAAAATTCCATATATTCCGATACTTTCAGGTTATCATATACTCCGAAGAAATCCGGCACATAGCCGATCCGCCGCCGGAGTTCTTTTCCGTCTGAGTAAACATCCAGTCCGCCGATCTCCACCTCGCCCTCATCGGGAACGAGAAGTCCCGCAAGAATCTTGAGCGTCGTCGTCTTGCCTGCCCCATTGGGACCCACGAATCCAAAGAGTTCCCCGTCCGCGACCTCCAGATTCAGCCCATCCAGCGCTTGAAAATTGCCATATCGTTTTCTGAGGTTTTTAATCGTCAGCATCACTCTCTCCTCCCTACGACATAGATTCTTGGAAGCTGGCTTTCCCAGCCATACTCTCCCGTCTGTTCCGGCACATATTTGACGGTCAATGTGTTCGACGGAGACAGGTACGGCGAAAGCTCCTTTGCCGAATACTCTGATTTCAGCTCAATCCGGTCATTGCGCCCGGTCTCATAGTTATAGAAATACATGCTTCCGGAGAAGGATGACATATACGGATAGAGCGGATTTTCCGAAAATCGCGGTGACAGAGTCTCAAACGTAAGCTTTTCAATGACAAGGTCACTTCCCAGCGAATATTCGACCGTCGCAGCCTCCGCTGTTTCCCCGCTATACATTGTGTTGTACGCCGCCTCATAATTTCCGGCAAGCACCGTTGGATCTTCCTCAAGCGCCGAACGGTAAAGTTTTCCGTCTTTTTCACGGTTCAGCGGGATTGACTCGGTCACCATGCAAAATCCTTCCCGAAGTGTCCTCGTATCCGCCAGAAAATCTTCCTCTCCCTGGAGCTTCCGGGTTGAAAATGCCACCAGGCACGCCTCAGACGGATTGCGCCCCGCGCCGGAATCCAGATAAAAGCTCAAAAGTCTCGTCCGCTCCTGCGCCTTTAAATAGTCCGGATCCTCAATCTCCGCTTTCTCATACTGATCCGCTCCGGTCACCATCTGTGCTGCCGCATACGAATAGCTGACCGGATAATCGCAGCTCTCCTTTCCATCCAGAGAAACCGTCTGCCCAGGCTCTAATCTTCCCAGCAGCACCGCTTTCCCATTGATGAGCAGAGCCGCATTCTCCAGCGGTTCCTCAAAACAGTTTTTTACCGTTCCCGACACCACGCCGTCAAAATAGGAAATATTTCCCTGAACGCCCATCGCGTCCGTTTTCTCCAGCTCACGACGCAGGGTAAACAGATTCGGTGAAAATGCGACCGTATCCCGCATTTTAATTTCGACCCGTTCCGGCTGATAAACAAAATTTGTATGATACTCTTCCTCACCGGTAAAGCGCACCGCCGAAACCGCATCGTAATAGTAACTGCGCGTCATCGGGCGCACCTCATAGCCCGGCTTTAAGCTCACCGAATACGGCTTGTTATAAGGGCTTCGGATGTTCATATAAGTGGCTTCTTCCGCCTCTTCTCCCGAGGTATCCAGAATCGACGCATACGTCACAAACGGCTCCCGGAAGCGTGTCTTTACGCCCAGCGCATAAATAATGCCGGTAAACAAAAACGCCCCCAGTGTCACCGCCGGCAGATAATACCGGTAAATCCCTCGCTTTTTTAAGTAGAAATAGATGCCCGGACCGATCAAAAGCAGATAGACCACCACGATCACCGTATATGCCGCAACCTTCGGAAGCCGCCCCGCATTGCCGGTGTTGACCAGCCCCTGTACGCTGAAATACGAGCCCGAATAACCGTAATAATCCTCCTGTGCCAGCTCGTCCACGGTATCACTTCCCAGCACCAGCGTATACAGCTTTTCAAATGAGGATGGATTGGTCAGACACAAATCGCTGATCGCATCCATCGAAAAGGCAGCTGCCACGATCCGCCCCTGTTTGCAGTTCGTATGGGATAACAGCGGGAACACTTCCCCCGCCAGCAGAGTGCTGCCGTTCTTCAGGTTCACATCGACGCATTCTGCCTGGATCTCCCCCGTCTGCTCGCCCGGTGCCGTCTCCCCGCCCAGACTGACCGGAACGGTTACCGCATCCAGATACGGCGGCTCCAGCACCTTCTCTGCAAACCTGCCATAATTTCTCGCACAATCCACACCGCCGCCAAAGAGGATCGTACCGCCGTCTTCCACCCAGCGCCGCAGCGCCTCATACTGGACATCGCTGAGCGAATCCAGGTCAAATCCAGACACAATTACCAGATCCAGCGGATCGTAACCCAGCCGGTCATCCGGTGCCTGCTCGGCATCCAGAAAAACCGCCCGCGTCCGAAGCGTCCCATATCGGATGCCCGCGCCGTCTAAATAAGAAAGTGCCTCCGGCGTATCCGTCAAAATTCCGATATAACTCTCCGCAACGTCCTCCTCAGAACCAAGTTTCAGACGTTTCCGGATGACCGTTTCCCCGTTTACATCCTGTACCGATACAAACATCTGATCCGCCCGCACACCCAGCGGGATATAATATTCTTGTTCAAACTTCTCCCCCGCTGCCAATGATAACGGATAGGAATACTGGTACGCCTCCAGACTGGACTGCGCGGTCAGAAACTCCAGCGTTCCCTCAAACGGCGCTGTATCATTATTCAGAAGGACCGTTACCCGAAGGTAACGGTCACTCTTTGCCGTATTGTCAAATCCATAGGAAACATCCATCGACAGCGGCGCATCTGCTTCCTTCTGTGAGGCATATGCGTACCCTGCAGGAAGGCAGAATAGTGCCATCCATCCGATCAATATCGCAAAAAAGAACTGTATTCCCCTCTTTTTCTGCATCCTTTCTCTCCCTATCTGTAACTGTTCACGCATACGTGCCCAGTAACGGAATTTGCCGTGGCTTCGCATTAAATACGGCAAATTCCTGCTGCCACCATGTTTTCTTACGGCACTTTCGGTTCCAAAAGTGCCTACCTATGAACAGTAACCAAAAATCCATTAAAATGTCTATTAGATTCTTTCCCACACTCGCCTTTACGGCATCTGGAAATTTTCCCTGTTGATGTCAAAATTCGTCCGCAGGCGCACCGTAAACACCGTTCCATTCAGATCGCTCGTCACCTGAATCGTGCCGCCGTGCATATCGACGATATTTTTGGCGATCGCCAGACCTAACCCTGTGCCGCCCGTGTTGGTCGATCGCGACTGTTCCACGCGGTAGAATTTATTAAATAAAAGAGGCAGCTCGTCCGCCGGAATCACGTAACCGTAGTTCGTCACCGAGACAGTCACGACCTCTTCCTCCGCATGAATCTGCACCAGCACCCGTTTTCCGTCTGCACCGTATTTGATCGCGTTATTGATCAGGTTGTCAAAGAGGCGCGCCAGAAGATTTCCGTCTGCCGTGATAACCTTGCCCGGGACATTGCTCTGCAGCTCGTAGGAGAGGTTTTTGTCCTTGAAGCTCGGATAAAATTCCTCCAACAGCTGGCTGAGCAGTTTGACGATGTCCACCTTCGACACGTGCATTGCCACTTTTCCATAATTCATTTTGGTAAAACCAAACAAATCTTCGATCAGTTTTTCCAGACGTTTCGATTTTGCATAGGCAATATCAATATATTTTTTCTGCATTTCTGCAGGAATCTCCACCTTGCCGGACAGAAGTTCAAGATAGCCGATGATCGAGGTCAGCGGTGTCCGCAGATCGTGTGCCACATTGGTAATCAGCTCGTTCTTCGTGCGCTCCGCCTCGCGCTCCTTGTCCATCAGATTCCGGATATCCCCGACCATCTTATTTAAATTAACCGCCATCGCCGTAAACTCGTCATCGCCCCGCACCTCGATCGTCGTATTCAAATCGCCCTCGGAAATATTCTGAATCGCGGACGAGATCCGGCTGATATAGCGCATGGACCGCTCCTGGAGGGCAAAAAAAGTGACTGAGAAGATCGCGATGCCCGACAGAAGATAGACAAATGCCATCAGTGTCTCTGTCTCCGTCAGGCGCAGGAAAAAAGAATCCCGGTACCGCGTCTCCCGCAGATAGCTGCTGATCATCGAAACATTGGCAATCAGAAACACCTCCACCAGGCATGCCACCACGGTGCTGTAAACGATGTTCATGACCATCCGTGTCCGGAATCGGCGACTCATATCTTTTTTATTTTTCAATTTTGTATCCTACCCCCCAGACCGTTGTAATGATCTTGTTCTGTCGGGTGTCCTCCTTCATCTTGCCGCGAAGCCGTCTGATATGTACCATAACCGTGTTATTTGCCTCGTAGACTTTCTCATTCCACACCTTCTCAAAGATTTCATCGGTGCTGAAGACCCGCCCCGGATTGGATGCCAGCAGATACAGAATGTCAAATTCGATCGGCGTCAGCTTGATCTCCTCGCCGTACACCATCACTTTATGATTATCTTTGTTGATCGTGAGTCCTTTGATCGAGATCTCATTTTTAACCTGATTTCCTGCACCGCTCTGCGGATTTAACTGCGTATAGCGGCGAAGCTGTGATTTGACGCGCGCCGTCAGCTCCAGCGGGTTAAATGGTTTCGTCACGTAATCATCCGCGCCGGTTCCCAGTCCCAGAATCTTATCCAGATCCGCTGAGCGCGCGCTCAGCATGATGATCGGGATATTGTTCGTCTCCCGGATCTTGCGGCACATCTCCAGACCATCCATCCCCGGCATCATGATATCGAGAAGCACCAGATGAATCGTCTCCTTCTCCAGAATCTCCAATCCCTCTAACGCATTGGATGCTTTATATACTTTATAACCATCACTGACCAGATAAATCTCCACCAGATCGGCAATCTCTTTCTCATCATCCACCACCAGAACGTGTATTTCAGACATAAAAAAACCTCCCTCATATGTAATGCAGGTTCCCGGTATCTCTATGCGAAACACCAGACGAATATACCTGTTTCCAGTTTACCATATGGGGAGGATTTATGCTTTAAAAATTTATTACATTTTTGGAGAATTTTGCCTATCTGCGAACTGCAATTTCTTTATTGTTCCAGCGGAATAAACACCCTCATCGCCGCCGGGTCCTGCTTTTTTCCAGCTTCCTTCGCCGCCTGCACTGCCTCCGCACAGAAGGTATCCTGCGCGCAGACCGGCTCTTTGCCACGGCGGTTGCGTTTAGCGTAGGTTCCGTCCGGTCTCAGGTACTGCGCCTTGACATTGTCGGCAAGCTGTACCTCTAAGATGTGACAGATGCGTGCTTTCAGCTTCTCATCCTCAACCGGGAAGAGAATCTCCACACGACGGTCGAGGTTTCGCGGCATCCAGTCGGCACTTCCCATGAAAATCTGCGGTTCACCGTCGTTCTCGAAGTAGAAAATACGGCTGTGCTCAAGGAAATTTCCAACGATCGAGCAGACCGTTATATTCTCGCTTAATCCCGGAATCCCGGCGCGCAGACAGCAGATGCCGCGAACGATGAGCTGTATTTTTACCCCCGCATTGGACGCCTCGTAAAGACTCGCAATGATCTCACGGTCGCACAGGGAGTTCATCTTTGCCACGATCCGCGCTGGAATACCTTCGCGGGCGTTGCGCGTTTCCCGCTGGATCAGGCGCAGAAAACGTCCGCGCAGCCACAGCGGCGCCAGCGACAGCTTGTTCCAGCCAAGCGGCTCCGAATAACCCGACAGCATGTTAAAGACTGCAGTCGCATCCTCACCGATCAGCGGATCACAGGTTAAAAGACCGCAGTCGGTGTAGAGTTTTGCCGTCGAATCGTTGTAATTTCCAGTTCCCAGATGGACGTAGCGGCGGATGCCCTCTTCCTCGCGGCGCACCACCAGCGTGATCTTACTGTGTGTTTTCAGCCCCAGCAGACCGTAGATAACGTGGCAGCGGCTTTTTCCAGCATCTTCGCCCAGAGAATATTGTTTTCCTCGTCAAAACGGGCTTTCAGCTCAACCAGAACCGACACCTGTTTTCCATTGTCCGCCGCTTCGGCGAGCGCCGCGATAATCGGGGAGTTACCGCTGACACGGTAGAGTGTCTGCTTGATCGCCAGCACCTCCGGGTCGCGGGCAGCTTTCTTGATAAAATTGACGACCGGCTCAAAGGTCTCAAACGGGTGGGTCAGCAATATATCGCCTTTGCGGATATTAGCAAAAATATCATCCTCATTCATCAGCGCCGGAACCGGCTGCGGCGTGTACGGCGGTGTCTTAAATTCGTCAAAGCCCGGCAGACCGAACACCTTCATGAGAACGGTCAGATCAAGCGGTCCGTCAATCTCATAGATCGCGTGCCCGCCGACGTGCAGCTCCTTTTTGAGGATGTCTAAGAGGCGCTTGTCCGCCTTTTTCTCGATATCCAGGCGGATGACCTCGCCCCACTGGCGTTTCTTGAGCTTCTGCTCGATCTCCTTGAGCAGATCCTCCGCCTCATCCTCGTCGATGCTCAGATCGGCATTTCGCATGACACGGAACGGATGACAGCTGATAATATCATAATTTAAGAACAATTTGTCGATGTTCCGCTCGATGACTTCTTCCAGATAAATGATCGATTTGCCCTCCTGGCACGGCAGCTCCACCACGCGTGGAAGCCCACCCGGCACGCAGACCATCGCAAATTCCAGCTCGCCGTCTCCCTTTTTCTTGCGAACCAGCGCGGCGATATTTAACGATTTATTGTGAATAAGCGGGAACGGGCGAGAGGAATCAACCGCCATCGGCGTGAGGACCGGGTAGACCGATTCCTCAAAATACCGATCAACGTACACCGCTTCTTCCTTCGTAAGCTTCTCATGCTCGGTGACCACGCGCAGACCGTGCTGTTTTAAGAGCGGCAGGAGCATCCGGTTGTAGGTCCGGTACTGATTCTCGACCAGCTCATGCGTTTTTCCATCAATCGCATCCAGCTGTTCCTGTGCCGTCATACCCGCAATATCCCGCTTCGTATAATTGGCGTGAACCATGTCCTTGAGGGATGCCACGCGGACCATGAAAAACTCATCCAGGTTCGACGCGTGATGCTTAAAAATTTCAGGCGTTCAAACAGCGGGGTCGTCTTATCGCGCGCCTCACCCAGAATCCGGTAGTTAAATTCCAGCCAGCTCAGTTCACGGTTTACATAATTTTCAGGTTCTCCGTATTTCAACACTGCATCCGACATCCTTATACCCCTCTTTTCTGCCTGAGTACAGGCCGTATTCCAAAGACTTCCTCAAAGAAATCTGCCTTCTGGTCAAATGAATACTGCTCCAGCACGATACTCTCCGGACAGTCCGTCGTAATCACCAGACTGCCGTTCCGCACAGCGATGCGGCTGTCGCTCAGCTTCTGGCGGTGGCTGCGGTCCATCGAATTGGCCAGACGCAAAATTGCCGTCAGCTTCGCAATCAGGATCGTCAGCTCTCTCCGGGAGGTTCCAAGCCCCGCATACTGGGACAGATCCGACTCCAGGATGACCTCATCGTAGGCATATTCCTGAATGTTGTAGCGCACGATATTAGCTACAACCTCGCGCTCCAGATGGGAAATTCCGATGATCTCCGTATCCATGATGATCTGGTACGAGCTTTCCGAACCGCGCGTGATGCTGACAAACTTGCCGCAGTCATGCAGGGTCGCTGCGATCTTTAAAAGCAGGCGTTCCCGCGCTCCCAGACCATGGTATTTTTTCGTTGCATCAAAGATCATCTCCGCCGACCGCTCTACCTCGCGCACATGTGCGCCGTGGCAGCGGTAGCGCTTCGCCATCTGGCGCGCCGTTGAGAGAATATCTGCCTCAAAATCATGATGGAAGCGGACCAGACGGTTTTCCTGTGCGTACTCTGCCGCGATACCATCGCAGAGTGTCGTCCCCGGTGCCCAGATATAGGAAGCACCCGTCATGTCTAATATTTTCCGGTAGAGAATCGCACTTGGAATCAGCACTTCTGCGTAATCCTGCGGCAGCTCATAGCGCTCCTGAATCTCCTCCGAGGACATTCCAATCAGCTTCTCGCAGAACACGCCAAATTCCTTTGCCGTGAACCGCGCCCCGCCTTTTTCATGCATGCCTCGGCTGATCATATAGTTCATTGTCTCGCCGGTCGCAATCAGCGTCTCGATCTGATGCTCTTTTAAAAATATCTTCCGGAATGTGTATAATTCATTTTCTACCAGCTCGTCGATGATCGCCGGGATCTTCCGGTAATCGACGCGCCAGTGTGCTGACATTTCGCTTAAGCGCAGCACGCCGAGCAGAAGGTTCTGCGTCGATACCAGTACCTCCTCATCAAAGAGGGAGATCTGGGTGCTTCCGAATCCGACATCCATCAGCGCCGCACCGTTTTTCACGGTGTGCTGGAATTCTTCCTCCCTGGCTGCAACGGCTTTATAACTCTTAAAACGAAGCTCCGAGTTGTTCATCGTGCGAACCCGGAGTCCGGTACGCACCAGAATCCGGTCCAGTACCATCTGGCTGTTCCGCGCCTCCCGAAGCGCGCTGCTCGCAAAGGCCCGGTAATCCGATACCCGGTATGTTTTCATCACTTCCCGGAACTTATTCAGGACCTCGCACATTTCCTCCACGATCTCGTGGCTCAAACGTCCGTCATTGTACGTGTCTTTGCCAAGCGCCAGCGCATGGCGCACATGATCAATCTCGCGGATTCCGGCGGAAGCAGAAATCTCGAAAATTCCCAGCTCCAGTTCGAAGGAACCCACATCAATAGCGGCAAAGGTTTTAACGGTCATATTACTTGATCTCTCCTTTCAGCTTGCTGCGTAAGTTTGCAATAAACTGGGTGGCAGTACGTCCGGACAGCCCGCCGTGGCTTAACTCCCACTTGTTGGCTTCCAGAAGCAGATCTGCCTCCGGCATATGGATGTGGTATTTATCTGCCAATACGCGGACGATGTTCTGGAACTCTTTCTTGTCCGGTGAGCCGTAGTAGATCGTGACGCCAAAACGCGCAACCAGGGACAGTTTTTCCTGCACCGTATCGTTGGAGTGCAGATCGTCGTCCAGCTCGCGCTTATCGCTGAATTTCTCGCGGATTAAGTGACGACGGTTCGATGTCGCATAGATCAGGACATTCTGCGGCTTAATGCCGAGACCACCCTCTATGATTGCTTTCAGATATTTATATTCCAGCTCATATTCCTCAAAGGAAAGATCGTCCATATAAATGATAAATTTGTAGTTGCGGTCTTTGATCTGCTCCAGGACATCTGACAGTCCGCGAAACTGGTGCTTGTACACCTCGATCATGCGGAGTCCGCGGTCATAATACTGATTTAAGATCGCCTTGATACTGGATGATTTACCGGTACCGCTGTCACCGAAAAGCAGGCAGTTGTTTGCCGCGCGCCCCTCGATAAATGCCTCGGTATTCTCAATCAGCTTGGCTTTCTGCAGCTCATAGCCGACCAGATCGCTCAGCTCGATATGTTCCACGCGCGTGATCGGCTCGATATCGACCTGCTTTGCCTCGTCATCCATGATAATATGGAATGCTTTGTTAAGACCAAACTTGCCGACACCAAATTCTTTATAAAATTCGGTCACGATATCCTGAAATTCCTGATCACTCTCCGCATTCTCCAGGGAAACCGATAATTCAACGATCCGGTCGCGGATGCGGTGGTTGAACGCCTTGCTGTTTTCCAGCGCATTTTCGTAATGCTTCATCTCCGACCAGATGCCGTTCTCAGTCTCGTCCAGACGGGCAATATCCAGGGAAAAAAGCTCTCTGACCTGTGCAAAATCGTGGCGTGCAAGCTCGCTCAAGCTGCCGCCGACCGGTCCGATGATCTCACAGGATGTGCTGTAGGCATTTTCATTGTTTGTCATGCAGAACGCCAGGAAACAATGCCACAGGTTTCCGCGGAATCCATAGGTCACTGCCAGATCGATGAGCTGACTCGCGCATGCATATGCATCCGGGCGTGCCTCGCCTTCCTCTGGTTTTAAGAGGCTGCACATATCGTCAAATAACTGCTGATACCGCAGGTTGCGGTATAAAATCATCGTATTTTTTCTTCTTT
Organism: Clostridium sp. AF22-10; assembly: GCF_003478725.1. NCBI lineage: Bacteria > Bacillati > Bacillota > Clostridia > Eubacteriales > Clostridiaceae > Clostridium > Clostridium sp. AF22-10. The sequence goes on from NZ_QUFZ01000007.1 coordinate 36,733, forward strand.
CTTCCATCATTTTGCCTTTCCGGTTACCATCACATTCTTTTGCGGCACTTTCGGTTCCAAAAATGCCTCCCGCGGACAGTAACCCATTTCATCTTGTCCTAAGCTAAAGAGTCTAGTAATTTCCTAATATTTTTACATTTTTCGCTTCGCGCATGATTCCGTACAGTGCATTCTGCACACCGGCATCCTCCAGGTTTCCCTCGATGTCCACGAAGAAGCGGTACTGCCAACTCTCCTCCGGGATCGGGCGGGACTCGATCATCCGCATATTGACATCATTGAAAATAAAATTGCCGAGCATGCTGTACAGCGTACCGCTGCGGTGCGGCAGCTCGAAGCAGAGGCTGATTTTCTCTGCGCCCGCCTGATAGACGCGATCCCTCGCCAGAATCAGGAAACGGGTCGTGTTGTCCGGACAATTGTTGATCGGACCTGCCAGCTTTTTGAGTCCGTAAATCTCTCCTGCTACCTCACCTGCGACTGCCGCCTGTAACGGATCCTTCTCATCGCGTACCTTCTGTGCCGCCACAGCATTATTTTCCATGCTTAGCTGCTGCCAGTCGTGCTGGTTTAAGAAATCGCTGCTCTGCATCAGCGCCTGCGGATGTGCATAAACACGCTTCACATCGGAAAGTTCCGCATCCGGTGTGCCAAGCAGGTAGTGGTGTACCGGCAGAAATGTCTCCGCCACAATCACATTGTCGTATTTTAAAAGCAGATCATAGTTGTCCGTCACGGCACCGGCGGAAGAATTTTCAATCGGAAGCACCGCAAAATCAGCTTTTCCCTCCTGAATCTCCACCATCATATCCTCGAACCGGCGTACATGATGGATATCCGCGTCTTTTCCAAAGAACTGCAGCGCCGCCGCATGACCGTAAGCACCCTCTAATCCCTGGAACACCACGCGTTTTCCGGCTGTTTCAAGCTTCTCCACCTTATGGAAACCCAGATCCGGACCGCCGACGCGCCCTGCGATCGTCTGATACTGATACCGGCGGCTCAGCGTCATCATCTGCAAAAACAGCTCGGCAACCGCCTGCTTGTTGAACTCGCCCTCCGCCATCGCCTGAACTGACTCGATCTTCTGTTTCTCACGCTCGGCATCGTAAACCGCCTTTCCGGTCGCGATCTTATACTCTGCCACCTCGCTGCAAAGGCGCATTCTCTCCTCAAATAACTTTTCTATCTGGGTGTCAATCTGGTCCAGACGCCCTCTTATCTCCAGCAAATCCATCTCTTAGTTGTTCTCCTTTTCCATCTCTGAAAGCATCCCTGCGATCTTTTCTCTCGTATATGCGCCGACAAACTTCCGGTTCTCCGGATCCAGCTCTTTCACGATGAACGGCTCGCCGAACTCAATCACGACATGGCTCGGACAAATAAGCGGAATATGCTTCTCAAAGACCTCCGCTGTTCCCTTGATCGCCACTGGAACAACCGGACAGCCAGATTTCTCTGCAATCTTCAAGCTTCCCTCTTTAAATGGAAGCAGATCTGAAAGCTGTTCATTTTTATTGCGGGTTCCCTCCGGAAAAATCCAGACAGAAACGCCGCGGCGCACCTTCTCGATCCCCGCCAGAATCGTTTTTAAACCTTCTTTTATATTATTCCGATCTAAAAACAGACAGTTGACATTGAGCATCCATTTTGACAAGAGCGGAATCTTCTCCATCTCTTTCTTTGCCACAAATCCCATCAGTCCCGGAACCGTCGTATAGCCAACCAGGATATCAAAATAGCTCCGGTGGTTTCCCACATAGAGCACCGGGCGATCCTGCGGAATATTTTCATATCCGCGCACCTCTACCGTCACACCTGCCATTTTGAGCAGTTTTTCAAAAATATTACGCACCATCTGGGTGCTTTCTTCCTCCACTGCGACCGGATCTACCTGTCCCTGTTTATCCATACGGTGCAATGTGCCGATGGAACCAACAAGGAAACTGACGATCGTTCCTACTATCTTTATCGCGCGAAACATACTGATACCTCTCTTTTCTCTTGTATCTGTCCGAAATCGTCTGGTTTTTATCCTGCTATTTTCATTTCCAGACAGACAGCTTTACTGTCTCATTATATAGAAAGAAGCAGGGTTTTACAAGACTTTCCTTGTAAGACATCCTGCCTCTGTTACTGTTCACGCATACGTGCCCAGTATCGGAATTTGCCGTGGCTTCGCATTTAAATACGGCAAATTCCTGCTGCCACCACGTTTTCTTACGGCACTTTCGGTTCCAAAAGTGCCTACCTGTGAACAGTAACCTGCCTCTCTATTTTTTATGGATTCACAATCTCCGTCTTTCCGCTGATCAGCGCTTCCACCTCGATTCCACCTATCTCGCACAAGATTCCCTCATAGCTTTCCAGTGTATCGCTGTAATACACGCTGTAGATAGACACATCCTCAGAAATCTCTCCATCCAGATAGTTTTCCAGCGGATTTTCTCCCAGATCCCGGAAAGAACCACCCAGCTCCATCATCAGCTCCCAGCTTTCCGGATGAATGTCCTGTTCATCCAAATCATGTAGATACATCCAGAGCGCCATGCATAGAATCCTCGCCTCGGCTTTCGCCCGCACTTCCTTCGCTTTCTGTACCTGTCCGGACATGATCGGGATCGAAACTGCAACGAGAATCGACACAATCCCTGTCACAATCAGCAGCTCTGCCAGCGTAAAGCCTGACCGTGCCCTAGCGGAACTGGTTCTTTTCTCTGTCATAGGTATATCCCACCGCCTGCAGCTTCTTCTCAAGCTCCGACCGTTCTGTATCAAACGCACTGCATAATTCATCTAAATCCGGGTAAAAATCTCTGAGCTGTGTGTTCACAAAACTCAGGCACATAATCGGATCGTTCGGTATTTTTCCTGTCATCTTTTTCCCTTTCTGTCCTTTTATTCATACTCAAACGTAACCGTCACATAGTAACCTCGGTCATTTTCCTCGATCGCCTTTACCACGCCGTGATCGGCGGGAATCCGGTCATTCAGCTTAAAAAGCCCCGACATCGCCACCGCCGGTTCAATCATATAATTGACATTAAACGGCGTCACCGACTCCGTCACCTCTACTGTCTGTCCGACTTCTACCAGTCCCGGACGTTCCATTTTAAATACAACATCTCTTGTCACGCCGTTTTCCCTCTTCTTTCTGGTCTGATCCCCGATTCTGGCTGCCGGCATATCCTCACGCCGTGCCTCTGATTTCAAATTTTTTTTACACGAACCATAACCGCCAGCTTACCAGTTTTCTAGTATACGGCACTTTTTTCCTTTTATCAACTGCGCTCACATAACCTACCGTTCGTTTTTTTTACGCGCCATCCGCCGCAGCTGCCGAAATCCAAGCCATGCCAGTAAAAGCAGCAGCAAACTTATACTGATCGTCAGTCCGTAGTGAATCCACCGTCTCCAGAACGGAAGCGGGAGGTTTTCCACCGGCGCAGTCTCTGTTTCCACCAGAGTTCCTGGATCCGCTTCTATTTCTGTCATCTCTTCCACATCCAGTTCCGCTTTTTCATACTCCATCCGCCTCCGGTAACGCTCATATGCCGGAAGTCTGACCGTTCCCCCGTACACTGCCCGGCAGTCCCATACGCGGCGTTTTGCCTGTACCGCCGCATTGCGGCACCAGATGCCAGCCTCATCCTGATAGGCATCTCCCTCCCAGCTTGCGGACTCAATCTGCACATCATCCTCCGATAGCCCCACACTTGCAAGCAGTTCTTCTCTGCACGCCTCCAATGGCGGCACTTTCTCATCATGCATCACGACAGCCCCACCCAGCTGGTATGTATCCGCCCCGTATTCGTGAAATACGACCGAAATCTCAAATCCATCCTGCCAGTGTTCGTTCTCATAAGAGGTTCTTTTCAGATCCAGCATAACCGATACCGTCTTCTGGCTCTCCCGATCCTCCACCTCCATCGGCGCTCTCGCCGGGATCTCCTGTTCCCGCGTCACGGACGGATAGACCATCTCCCCCGAAACCTCCCGCGTTCTGCCGCGCACCGGCACCGCCTCTATCTCTGTCCCCACAAGCCGATAGGTTATTTCCCCCTCTTCCAGATATTCTTCCGGCGCTTCTGGTATCTCAGCCTCTTTCAAATAGGAAGAAGAATAACGGATCCGCCGTTCTCCCGCCTTATCTTCCTGTGCGTAAGCCTGTCCGCCGGTGCCCTGCAGGCACAGCAGCACAAATGTCAGCACTGCCAGCCTCCAGCCATATCTTCTGTCTTCTCTTTTCCCCATACATTCTCCCTTTCTGCCATTCCCCGGCAAATGTCTCCTGCCAGCCGAACCGCATTCTTTCGTAAGCACGTTCTAAATTTCCGTACTCCTCTCTCAACCTTCTCCATCCTTTCTAAAATTGTTATTGTTCACGCATACGTGCCCCGTAACGAAATTTGCCGTGGCTTCGCATTAAATGAACAGTAACCTGAAATTTTCTGTGCTGAGTTTAAATCGGCATAAAATACCACATCACACACAAATATCATTCAAGATATAAGATGCCATGTTTTCTAAATGCCGATATGATACTTATATTCAGCACCACGAAATCATATGACTGCTTTTTTGTTTCATAGGACGCAGTTTCCCCTGAAACAAAAAATGCATTATGAAATTTCATAAATACCCGGATATTTCTGTGAATCACAGATGCCCTCTTTGCGGGCAGAATCATCGAATGCCGTCCGGAACCGGACTTTGAACTGCATCGTACCTTTATTATAGTCTGCCCTATCTCAAAATACAATTTATAAATCGCTCCCGCGGCATTTTCTACAAAAACCCCTTTTCATCCAGCATTTACTTATAAGTGTTATACAAAAAATCGAATACGAGTTTCTGTTTGGTACGGCAAAATGACTTGACTGGACAGCAGATTTTAGGTATACTTGCATATAGGTACATTTTACAAAATAAGAGCGGAGGAAATTAAACTATGAAGTGTCTTATCATTGACAAAGTATACGCTGGTATTGCTGAAGAACTCAGCAAATACATGGAAGTTAAAACTGCAGAGAATCTGCCGTCCACCAAGGATCAGTTATTAGCTGAAATCGGTGACGTAGACGTTCTGATCATGCGTGTAGATCCGAAGATCGATCAGGAGATCATCGACGCTGCTAAGAACCTGAAGGTTATCGGCGTTTGCTCCGTTGGTCTGAACCACATTGATATGGACTATGCAAAATCCAAAGGAATCCAGATCTTCAACGCACCGGGCTTAAACGCTAACGCAGTTGCAGAGCTGACCATTTCCAAGATGTTAGATATCTCCCGTGGTACTTTCACAGCTAACTACGATGTAAAAGTAAAACACGAGTGGAACAAATATAAATTCGAAGGTCGTGAGCTTCGCGGCAAGACTCTGGGTGTTATGGGCTTCGGTCGTATCGGTAAGAGAGTCGGCGAACTTGGTCGTGCATTTGGTATGACTGTCGTTGCTTACGATCCATTCCTGAAACCGGAAGATTTCGAGAAAGAGCATGCAACTGGCATGTCCGTAGACGAGATGTTAAAGGTAGCTGATTTCGTATCTATCCACGTACCGCTGACACCAGAGACAAAGGATCTGTTCAACGCTAAGTCCATCGCTGAGATGAAGGATGATGCAGTTGTTCTGAACATGAGCCGTGGTGGTATCGTAAACGAGAAAGATATGTACGAGGCTCTGAAAGCTGGCAAGATCGGCGGCTACGCAGCAGACGTTATGGAGAACGAGCTGGCTGGCAGCGGTCTGACAGGTGATGATACATTCGCAAGCCCGCTGTTCGAGTGCGACAACTTCATCGTTTCCCCGCACATCGGCGCTCAGTCCGTAGATGCTTCCAGAGACATCGGACTTCACATCATTTCCAAGGTAAAAGAGGCTCTTTCCCTGTAATCAGGAAACCAGTCTTATACTCATATAGGAAATCCTGCGGAAATCGTTCTGCAGAAACTGCATAAAGACAGGAACCGGATGATACTCTCGCCGGTTCCTGTTTTTTTGTTTCATAGGAAACTACTGGAATACCACTGGTTCCTCCAGCAGTTCCGTCCGCAGCACAATATACGGATACGACGGCTCTTCCCCGGTCGGCTCGCTTCTCTCCGGTCCTTTTAACTCGGTCTTGACGACGATCGAATTGTCCGTCAGGTACAACTCCGGAACCGTAATGCTGTAGCCGCCGGTCTCCTGCTTGCCGTACCCGGCAGCTATGTAGAGGTCATTTCCGCTTGTGTAAGTCAGGCGGAAGGAATCGTTCTTCTTTTCTTCTATGATCTGCGCCAGCTCCTGCGGCGTCTCATCGGGACCTATGACGGCAAATTCCAGATCCCGCAATTTTTCTGCCTGTTTTTCACCGCCGCATGCAACCGCATAGACCCCCGCCAGAAAGATTCCCATCACAGCCATAAGGCTTAGAAGCCATTTTTTCCTGCTTTTCTTACTTTTCATCAAATAAAAAACCTCCCGCTCCCCTGCACGCAGCCACGCGGCAAAATGCTTTGATTTACTGCATTTTATGAAGCGGAAGGTTGTGATATTCTATCTTTTTTCCTTTTTCCCTGGCATACGCCAGCAGCCGGTCGTTCGCCGCCGCCCAGCCCCCATACTGCCTGCGGCACGCAATCACGCACTGGCACGCATCCAGACATTCTCTGGCTTCTTGTTCCTTTTCCTCTGATATTTCTTCAAATGCGGGGACTGCAATCAATCTGGACGCCAATGTACAAGCCGCCGGATAATCTAAGTCGGCTTCCGATACGATCCCTGCCGCAAACGTAGTTCCAGCTCTCTGAAGCTGCCAGAAGACAGCGCGCCCGCTTCCTCCTCCTGCCAGCACAAATACCTCTGGCGCCCCCTCCGGACGCGGAAGCTCCATACTGCCGCCTGTCTGACGGAAGCGCCCTTCCTCGATCTGGAAAAGCTCGGAAAGATGTTCCGGAGTCAGCATCTCTTCCGGGCGTCCAAACCGGCTTTCCTGCCCCGGGCTGACGCACAGCACCCAGTCGGAGACGCGCTCCGCCAGATCAAGTTCATGAATGGATAAAATGACTGCCACCTTCTTGCGGCGCGCCAGCTCCTGCAAGACCGACATAAATTCAAGCTTATAACGGATATCCAGATAGGAAGTCGGCTCATCGAGAAGCAGCAGTTCCGGCTCCTGACAGAGCGCCCGCGCCAGCATCACCCGCTGCCGCTGACCGTCGCTGAGCGTCTGGAAGTCCCGCTCCCGAAGCTCTGATACCTGCACTGCCTCCATCGCCTCATCAACTGCCTTCCAGTCCTCCTCCGAGAGGACACCAAACCGCCCCGTGTACGGATAACGCCCGGCTGCCACAACATCCCGGCAGGTCATCCACTCTGCATGGACCTTTTCCGTAAACATGACCGCCATCCGCCGTGCGCGCTCCGTTCCCTTCATTCCCAGAAGGTCCGCGCCGTCCAGGTAAACCGCGCCTCCCAGAGGGGGAAGCTGCGCGGCGACACTCTTTAAAATGGTCGATTTTCCGGCTCCATTCGGTCCGACTAAAGTCAGGATCTCACCCTTCTTTATCCCGATCCGGACTGGATTTAAGATCTGTTTTCCACCGTATCCAACCTGTAAGTTCTCTGTATAAAAGTAGATCTTCTCCTCAGTTTCTGGATTCATGGTATTTTCTCCTCTGCTGCTCTATGCTTCAGGTGCTCTTTCGATGTTTCCGCATCATCACAAAAATCACGACCGGCGCACCGAAGACAGCTGTTACCGTGCTGATGCTCAATTCCGTCGGGGCAAAGACCGTCCGCGCCAGCCAGTCGCTGAACAGGCAGAACACGCTTCCGCCCAGGAAACAGCCCGGAATCAGCACCAGCGGTCTTGTATCGGCAAACAGCCAGCGGATCAGATGCGGAACCGCGATTCCAACAAAGGAAACCGGACCGGCAAATGCCGCTACGCAGCCAGATAAGATGCTGGACAAAATCACCATAAAGAAACGCAGATGTGCGACATTGACTCCCATGCTTCTCGCATACGTCTCCCCCATCTGGTATGCGCCGATCGGTTTGGATAACAGAAACACCGCTGCCGCTGAGACAAAGGTCACGCCCGCCATGACTGCCACATTTTCCCAGGTCATACCAGAAAAACTTCCGCGCGACCAGTTATGCAAGTTGACAATATCCGCATCGCTGGCGAAGGTCACAACAAAATCCGTGATTGCTGAGCAAATATAGCCGATCATCACGCCCCCGACGATCAGCATCGCCATCTGTTCCATCTTCCGCGCGACCAGGAGCACAAACAGCATAGAGAGAAGCGCTCCGGCAAATGCCGCTGCCACCAGCATCCCCGAATTGATCGTAATATTCCATTCCAGAAATCCGACCATCACAAGTGCTACCAAAAGCTTTGAACCAGAAGAAATTCCCAGCACAAAGGGACCCGCGATCGGATTGTGGAAAAAGGTCTGTAACAGATACCCTGACAGTGCCAGCGCCCCGCCAAGGATCAGCGCCGCCAGCGCGCGCGGCAGACGGATCTCCCAGATGATCGTCCACGCCATTCCACGCAGCTTAGGCTCCCGCAGTTCCTGTAAAAATTCCATGATCGGAACCGATACACTGCCTGAACAGGCACTCCAGATAAGCGACAGGAGCAGAAGCATAATCAGAAGCAGAAATGCACCTGCGATCCGCACCTGTCTGCCTGACTGCGCCAGGTTTCTTTGTTTTTTTTCCTGTTTTTGTCTGTTTGCTTCTGATACTGAACGCATCGTTTCTCCTATCTATCTTTATTACACTTTCCTTCCTCACGACTGCAATTTATACAGATATGTCCCATCTTCCTGGCTTCCGCTGAAAATCGCATGGATATCTTCCAGCATCGCTCCAACTGACATGGATTCCTGATAGAGATTCTTCGTCGTACACCAGACATTTCCCGCCTGTACCGCCTTGAAATCCTTGAGAACCGGCGCTTTTGCCAAAAGCTCCGAAATTGAGTGAATCTCCCCGTCGATTGTACTGTTATAAATCAGATAATCGGATTCTTTCGCGGCTGCATAAAATTCTTCCATCTGCATATTGACGGTCGAAGACCGCTTTCCGTCATCCCCCATATGCCCGAATATGTATCTGCCGCCCGCTAATTCTATCATTTTCGGTATATAATCAGAGGAACGGCGCACGTTCACGCTGCCCTGGTTCGTAATATAGAAAAATGCCGCCGACGGCTTTTCCGCCTGTGCCGTCTGTTCTGTTTTTACGCTCCCGCCTGCGTTCTCCGCATCCGAACCTTCTTCTGTAACTCGCTGCAAAGCCGCTTCCTGCTTTGCAAATGCCGCTTCCGCCTCTTTTTCTTTACCGGTCAGCACTCCATACAGGCGGATCCATTCCGTCCGCCCCAGCGGATGTGCTTCGTAGCTGGAATGATCCACAAGCACCGGGATTCCGAAACTTTCCAGCTTTTCTTTTACCTCCGGCGAATGGAGAATCATCGTATTTTCTATTGCCAGACCGCAGCCCTCCGAGACAATCCGCTCATAATCCGGTTCGCTGTACTTGCCTGCGTAGAGAATTGACCCATTCTCCATCGCCTCCTTTGCCTCCGGGATGTACCAGCCCGACGCATCGGTTCCCGAAAACCGGATATCCGGGAGCGCTCCCAGCATCCGGAACATATCCATGGTCGCGGTCGCTACCAGATAAATCTGTTTGACCGGGCGCTTAAGCACCTGGATCGAATCCGGAAGATCTTCCGGCACCTTTCCGCCCTCTGGAATCAGAAGAAAACGGCTTCCATCCGCAACCGAAACTGCTTCGTACTGCATCCCGTCCGCATCCTCATAGGTATCGACCGCAAACTGGGTCGCATAGGCAAGCTCCATCCGCGATTTCCAGGCCAGGGACGCACTGATCGCCTCACCCGGCTGTGGAAGTGATGCCTCCGCCACCTGTGCATCCACGTTTTCTGCCGGCTGGGACACTTTCGTACCTTTACCCGCCTCATTGGATATCTCACTGGCGGATGTAGACGACGCTGCCGCCACCGCACTCTTTCCCATATTTCCACAGCCACTCAAGAGCAGCACCCCCATAAGCGACAGTCCTGCCATCCTAAGTGCCATTTTCTTGTTACTGTTCACGCATACGTGCCCAGTAACGGAATTTGCCGTGGCTTCGCATTTAAATACGGCAAATTCCTGCTGCCACCACGTTTTCTTACGGCACTTTCGGTTCCAAAAGTGCCTACCCGTGTACAGTAACCTTTTCTTTCCCGTTATCCATCCTATTTTCTTCATTTTTCCCACTCTGCCTCTCTCACGTGCGCCACATACAGCTTCCGGATCGCCTCAACCTCTCCCAGTCCCCGGATGCGGCATTCCACCTGGTATCCGGCGCGTTCCAGGCGGCTCTTCCAGGAATCCTCCTCTTCACCTGCCATATCCTGATTCGCATGGTCGCCTGCAACCACCATGAGCGGCTGCAGCACTGCCCTCTGATAGTGTTTCTGCGCGCCCAATTTCTCGATCACCGCTTGTAAATCCGGCTGCGCCTCCACGGTTCCGATGTAATAATTTGCATAGCCGCCCGCGATCATCCTATCCTGCATCTTCTGATACACCTGATTGGAAGCCGCGTCCGTCCCATGCCCCATCAGGCAGAGTGCCGTTTTTCCATCGTCATATCCGCCCAGTTCTCCTGCCATCGCCAGGATCACCGCATCCAGATCCGCTTCACTGGCAAGAAGCGGTGCTCCCAGCGCCAGCCGTTCAAAACGCCCCTGATTCGCTTCCACTTCCGCTTTTACATCCATGTATTCAAATCCATCCATCAGATGGGTCGGCTGCACAATCAGACTTTTAATCCCATCGGCTGCTGCCCGGTCAAGTGCCTCCTTCAGATTGTCGATCGACCGTTGATCCCGCTTTTTCAATTTATCAATGATCCTCTGGCTGGTAAATGCCCGGCGCACCTCATATGCCGGAAATGCCTCCGCCACTGCACGCTCAACCGCTCCGATCGTCTTTTCCCGGCTATCATTGTAGCTTGTCCCGAAGCTGACTACCAGGATTGCCTGTCTTGGTTCCATCTATCATTCTTCCTCTTTGTTTTTTATCTTTCGATTCAGAATTTTCCCGTTCCTCCTACGCTGCCATATGCCTGAATCTGGCTGACATATAGCTTTATGAATCGAAGCTACTATAGCATATTTTGAAATAGTTTGCAATGAAGCAGAAAAAATGGCACTCCGCCCGTCCAGGCGGAATGCCCCTTTTTCTGCTTTCAGCTCCAATTTTACCAGCTTTTCTATTTCTCGTCCCGGCTGCACGCGCGCAGCTGGTGCTCATGCTCATATTTTTCTTTCGTCGCCATCCCGCCCCGGATATGGCGTTCCGCTTTGTTGATGTCCAGTACTACACGCGCCCGGGATGCAAGCGGCGGATTGATATGGGAAAGGCGCTCGGCCACATCTTTATGCACGGTAGATTTACTGATCCCAAATTTCCGCGCCGCCTGCCGCACTGTCGCATTGTAGTCTATGATGTAATTAGCGATCGCAACCGCCCGTTCCTCGATATATTCCTTCATGGGAGTTCCCCTGAGAACGTTTTTTACATCTTATTACATCTGTTTCCGGTTTATGCAAATTCCCTTTCCCAAACAAAAACACTGCCGATTAGTAGTTCTCCGCACGGCGGTGCTTCCGCAAATCGTTTCTCTTCACGCCAGCTTCCCACTCTGCCTTCTCCTCATCGGTCTCGACAAGCAGTCCCGGAACTTCCATCGGATGCTCGTTTTCATCCAGCGCTACCATAACCACATAAGCGGTATTAACCAGTTTACGCGCGCCGCTTAAAGACTCTACGAATGTATCGACACGCACTTCCATGGAGGTTCTGCCGACATAAGTCAGCTTTCCCTCGATAATCAGGGTATTGTTCAGGTGGACTGCCTCTTTGAACTGCAGGTTATCAACCGATGCAGTTGTCGGATTGCAGTGCGCGTGGCGGCGCGCAACAACGGTCGCTACAACGTCGATCCATTCCATCAGCTGACCGCCAAACAAACGACCAGCACCATTTAAGTGACTATTTAATACAAGCTGTGTCTGGATAACAGCTGAATCCGCTACGCGGCGCATAATTCTTTCTTCCATAATTTATTTCTCCTTTCGAGAAGGATGCCTCTTCCAATCTCCCGCTTTCGAAGGACTTCCCTGTGATATGGTACCTAGTATACTGGCTTTCCCTCAAATTTGCAAGTATTCCGCCGCAAAAAATTCTGAATCTTTTTAGTTATACATTCTATTGGCAGTAAACTATAAATGTAAAAAAACGGCCGAAGAATCTGGGGACAGCGTCTGTTGTCTTTCGCTGACTCCCATCATCTTCAGCCGTTCTCTTATTTATCCTCTTCCCGCGCCGTGATCATCCGATAGATGAAATCCACGGTTCCATCGATACCGTAGCTGGCACTGTTGATACAGAGATCATAGTTGTTGGAATGTCCCCAGTTTCGGTTTGTATAGTAATGATAGTACTGGCTGTGGACATGATCCAGATGCTTTAACATATGGCGTGCCTGCTTGACCGTCAGGGAGCTGTCAATCTCCATCGCACGTTTGATACGCTGCTCAAACGGCGCCGTGATGTAGATACTGATATGCGGGATGTTGTTGTTTGCCATGATGGCATCTCCGCATCGTCCCAGAATAACAAAATCTTCCTTCTTCGCCATGTCAACCAGAAGGTCGCTCTCGTTGAAGAAGACCGCATCACGCTTCGGCAGTCCGTGGAAACGGCTGAACTCGCGCATGCGCTGGCGCAGGGTCAGATGGCGCTCCGGGATGAATGCCTCACTCGGGTTTACATTGGCATCCTGATCGTGCGCCGGCTCTTTCTTGATTCCCGGCTTGATTCCGTAGCTGACAGAATCCTGTATAGAATCTTTCTGAGCCTCAAGACGTTTCAGAACCGCTTCAAAGATCTCCGCGTCGTAGAAATTGATTTTCAGCTTATCTGCCAGCTTAAATCCGATATTTACACCGCCGCTTCCGTAGGTCCAGCTGATACATACGATCAGGTGGTCATTTTCGGAGAAACGGTTTTTCAGGTTAAATGTATTCAGCTTCGCCAGCTCTGCGTTGATAACGTCGCCGCTCGCGAAACTGGTCGGCAGACTCATGACTTCGGTCAGAATCCGGTTGTACTCAGTCATGACGAGCTTCCGCTCTTCCTTATTCTCGATGGTACGCGCCATGTTTCCGATCAGGGCAATCTCACTTCGAACCAGGTTACCCTGCGGGCGTGTCAGCATCAGATGAGTCAGCTCATCCACGCAGCGCTTCCGGTCACGGTTGAAAACACGTCCCAGAGAAGAACCTAACTGTGCATAAACCTCCGCATCCAGATCGTAAATACTCTCCGCCAGTTCACGGATTCGTTTTTCATCTCTTCCAGGCACCGTGCTGCCCGGCTTCTTCCCTGCTGAATCCTTTTCGGCTGCATTTTCCGCACCCGTTACTTCATTCGCATACTGGGCGCTGTCCTTTTCAAGCGCCTGCTGCGTCTGATTTTCCATATTATCTGTATTGGTATGTTCCTGATTGTTGCTCATCGTCACTCACCCCCTATAAAAAGAATAACAGCATATCAAGTGCAAAGACCGGAACCAGAATACCGAACGACCAGAGCAGATATCCGAAGAAGGACGGCATACGCACACCGTTTTCATCCGCAATCGACTTAACCATGAAGTTCGGTGCATTTCCGATGTAGGTGTTCGCACCCATAAATACCGCACCACAGGAGATCGCCATCAGCATCTTGATCGGAACCGTTCCTAACGTCGTCACCATGCCCTCCGTAAATCCAAGCGCACCTGCCGTTGTTAAAAATACCAGATAGGTCGGCGTGTTATCCAGGAAGCTGGACAGCAGACCGGTTGCCCAGAACATTTCAAACGGCTCGGAGATGCCCAGGTTCGCGCCATTTGCTTTCAGAATCATCAGGGCTGGCTGCATCGTGATGAAAATACCGATAAACAGAACCGCAACCTCCTGAATCGCGCCCCAGGTAAAGTGGTTCTCACGGCGGATCTCAACCTTCGTGGTCTTGAAGGACAGGAAGGCCGCCACCAGAATGATCACAATCTCAATGATGGCCGGATAGCTTAATTCTACCTCTCCAAACAGGTGGATGCCAAGCACCTTCCGGCTGCATCCTGGAACTGCGGCATGGACGGTAAGGTACCGCTTAAAATAACGGCTGCCACGATCATGACCAGGAAAATCAGGTTGTGCGCGCCGCGCAGCTTCACTTCGGTACCCGGTTTGCTGATATCCGGTTTCAGACCGCTCGCGATATCCTGACGATATGCCCTCTTATCAATAAAATAGAAGATTGTCAGCAGCACCAGCATATTGAAGAATAAGATCGGCGCCAGATGTAAGCTCCAGAAGAACGGTACGCCGCGCATGAAGCCCATCAGCAGAGGCGGGTCACCGATCGGGGTCAGACATCCGCCGATGTTGGATACAAGGAAAATAAAGAAGATAATGATATGACGTTTCTTCTTTCTCCATGCATTCATCTTGACAACCGGACGAATCATCAGCATACTGGCACCGGTCGTACCGATCCAGCTTGAAAGCAGGGTTCCCAGTGCCAGTAATCCCACATTGACACGCGGAGAACCTGCCAGGTCACCGGACATCGTGATATTACCGGCAACGCAGAAAAGTCCAAATAACAAAATAATAAAGGTCAAATAGTCATTGACCAGGCATTCCAGAACCGTTTCCAGTGCTGTCCCCGCACTGTAACGCATCGCAAACGGAATGATAAAAAGAATTGACCAAAGAGCAACCGCATGAGGCTGGTGCTCTTCCCACCATTCTGCCTTCACAAGCGGCAGAATCGCAATACAGAGAAGCAGTCCCGCAAATGGAATACACATCCAGAGCGGCACAGAGGATGCCGATGCACCGCCTTCCTGTTCTGCTGCCAGAGCCGTCATCGGATTTGCCATCAAAAATAATCCCAGGCTCGCGCAAAACGCACTCAATCTTTTCACCTTCGTAACCTCCCAACTTTTTTCTTTTTTGTTTTACATTTTTCCATTTCAGCCACCCATTATAACAAGTTTATTTCCTAATTACAACCGTGTTTTTCACGTTGTAAGCGTGATTTTCCGTAAATTTTTCGTTAAAAGTACCTTATATTAATTCTTACTAATAAGTGTTGTAAGTCTGTACTCATAACATAAACAAATACCTCTTTTGTGTATAGAAATTATGTATAATACTGTAATTTCACGTTAGTGCCTTTTTGTGTAATAGGGGATTCCAAGGAATTTCCCATTACACAAAAAACCGCCCGCCGATATCCCGACAGACGCTTCCTACATTCATATATAACTTTCTCTTGAACTATACTCTCTTTCCAGAGTTCATATTTCAATTCCATATCTTCCCCGCCATCTTCCATCTTTTTCCTGCAGCTGTTTTCGCGCTTCATTTTAAGCCAGCCGCCCGATCTCTCGCGGTATTCTTTCGTGGTTTCTTTTTCGATATGTGCCAGTTGGCAAATCTGCCGCTGTATAACCTGCTCTTTCGCAGCGTTCACACATATTCTCTCTCGAACCTGTTTTATTATAGCGCTTTTTTGTAAAATTTATTTCCGCTTTTTTGTCAAATCTTTGTAAAAAAATCAAGTAGCAAATTGGAGAAACTGTCTCATTTACTTTTTATCTTCTTTATGCTATAGTTAGCCTGTATTTTGCATTCAGATGTATTACGAATCCATTCCGAAATTCCGGTGTCATCCCGTGCCGGAATTCTCAATGTCTTATCGTGTTTTATAAATATCAGAAGGATTTTCAGGAGTATTGTATTCATGCAGGCGAATATATTTAAGATCAAACGAAATGAATTGGCTGACGGTTCCGGGCTGCGGACTACGATTTATTTTAAAGGATGCCCCCTGCGCTGTGTCTGGTGTTCAACACCGCAGGCGCATGAGCGCCCGACCCGGATTCTCTGGGACAGCAAGCACTGTCTCTACTGCAATCTCTGTGTCAGCGAATGTCCCACCGGAAGTCTGGCATTTTCAGACAACCGTCTCACCTTTACCCCGGACACCTGTACATTCTGCCGTGCCTGTACGGATCACTGTCCGTCCCGAATGCTTCATTTCGTCGGTCAGATGATGGATATGGATGAAATCATGGAAAAAATTCTTGCCGACCGGGAGCTCTATGGAAATGGCGGCGTCATTCTCTCCGGCGGCGATCCGCTGATGCAGCCGGAAGCAGCCACCGCTGTCCTGAAAAAATGTAAAGAACACGGCATCCGCACCGCGATTGAGACGACCGCTTTCGCCAAACCGCTGGCTTTCTCCCGCTTCATCGCCAACGCGGACATGATTATCATCGATTTAAAACATTATTCTGAAAAGAAATATGTCCAGTTCACCGGTGTCTCAAATCATTCGATTCTGGAAAATCTGGACTTTGCCATCTCTATCGGAAAAAAAGTGGCGGTCCGCATTACCATTACCCCCGGCATCAACGACACGCTCATCGATGCCCGCAGGTATGCCCACCTTTTGTCTGAGCACCACATCAGACATGTAATTCTGCTCTCCTATTCAAATCTGGGGATCATTAAATATGAAAAATACATGCAATCTCCGACGCTTGCCCGCGAGCAGACCTTCTCCGGCCAGGATATGGAGAATTATGCGAACATGCTGCGCGGACTGGGATTTGATGTGCAGATTGAGCAGTAGGGAGGCGGCAGGATTTTTCCATTGCCGCCTCCCATACATTTTTCCATCTATTCGTTACTGTTCACGCATACGTGCCCAGTAACGGAATTTGCCGTGGCTTCGCATTTCAATACGGCAAATTCCTGCTGCCACCACATTTTCTTACGGCACTTTCGGTTCCAAAAGTGCCTACCCGTGAACCGGTAACATCTATTTCCTTGTTTCTCTATTTTTTCCCAAATTTTTCATTGATTTTTTTTCCACCCAATGCTATAATGTGTTCAATATTTAATTTATTTATCAAAAAATGAACATGAACCATTTGCAAAAATCCTCATTTTTACAAATGATTTAAAAGGAGGTTTCCCATGCAAAATCCACAATCTCAAACAGTGCCAGAGCCGAAACGCCTGGACTGGACCACGATGGTCGTCCCATTTCTTCTTATTATAATACTCTGTCTCTGCTTTCTGGCTGCGCCAGATGCATCCAAGGCAGTGTTGGAAAATCTCCGGAGCTTTCTCGGGGAAAACTTCGGTGTCGGCTATCTTGCCATCGGACTCGGCATCTTTCTTCTGTCAATCTACATCGCCTTTTCCCGCTACGGAACCATCCGGCTCGGAAAACCGGATGAGAAGCCGCTCTATTCCAATTTTGCCTGGGGTTCGATGATGTTTACCTCCGGACTTGCGGCGGACATTCTCTTTTACTCCCTGTGTGAGTGGGTTCTCTACGCCAATGACCCGCATCTGGCAGAAATGGGCAGTATTCAGGACTGGGCGAGCACATACCCGCTCTTTCACTGGGGTCCGATCCCGTGGGGCTTCTATGTCGTGCTCGCCGCTGCCTTTGGCTTCATGCTTCATGTGCGCGGCTGCCATAAACAGAAATACTCCGAAGCCTGCCGCCCGATCCTCGGAAAACACACAGACGGGCTTGCCGGAACCCTGATTGATCTGATGGCGGTCTTCGCACTGCTGGCCGGCACAACCACGACTTTTACGCTGGCGACCCCTCTGATGAGCCAGATCGTCTCCGAACTCTTCGGATTCGGCGACACCCGCCTCATCACCATCGCGATTCTGGCAGTCACCTGCCTGGTATATACCGTTTCCGTCGTGCGTGGCATGAAGGGCATCCAGAAGCTCGCGGCGTCCTGCGTCTACCTCTTCTTCGCTCTTCTGGCTTATGTGCTGCTGTTTGGCGGTGAAGCTCGCTATATCATCGAAACCGGCTTTTCCTCCATCGGAAATCTGGTACAGAACTTTATCGGACTGTCCACCTACACCGACCCACAGCGCACCACCTCATTTCCGCAGACATGGACAATGTTCTACTGGGCATATTGGATGGTCTGGTGCGTCGCTGCCCCGTTCTTCATCGGAACCATCTCTCGTGGACGTACAATCCGGCAGACAATCCTCGGCGGCTACGTGTTCGGGCTTGGCGGCACGTTTGTGAGCTTTATTATCCTCGGAAACTACAGCCTGGGACTCCAGGTGTTCGGAAAACTGGATGTCATGGGGCTTTATGCCGCCAGTGGCGACCTCTATTCCACAATCACTGCCATCATCCGCACGCTTCCGCTCGCCCCGATGGTCCTCGTTCTGCTCGCGGCGGCGATGATCGCCTTCTATGCCACCAGCTTTGACGCGATCGTACTGGTTGCCTCCGCCTACTCCTACAAGAACCTGACAAGCGAGGACGAACCGCACATGGCGATCAAAACCTTCTGGTCCCTGAGCCTGATTCTACTGCCGATGGTCCTCATTTTCAGTGATAATTCAATGGCAAACCTGCAGACCGTGTCCATCATTGCAGCATTTCCGATCGCGTTTATCATTCTCCTGATCGTGGCGGCGTTTTTTAAGGATGCGAAGAAATATCTTTCCAGCTGCCATGGTATTGAACGAATTGATTGATTAAAAATATCCCGAATGCACTTTCCGATGCATTCGGGATATTTTTCTTTATCTATAAGCTCTCCCGCAGATACTCCCGTGTCACACTCCGCTCCGCTTCCAGCATCTCCTTCGGCGTCCCGGCAAAGAGCAGGTCGCCGCCTGCGAGTCCGCCGCCCGGTCCGAGCTCCACAATATAATCGGCATCCTTCATCACATCCAGGCTGTGCTCGATGATAAACAGCGTATTGCCCTGATCGGTCATCCGGTTGAAAAGCTTCATCAGACGGCGGATATCGTCGAGATGCAGCCCGTCAGTCGGCTCATCCAGAATGAATATCTGTCCCCGCTCATCCAGCTTGCTCGCCAGCTTCACACGCTGCAGCTCGCCGCCGGAAAGCGTCGTCATCGACTGATTCAGGTGCAGGTAACCGAGTCCGACCTGTACCAGCGTATCGAGTTTCCTCACAAAATCCGCATCTTCAAAAAACTGGATCGCCTGACGGACGGTCATATCCATGACTTCCGCAATATTCTTTCCCTTGTACTGATATTTCAGCACTTCCTCCGAATACCGCGTTCCATGGCAGACCTCGCAGACCGTCTCGATCGAGTCCATATATGCCATATCCGATATAATTACACCTTTTCCCTGGCACGCCGGGCAGGCGCCCTTGGAATTGAAACTGAAATATGCCTGTGCGACATGGTTCGCTTTCGCAAAAAGCGCCCGGATCGCATCCGCGATATCCAGATACGTCGCCGGGGTTGAACGCAGATTGATACCGATATCCTTCTGCCGGATCGAGATCACCTCGCCTGGATACTGGCTCGTAAAATATTCCATCAGGGAGCTTTTTCCCGAACCAGCCACACCGGCGATGACCGTCATCACGCCAAGCGGCAGTTTTACGCTCAGATCTTTTAAGTTATGAAGCTTCGCGTGCTCAACCTGATACCATCCGGTCGGCTTGCGGTACTCCATCTTCATCGGCGTTTTCGTCCGCAGCATTCGCCCGGTCACAGTGTCCGCTTTCAGAAGATCCTCGTAGCTTCCCTGATACATGATCTGTCCACCGTTTATGCCCGCTTCCGGTCCCATATCCACAATGTGATCCGCCAGAGCGATGACTTCCCGGTGGTGTTCCACAATCATCACGGTATTTCCGTGCTCTTTCAGCTTGATCAGCGAATTTTTGAGATTCTGGATATCGCGCGAATGCAGTCCGACGCTCGGCTCATCCAGCACATACATCATATCGGTAAGCGGCGAATTGATGTAACGCGCGATCTTGATACGCTGCGCCTCGCCGCCGGAGAGAGTGTCTGTTCCACGGCTTAAAGAAAGATAGCTGAGTCCGATCTCAATCAGCGCATTCATCCGCTTCAGGATCTCGGTCTTGATATCGCGCGCCAGCGGATCATCGATCTGGCGGATAAACTCTGCCGCCTCCGGGATCGGCATATCCGAAACCTCGCAGATATTTTTTCCGTTAATCAGGCAGCTCCGGATCTTCGCATTCAGTCTCGCCCCGTGGCACTCCGGACACGTAAAGGTGCTGACAATGCGATCCAGCTCTTTCTTATGAAGCTGTCCTTCTTTAGATGTAATGATACTGCGGTACATACGCGGATAAATGCCCTCGTACTTCGCGGATTTCGGCCAGTTTGCCGGCGGGTTTTTCAGGCGGATCTGCGGCGAATAGAGAAATAAATCCATTTCCTCCTTCGAATAATCCTTGATCTTCTTGTCCAAATCAAACAGACCGCTGTACGCATACCGCTTCCACCGCCATGCACCGGTCGTGAACGCCGGCCACTGGATAACGCCCTCATCGTTTAGGCATTTATCAAAATCCACCAGCTTGTGGATGTCCAGCTCCGTCACAACGCCCAGGCCCTCACAGCGCTCACACTTGCCGCTCGGATGGTTGAAGGAAAAGCTGTCCGAATAGCCGACAAACGGTTTGCCCACACGTGAGAAGAGTAGGCGCAGCAGCGCATATATATCGGTGTATGTGCCGACCGTTGAGCGGGAGTTTGCCACCGGCTTTTTCTGATCGATCACGATCGTGACCGGAAGATTCTCCATGCGCTCAACCTCTGGACGACCATATTTCGGCAGAAACTGCTGGACAAAACTTGGAAATGTCACATTCAGCTCCCGCCGCGACTCTGCCGCAATCGTATCAAGGCAGAGCGATGATTTGCCCGAACCGGACACACCGGTAAAAACCGTGATTTTCTTTTTCGGAATTTTCAACGACACATGTTTCAAGTTGTTTTCCGTTGCATTCACAATGCTTATGTACTCCTGATTTTCTCGTTCCATCTGGCATTTTTCCTTTCTTAAGCTGCATTTTCCCGTCCCAGGTTCCTTTATTTTAAAGGTACTCAATGCTATCCTGATCTGTACGCGGCTATCACGCACAAAAGCAGACAGAAAATACCCCTAAGAAGCATTTTCCGTCTGCTTTTTTATTTGACTTCCTGCTTTACACGCACTCCGCCGAACAGCAAAGGCATTGTCTTTCTTGTATACTCTCCAAGCGCATAGCCACCGTCTGAAATGCAGTAATCATAGATGATTGCCCTCTCGCAGAGTGCATACATATGTGCAATCTCGTAATATGGCATACTGCGGGTAATCTGCCCCCGGCGCTGCCCCTCATCGACCAGCTGATTTACCATCTTATAGTAAAAACGGTTCTGGTTTAAAAGATGCTTATCCCCCTTTGTCACCACCTGTGAGGAATAGAGTGACGCCAGAAGCCCTACCGGGATATCCGACTCTATCAGATCATGTACACTGAAGCAGAGCGTCATAAGCTTGTCAAAGCTGTCCATCTCCGGATCCAGCGCCTGCATTACCTCTTCATACTTTGCATCAAAGATCTCTGGGAGAGATGCCAGAAGCTCATCCTTTCCACTATAATAATGATAGAAGCTTCCCTTTGATGTTCCAGACTGCAGGATAATCTCATCGATCGTCGTCTCCTCATATCCCTTCTCATGAAACAATTTCCATGCAACACGGGCAATTTTTGCTTTTGTGTTATTACCCTTCGCCATTTGCCTTTTACCTCTTAACTTCTCAATAATCGTAATTTCAGGGAAACATTCCTGGTCATCTAATTTACCTTTTTGTTTACCTGAATCCAGCCGAAAGCAGAGTGGATAATCTTCCTCATCTGCTTTCGACAATTTAATTTATTTTATCATTCTTTTCCTGTGAAGTAAAGAGATTGTTCCATATGTCTATTTTTAATACCGTTTTCACATCCGGTGAACTTTGGTATGTGCATGGCAGCTGCACTGGGGATGCACCGGAACTTCTATCAGATCCGTGGACCACGTTTTGGCATCAATGAACAGCATTTTTCCAATCAGCGCCTCTCCCTTGCCCAAAAGAAGCTTCAATACTTCTGCCGCCTGCATACACCCGATCATGCCGGGAATCACGCCAAGCACACCATAAGCAGCCGAATTCGGGTTTCCGGATGGGTCCTTTGCCTCCGGACAGAGACAGCGCAGACATGGTCCGTCCGATGCGAACACGGTAACCTGTCCCGCAAATTCACAGATAGCTCCATATACATCCGGCTTTCCCAGCTTCATGCATGTATCACTCAGCAGATAGCGGGTTGGAAAATTATCCGAAGCATCCACAATCACATCAAACTTTGCAAGAATTTCTTCTGCATTTTCAGCTGTAATTCCCTCTGGGTATACTTCTACCTGCACCGAATGGTTCCGGCTCTGAAGCTGCTCCGCCGCCAGTTCTGCTTTTGCCTTTCCAATGTCCTGTTCCCGGTAAAGGATTTGCCGCTGCAGATTGCTGACATCCACCCGGTCAAAATCAGCAATCCCGATCGTACCGACTCCTGCTGCTGCCAGATAGAGGCTGACGGGAGATCCAAGTCCCCCCGCCCCGACTACCAGCACCCGGCTTTCCGCCAGCTTTTTCTGTCCTTCTTCTCCTACCTCCGGCAGGAGAATATTTCTTTTATAGCGTTCTTTGTCTATCTCCAAACCAGCGTCTCCTTTCTGAATCAACCGCCCCCCAGTAAATGATAAATCTTCAAATCATCTGCTTCTTCAAGTGTTACTTTATCATAGTCTTCTGGCCAGACCAGCTGCCCATTTACCTTCACGACCAGCTTGGGCCAGGTAAATTTCATGTGTTCCATCACACCCCTGATTGTCAGTCCTTCATGCCAGTCCGGATATGGACGGTTATTCAGTACCATTATATCCACTTCCCTTCTGCAACGTATTAATGAATAGTCTTACTGAAGCGGCTCAACTACTTCCAAAAGCTCCGGAAGATCCATGCCAAGCTCTTTCAGGTGTGCAATTGTCGGAACGCCGTTTAAATTCCAGCCGCGCTTCGGATATACCGCATCAATCAGCTTCTCATATTCCCCTTCTCTGTGCTTTCTGGTCGCAGCCATCTTTTCCTTTAAGGACATTTTTTCGACTTCTTCTTTTGTAAAACCAACCAGCTCTACCAGCTGACCATCGTAGCGCTCCTGACGGGACAGATATTCTTCTTCCGTAACCGGTCCCTGGGAGCGGTATGGAATCGCATCGTTCGCACGCAGTCCCTTGCCCAGACGAATGTTGAAAACACGCTGGAAATTGTAGACACGCTCGGACATTTTAATCATCTCATCCCTATCAATCTTGACCCCAGTAACACCATAATAAAGATCCAGATAGTTATCTACGTGCTCCGGTACCTTCGCCGGTTCATCGGTCAGGCTGTTGTCAGCCGGTACAATATCATTCCACGGCAGCTTGCAAAGTCCCAGAAGACCAAACCAGGTTCTAAACATCGGATAGTAATACAGCGCCTCCGCCTTATCCTCAAAGGTAGGAATCTGGTTATTTACCTGATCCATGAAAATCAGCCATGCCTCATCATGCTGCGGTCCCTTATTGGTCAGACCATAGCCGCCCTGCTGCGCCAGGGATTCTTTGGAAGCATACTCTGAATATTCAAGTCCCTTCTGTTCCATCGCAATATCATTCATGAAATCCATATCGCCCCAGCCCTGCGCTGCAAAATACTCTTTCTGCTTGTGGCTTCCAAGTGCCGCAATCTTGCCAAAGCCTTCGTTTCGCGCCATCTGGTGCAGCAGCTCCAGCTCCGCCTCTGCATTGCCCCATACAAGCTCCAGACCGCCGGTTCTCTCCTTATTCAGGATACCATTTTCATAGCATTCCATCAGGAAGGCAGTCATGGTGCCAAAGGAAATCGTATCAATGCCATATGTATCACAGTAGAAATTCACTTCCAGGATTACCTGCGGATCGGTTACGCCGCAGTTCGGACCAACACCGGCTGCTGTCTCATACTCCGGACCATCCACACATACTTTATGTCCCTTATACGGACCTGTCTTTAATTCAAACTGATCGGCTGTTTTAGCACACGCCATCGAACATCCATACCAACATCCGTCCGCTCCGCCCTGGGTCAGCCATTTATTTCTCCATACCTCCGGTGCCATCTCATCGATCTTATCCGTTCCGCCATATTTATAATTGCGCGTCGGCAGAATATCATAATCGCTCATGATACGCAGGGAGTATGCCGTTCCGGATTTACGCATTGAATTCTGTTTGTCATCCTGTGTCGCCACCTCACGATGGAATTTCAGGCCATCCCGGTTCAGGATACTGATATCATATACATGGTTCAGATTTGCTTTTACGCCTTTAAAATGGCATACCAGCGCTTTAATGTGCTTGTCCGCAAAGACACGTCCGATACCACCACGTCCAGCCTGTTTTAAGCGGACTACATTTCTTTTCGGATCATAGAATGTAAAATTCAACATAGAGAGGTTGCAATGATCCGCCGCCGAACCGGAGCATACGACCGCCACGTTTTTGCGATCATTGTCATCCTCCGCATACATGGTTGTCAGCTCTTCGCCCAGTACATGTGCATCTTTATGCTCTAACGGTGCTTTTTCAATTGAAACGGTTCCCTTATTGCCATCGATGACAATAATCACGTCTTCCTCCGCTTTTCCAGTCAGCTCGATCACATCAAATCCGGAGAATTTTAAGAATGGACCAAAATATCCGCCGACGTTTGAATCAATCGGGATATCTGTCATCGGTGAAATGCTGCATACCAGGCATTTTCCGGTACCGCCGTACTGCGTAATTCCGGCAATCGGTCCTGCCGACATGGTAATAGCATTTTCCGGAGAGTCCCACTTTGTATCCGGCTTCGTTGCATCCCACAGATAACGCAGGCAATAACCTTTGCCGCCGGTAAATTTTTCTTTGACCTCCTGAGGAATGTCGATCATATCGATGGTGTTATCTGTCACATTGATTCGAAGGCGCTTATCCGTATATCCATGATACAGCGGCTTTGGCTCATATGTAACCTGATTGAGAACCGTGTGGGCCTCTTTCATTTTTTTGATTTCTTCCATATCTGCGTCCGCATAACGCGGAAGATCACACATTTTAATCATGCCTTTCTCCTCCCTTTACTCTTCTACCAGACGGATCGCTCCGGTCGGACATGCTTTTACGCACAATCCGCACGCCGTACATTTGGACGGCTCCAGATAATCATCACACTGTACCATAACATTCTCCGGACAGAATCCAACGCACATCAGACAGCCGGCACATTCTTTCTTGTTCAGCCGGTAAACGCCTCTCGCATCCTCCGTAATCACACCTGTATTGCACACTTCAGAACATTTTCCACACTGTGTGCACACAGCAATATGATGGCTTCCATCCTCCTTGTCGGTAATGCGGATGCAGGATTTCATTGGATCCGAAACCTTGTAAAATGCCTTCGAACAGGCTTCTTCGCACTGGTGGCAGCCAATGCAGAGTGATTCATCTTTCTCTAATCGTCTCATCACAGTTCCTCCTTTTTGCCTAATTTCATTATTTCATCCGAAACAGATACATATCCGTCCCGAATCACTTCCAAAAATATGGCTCCTGCCGAAAGGCGGCAGAAAACTCCTTTTTCATGGTAAATACACTCTGGAAAACACTTTTTTCCATACCCGGAGACGCGGAACACCGCCCCTCCCGCCGCCAGAAGATCCCCCGTATTTAACTGAGTGGTATCTATTCCCTCCGTTATCAGGTTTGCCTTGTAGCGGCGGAAGCAGAGTCCCGGTTCTGTCTGCTTCTCCATCCAGTCCCGGGTTTCTCCCGCCAACAGCGAAGTCTGCCTTTCACCTCCCGCTGCATGCCGGTCACCCTCCATTCCGATCCCCCTTCGGAACCAGGCGCTCTCCACGGCTTCTCCCGGCTGTCCCCTCTGCCGGAACACATATAATTCACGCACAACTGCTCCCATCTAATCCCCTCTTTTATAAATATAAAATTTCTCCGGTTCTTGCCAGCCCATAACCACCGAGCTTCTCCACTCTCTCTGCAAACTCCCGGCTTTTCAAAACCGCCAGAAAATGCTGTACCGGTGGAAAATCCAAAAATCTGACTGGAATCGCAAAGTCATACTCTTCCCGTCCAACCTCAATAAAATCAAGTCCCATTGCCCTGGCTGCCGACTGGATTCCCATGCCCGCGTCTGCATCGCCGCCGGACACGGCAGCCGCCACTGCCATATGCGTTGCCGCCTCTCTGTCATATCCGTGAATTTCTTCCGGTGAAATACCGGCTTCCTTCAGCTTATAATCAAAAAGAACTCTTGTCCCCGCTCCTCTTTGTCGGTTGACATAATTCAAGCCACGTAAATCTTCAATTTCATGGATTCCAAGCGGATTTCCTTTTTTTACGATAATTCCCTGAATTCGCTCAACGCCCTTGACAAGTGCCATTTTTTCACCCGCAAACAGTTTTTTCAGGATCGCAATATTATATTCTCCTGTCTCTTCATCCAGCAGGTGGGTCGGAGCCAGATGCGCTTCTCCCCGCTTTAATGCCATTAAACCGCCCATACTGCCTACATGCGTACTGGAAAGGTAATTACCCGGGTACATACACGGCAGCAAATCTGCCATCACATCCAGAATCAGATCATGGCTTCCGATTGCCACTGCCGTACTTCCAATTTCCTCCAGAGAACGGTATAGCTCTACGTCAACGGTATCTCCCGCCTCGACCCCCTCGCTGTTCTGAGGAATCACACAGAACCCGTCTGCCCGCACCAGGCTCATCGCTGCTCCCGCCCCGCGCGCCAGTGGAGAAGCGACGAGCTTGTCGCCCACTTCTCCTACTTTCACCCGCACATACTCTTTATGTTTCAGGGATGATACAAGGCGTTTAGATATGACAGCCCGCACCGTCGTGCCGGCTGTTTCTGTACGTCCTGCCAGTTTCTGCAGCACAGGAATTACAAAATTTTCAAAGTTGATATAGGCGGATACCGGATATCCCGGAAGTCCGATCACCGGTTTTCCATTGACAATCGCCAATATTACCGGTTTTCCCGGCTTGATTGCCACCCCGTGTACCAGAACCTCCCCCAATTCCCGAAGTACATGAACCGTAAAATCTTCGGTTCCAGCACTGGAGCCGGCATTGACAATTACCATGTCATAGTTTTCAACCGCCTCTGCCACCTTTGCTTTCAATGTTTCATATTCATCCGCAATCGGCGGAAAACGATGGGGCGCACCGCCATGTTCCGTTACCAGTGCCTCAAACACTCTCGAATTCGATTCGATGATGTCCCCATCCCTGGGTTCCTGTCCCGGCTCTATGATTTCGGTTCCCGTCGGAAAAATCGCTATCGACGGCTTTTTCAACACCTCAATCTCTGTAATTCCGCCAGACAGGAGAACACCTATATCAATCGGGCGTATCTCATGATAACCGGGCATCAGCATCTCACCCGCTACGATATCTTCTCCGATCGGGCGCACATGCTGCCATGATGCAGCTGCATCCGTAATCTGCACCGAGCCATCCTCCTGCTCCAGCAGATCCTCCGCCATGATAACTGCATCGCATGGTGCGTGAATCGGATCGCCCGTATCCACCACTGTAAAATCTGTACCTGGATATAGGGTAAGTGGTTTCCGCTCCGATGCTCCCTTTGTTTTCTCTGCCTCAACCGCGATTCCATCCATCGCCGCCGCATTGTAAAGCGGAGAACAATATTTCGCATAGACTGCCTCTTTTGTAATCCGGTGCAGACTTTCCGTCACGGGAATCCATTCTGCCTTGGGTCTTAATAATTCCTCCAGTGCTTTCTGGTAAAGGGCTTTTGCCTCCTCCACCGGTGTATTATTCAGATATAAATTTCTCTTTCCCATCTCTGCCTCTATTCTGTTTCCACCAGGCTCTGCCGATCCTTTATTCTCCGTCGCCCTTCTGGAAGCAATTCATTTTAAAAACGGTATACCTTCACCTGCTCACCTTTCTTCAGTCCCTCCTGATTCATATCAATCAGAACGTAGCCGTCTGCCTCTGCCATCGTCGAAATCAAGCCTGATTTTCCAAATACCGGTTCTGCCTCCAGCCCTTGCGGAGCTATTTGAAGCTTTACCAGCAGGCAGGTTGTTTTTCCGGGTGCCCCCGCCAGGTTCGTTGTCATAAAGGCTTCTAGCGGAGGTTGATCTGGCTGACCGGTTACCTGCTTCCAGAGCCACACAAATAATAAGTGGAAAACGGTAAGCGCTGCTGCCGGATGCCCAGGAAGTCCTCCTAACAGCGTATGTTTCTCTTTATCATATCCCAGAATCGTCGGTTTTCCCGGTTTCAGTGCCAGCCCATGGGTAAATACTCCCTCCTTGGAGATGCGGTTTAATATCTCCATAGTCATGTCCTTCTTTCCCTGGGAACTTCCTCCGGAGATCAGAATCAAATCACAGGCTTTGACCGCCTCCCTGATTTTGTCCTCTAAAAGTACCTCTTCATCCCTCACTGCCTCTGCCGAAACAAGCTCCAGACCTGTCTTCTTCACATAACAGGACAGCGCCCATGTATTAATATCCCGCACCTGTCCCGGTCCAGGAACCTGATCGTTCCTGACCAGTTCGTCGCCCGTCGATAGAACTGCCACCTTCCACGGTTTAAAAACCGGAACCTGAACCACGCCAAGCGCTGCCAATGTTCCCGCCTGCGCCGGGCCAATCCGGGTTCCCGCTTTAAGGACTATATCCCCGGTTTTTACATCTTCTCCCGGAAGCACGATGCATTTCCCATACGGAACATTTTCATACAGGGCAACCTCATCTGTTCCGAACCGTTCACTGTATTCTACCATCACCATGGCATCTGCCCCTTCCGGAACCATGCCGCCGGTCGGCACATAGGCACAGGTGCCCGGTTCAATCTTTGATACCGCCGGATGTCCTATCTCTACTTCTTCCAGCACCTTCAGAAAAACCGGGATACTTTCTGTTGCGCCCGCCGTGTCCTTTGAACAGACTGCATACCCATCTACACTGGAACGGCGGAATGCAGGAATCATTTCCCCAGAGACAATATCTTCTGCTAAAATACAGCCAGACGCATCTGCAAGCGCAACCCGCTCCGTCTCCGGCAGGCACTCTTTTGCCGCTTCAAGCAGACGTTCCCGCGCCTGCGCCAGCGTATCAACTTTCAATAACTTCATAATTCCTCCCTTGCGGCATGATTCTTCTTCGCGAAGGTACGCATCCACGCGAAGTGCTTTTGATTCATAGGCCGCCTCTCCGAATGAAACAAAAAAACGAATACAGAAAACATTCCGCTCTCTGTATCCGTTCCTGATGATGCAGTCTGCCTCTTACGGCTTTCTGCTGATATTCACTTATCTACATCAGGCTTTGCTTGGGCTGGCGGAATTTACTGCTCTTTTCCAGAACTTCCGGGTCTTCATCCCGGTCATCCGAGAGCTATTCCTTTCCAATGCATCGTCTGATGCGGGGAGGCACCCGCGTTTCCCCGGATACCCATTGGCTTTTCTTCCATCCTGTGAATCAGTTCACAGCTTAGGCAGAAAAGCTCGAAATCAACTCTGTATAACTGCCGCTCTCGTGCGACAATTCTCTTTCTCATGATTTTCTACCAGAAATTATACCACATTTTCACAAACTGTGTCAATCATCCCAAGCAAAACTCTTTCCATTTTTTTCACATTCAGCGCAATCATCTCGCATTTTTATTCATATTTCTGAACTTTTTTCATTTTCGCGATATGAAACCTCTGTATCTGCCAGATATCGACGTATGGACGGGTGAGAGGGGTGAAGAAGGATTTCTTCCGGTGTTCCAGACACCAGAACATTCCCCTGTTCCATAAAATGTACCTGGTCACAAATCTTGCGGACATGCACCAGCTGATGGCTGATTAGCAGCCATGTCATCTTATTTTTCGTCTGCTGCTCCCGCATCAGCTGTTCAAACAATTCTGTACTGTCAGGATCCAGGTTGGAAAGTGTCTCATCAACAATCACAAACGCAGGGTCAAATACCAGAGCCCTGATAAATGATAATTTCTGCTGTTCCCCGCTGCTCAGGGAACGGGCATACTGATTTTTTTTCTGCAGAAGCCCACATCGTTCCAGCCAGGCATCCATCTTCGCCTCATCTGGGCGGATTCCCCGTATTTTCAGCGGATAGATCAGGTTCTGATACACCGTATCATGCAAAAGATACGGTCTCTGTGTTGTCATCGTGATATCCCGGGGTGTCAGTCCCTCGTAATCAATCCTCCCGCCATCTGGAACCAATATCCCCTGTATCAGCTTGGAAAGTGTTGTTTTTCCGCAGCCATTGGTTCCTATCAGACCATGAACCTTCCCGCTCTCCAGATACAGTTCCTCGATTTGAAGCGTAAACTGACCCATCTTCTTTTGCAGCTTAGAGATTTTCATCCGGTGTCTCCTCCTGTCTGAAATGTTCTGCCAATGTCTGTACCGCAAATGCCAGAAGCATCAGGATCACTCCCAAAAATACCCCTTCATAATAATCGCCTGCACCTTTCAGGGTTGAAATCGCAGTCGTCATTGTCCGGGTGCTGTTTTTTATATTTCCACCTACCAGAAAGACCGCCCCGACCTCACTGATGGAACGCCCATATCCAGACACAACCGCAAAATAAATTTCATTTTTCATTTCACGCAGCAGAAGCCGCGCGGTCTGATGCCGGTCAGCTCCCATCGTCCTGGCAAACGCCCGGATCGAAGGCGCCGTGCGGACCGCATATGAATATACCATTCCACAGACGATCGGAGTAATGATCAGAACTTGAGCTGCCACCATTCCTTTGATCGTAAATACCCATCGAAGCGCCCCAAACGGACCTTTTTTTCTCAAAAGCATATATGTGAGCAGTCCGATGACAACCGGAGGTGCTCCCATCAAGGTCCGGTTCACGCGGACTACCAGCTTTTTTCCTGGAAATTTCGTCTGCTCCAGCACAAGTCCCAGAAAAATTCCAAGCATGGACGCAATCAAGGTTGACCAGAAAGACATCACCAGCGTTACCCGGATAGAATCTATCACTCCGACCGTACCAAAAAATTTTGAAAACAGGTTTCCCATATTTTTTCTCCCAGCATATCCACTGAAACACCTTATGTTCTGCAGGCGTTCTCATTTTCTCAATTCTTAATGACAGAAAAACCGGAAAAAGTGCATCCTCCCTTCTCCGGTTTCCTGTTTATACATTATAAATTCTGCAAGGTTCAACTGCCTGCTTTATTCGTTTAAATACGCTAATTCCAGCACTACCACATATCATCCGGCAGTATTTTACTTCTGCTCTGCATTCGGGAAGAATAACGCTCGCCGTACTCCTTTACGCCGTATTCACCGATCAGCGTCTGGATTTCCGGAGAACAGATCCACTTGATAAACGTATTCGCCGCCTCGTTGTTGACATCCGGATATTTCTCCGGATTTACTGCGATAACGCCGTACTGGTTTAAAAGTTCCTTGCTGCCTTCACATACAATATCCATATCCGGGAAATCTGCCTTCTTGGCAAGCCAGGTACCGCGGTCAGACAGGCAGTAGCCACCTTTTTCATCTGCCATCGCCAGTGTATCAGCCATTCCAGCGCCTGCCGATACATAATTTGGATTGCTCTCATAATCTGTAATTCCCAGCTTCTCCCAGATTCCGGTCTCCTTGTTATGGGTACCAGAGTTGTCTCCACGGGACACAAATGTCAGCTGCTCGTCCATGATCTGCTTAAATGCAGCGTTGATATCATCCGTCTTTGCAATCGGACCATCCTTCGGTCCTACGATCACGAAATCATTATACATAACCTGGAAGCGCTCTACACCGTAGCCGCTCTCCACAAATTCTTCTTCTTTTGCTTTAGAATGAACCAGTATCACATCGACTTCACCATCTTTTGCTTTCTGAATCGCATCACCGGTTCCTACTGCCGTCCACTGTAAGTCAATACCTGTATCCTCTAAAAAGATTGGCTTTAAGTAATCCAGAAGACCTGTATTATCGGTACTGGTCGTCGTTGCCATCAGAAGCGTCTCTCCGGATGCTTCCTTGGTCTCCTCTGCACTGCTTTCCTCAGCAGCCTCTGCGGTTGTCTCTGCGGCGCTTTCCGCCTCCGTTGTCTCTTTTGCGCTTCCGGAGCAGGCTGTCATAGACAATGCTGTCATGGCCGCCATTGCCAATGCAATGATTCTGTTTGTCTTCTTCATGAAATTGTTCTTCTCCCTTCTTTTGTTTAAGAATACGCTGAAAAACATTTCATCGGAACGAGACTCTGGCAGAGGATGCGCCGCCTTTTACCAGCTGCCTTTCTTCCTAATAAGCAGCAGGTCCTACTTCTCTTTCCAATGCATTTCTTTCCAAATGCGGGAGGCATCCGAGTTTCCCCTGATACCCATTGGCTGTAAACCCTGACAATATACTGTGTTAGGTTTTTCAGCTCGAAATATAGTTTTCCTGGCTTCTGCTGTCCGGGTTCTTCTAATACTTCCCGAAACATCCTTATACATTTTTACTATACCATGTCAAAATTCCTCTTGTCAACCGGGCAACTTTCACATGAGCGAAATTATTTCATTTTTTGTTACTGTTCACGCATACGTGCCCAGTAACGGAATTTGCCGTGGCTTCGCATTTAAATACGGCAAATTCCTGCTGCCACCACGCTTTCTTACGGCACTTTCGGTTCCAAAAGTGCCTACCTGTGAAACAGTATCCATTATTTCAAGCTTCGTATTCATTTTGTTTTCTACTGCTCTTTTCTACGTGTTATTCTGGTTTTTTAGCTTTTTTTCACTTCTATCTTGATTTTCACTTTTCATATTTGTGCGACGCCTTTTTAACTGTGCTTAATTTTTTGTTTTTGTTTTGTATTTTATGAATATTCACACCATTTTATCTTTTCTACAATTTTCACTTTCTTTTCACGCATAATATCCTCACTTTTGCCGATTGTAAGCCCCATTTTTCTATGGTATCTTATATGTTATATTAATTTTCTTTTATAGTCATTCCGCACTCCGCTTGTTTCAGCGTGATCGGATGATTATTTTTCAGATTCGTCTGTTAAAAATTAAATTAATACATTTTTTTCAATTTACTCTTGTATTCTTGAGATGGTTGTAGTATTATAGACTCAGAACTAGAACACAGTCTAGTTTTTTTGCAAAGGAGGGGGAAAGAATGGCAGAAACTCCTTACATATTTAACATCCAGAAATTTTCAACGCACGACGGCGATGGTGTCCGCACCACGATCTTCTTCAAGGGATGTCCCTTACGCTGCATGTGGTGCCACAACCCGGAGAGTCAGCATTATTATAAGGAACTGATTTTTCATCAGCACAAATGTACCACCTGCGGCCGATGCGTTGCAAAATGTAAACAGGGAGCCAATTCCATCGTAGACGGCAAGATTGTATTTGACCGTTCCAAGTGTACCGCCTGCGGCGTCTGTACCGACTGGTGCATCACAGAGGCCCGGGAGTTGGCCGGTAAGGAATACACGGTAGATGCACTTGTCAAGGAAGCGATGAAGGACAAAATCTTCTATGAGCAGTCCGGCGGCGGTGTAACACTCTCCGGCGGCGAGGTTATGGCTTCCCAGCATATGGACTATGTGGAAGAAGTCTGTCGCAAGCTCCACGAGAACGGTGTCAGCATTTTCATCGACACCAGCGGCTACACAGATTATAAGAATCTGAAGCGGATTCTTCCTTACGTAGATGTTTTTCTCTACGACATCAAGGTGATGGATCCGGAAGACCACAAGAAATATATCGGCGTTGACAATTCACTGATTCTTGAGAACTTAAAGAAATTAAGTGATGAGGGCGCTGGTCTTTACATCCGGCTTCCGATTATCCAGCAGGTCAACGCAACCGATGAACACATTGAAAGTGTCATCCATTTCCTGAAGGAAAATAATATTCACGCACGTCAGGTAAACCTTTTACCTTATCATGACATCGGAAAGGGTAAATACGCCAGCCTCGACATGGAGTACCATGATGATGAGATGAGCGTACCGGTGTCCGAGCTTATGGAACACTTTAAGTCCATGTTCGAAGAACAGGGATTCAACAAAGTCAATATAGGAGGATGATTTAAATGGCAGAGAAAATTGATACTTCATTCGTAATCAACACACCAGAAGGTCTGTTAAAAGACAACGACCGCGGATGTACCGAGAGAATTAAAAGACTGAGAAGAATCAGCCATTCCACCCAGCCGCATCTGGATCTGGAAAGAGCAAAAATTGAAACCGATGTTTACAAAGAGTACGAAGGTTCCGTATCTGTACCGGTTTTAAGAGCTCTCGTTCTGAAAGAGTACTTCTCCAGAAAAACTCTTTACTTAGGCGAGGATGAGCTGTTAGTTGGTGAGAAGGGCAAAGACCCGCAGTGTTCACCGACTTTCCCGGAGCTGTGCTGTCACACCATCGAAGATATGCACATCATGAATGATCGTAAACTGGTTAACTTCACTGTTACCGAAGACGATCTAAAGCTTCAGGAAGAAGAGATCATTCCGTACTGGAAGAACCGTGCAGTCAGAGAGCATCTCTTAAAAGCTATGACCCAGGAATGGAGAGACTGCTATGAGGTTGGTATGTTTACCGAGTTCATGGAGCAGCGTGGACCGGGCCATACAGCCGGCGGCAAGAACTTCTACATCAAGGGCTACGGCGATTACAAGAAAGAGATCGCGCAGGCTATCAAAGATCTTGACTACTTCAATGATCCGGAAGCTTATGACAAAGAGCAGGAGCTTCGCGCTATGGATATCTGCTGCGATGCTATCATTATCTTAGGTAAGAGATATCATGATCTGGCTCTTGAGAAGGCTGCTGAGGAGAAGGATCCGGTCAGAAAAGCAGAGCTTGAGCAGATTGCAGCTAACTGTGCCGTTGTTCCGGAGCACAAACCGGAGACCTACTGGCAGGCACTTCAGATGTACTGGTTTACACACCTTGGCGTTACAACCGAGTTAAACCCGTGGGATGCCTTTACACCGGGCCGTCTGGATCAGCATCTGATTCCGTTCTATGAGAAAGATACCGCTGCAGGTACTCTGGATGATACAAGAGCTCTTGAGCTTCTTGAGTGCCTCTGGGTTAAACTGTTCAACTCTCCGGCTCCGGTTAAAGTTGGCGTAACCTTAAAAGAGTCCGGTACATACGTAGACTTCGCAAACATCAACTCCGGCGGTGTTAAGGAAGATGGTACTGATGCAGTTAACGCTGTTTCTTACTTAATCCTTGACTGTATGGAAGATATGAGACAGAACCAGCCGAACTCCAACGTACAGATTTCCAAAGTTACTCCGGATAAGTTCTTAAAGAGAGCTTGCGAGATCGCTCGTCAGGGCTGGGGCCAGCCGGCATTCTACAATACCGATGAGCTGATTCAGGAGCTGGTAAATCAGGGCAAATCTCTGGTAGATGCAAGAAACGCTGGATGCTCCGGATGTGTTGAGACAGGTGCATGGGGAACCGAGGCTTATTGGCTGACCGGTTACTTAAACATCCCTAAGTGCTTACAGCTCGCTCTGTATGATGGCTACGATGTAATGTTCAAAAAACAGATCGGACCGCACACCGGCAAAGCAGAAGACTTCAAATCCTATGACGAACTGTGGAACGCATTCAAGACACAGCTTGAGTACATCATCGATGTTAAGATGCGCGGCAACCTGGTTATCGAGAGAATCTACTCTCAGATGATGCCGGCTCCGTTCCTTTCCATCTGTACCGATGACTGTATCAAGAAAGGTAAAGACTACAACGCAGGCGGCCCGAGATACAACACAAGCTACATCCAGGGTGTTGGTATCGGCACTATTTCCGATGCACTCTCCGCTATCAAGTTCAACGTATTTGACAATCAGAAGTTTACCATGAAAGAACTCATCGACGCTATGAACGACGATTTCAAGGGCCATGAGGACATTCTGAACCTGGTTAAGAATAAAACTCCGAAATACGGCAACGATGATGATTATGCAGATGACATCATGGTAAGTGTATTCAATGAGTACAAAGATTATATTACCGGCAGACCGACCACCAGAGGCGGTGTATATCATGTAGATATGCTTCCGACCACCTGCCACGTATACTTCGGTGATGTTATGATCGCTACTCCGAACGGCCGTCTGGCTCATAATCCTCTGTCTGAGGGTATCTCTCCTGAGAAGGGTGCTGATATCAACGGACCGACCGCAGTTGTTAAATCCTGCTCCAAGATGAACCACTGTGAAACCGGCGGTACTCTGCTGAACCAGAAATTTACTCCGGCTGCTATCGCAGGCGAGAAGGGTATTGACAACCTGGCTGCTCTGATTCGTTCCTACTTCGCTATGAACGGACATCATATGCAGTTCAACGTTATCGACCGCCAGACTCTGATTGAAGCTCAGAAGAACCCGGAGGAATACAAAGAACTGATCGTCCGTGTAGCCGGATACAGTGACTACTTCCGTAACCTGGATAAACCGCTTCAGAACGAGATCATTGAGAGAACCGAGCAGAGCTTTGGAGGCTGTGGCTGCTGTTAATTGCTCGCAACCGTTTGACAACTCTAAAAGTCTTCATTGTAACCTATTAATGCCTTCTATGAAAATGATATAGCCCCAAAAGGGCGGAAAGCCCCGGCAGCGAAACTGCCGGGGCTTTCTTATTTCTTTATCTTTATCTCAATATCAGATATTCCGCTCTACTCTGTTATCATTTTTGTCCTTCTTAGATAATTTTAGTCAAATTTGCTGTTACTCGCCACCTAATGCAGGAATCTTCTCGACTGAGATAAACGCCAGGGCAACTGCCAGACCGCCTGACAGCACCTTGCTGATCATATAGGCTGTTACCCAGTTTCCCGGTATCAGGGAGGCTACGAAGGTCATCTGACCGCCTACCACATAGGCACCAGCCACAGAGAAAGCGGCATTTAATACTTTTCCGCGCTTATCCATCTTGGAAAACAATGGCAGCATCGCAAGGCTCTGTATAAAGGAAAGGAACAGTCCGACAACTGCCTCCTCATTGATACCCAGGACCGCCCCAATACGCTGGATCGGCTTTTGGAGACGTTTTAACGCCACCTGCGACAGCACCAGACCGCCGCACGCTGCGATGACCATACGGAGTACCATAAAAAGCATTTCCTCAATCAAGGCATCCTCGACAACCGCATACTTCGGCATGAAAATTCCGAAGACTGCCACACCAAACAGGAGAAAACTAAAAATACGGATCGCATTTCCGAGGAAAATCATGATCTTCATCGTCAGCGCCGGAACCAGCACAAATGCCGCAATCAGCACCATGCACAGCACCAGCACCGGGATCATATTAAAAAAGAGCTGACGGACAGGCAGACCCAGCATCAGACCTCCGACCGCCAGACCAGACGGTATGGCAATCAGACCGAAGATGAACCCCCGCATCAGCTCTCCTATTTCATCTTTTCGAACAGCTGCCAGAAAGACCGGCAGCTGGTATCCGACCGTCATTCCCAGACTGCCTGCTACCATCGCACCGGTAAATGCCGCCAGAGCCGGTGTCGCCGCCAGCTTCTGTGCCATGCCAAGCGCCCCCATATCCGGCGCCAGAAGGCAGCTTGGAATGAGCGCCGGATCAAACGGCATATGCTTTGCCGCCTCTGCAATCGCTTCCGCGTGGGTCTGCACATATGTAACTCCGATCGCAAAAAATCCGACCGTGGACATCGCCAGACCGCCCATGGTGGCAAGCCCCTTTTCAAAGTTCGGCATCAGCCCCAGCTTTCCTCCCAGCATCTCATCCACAAGACCGGCTGCCGCAAACACCAGCATGATCGCAATGAATATGTTCATAAGCCGTACCTCCCAGCTTTTTCCTATTTCTCTATTTCTCTATTTCTCTATTCCTCTGTTTCCACTTATTTTCCCTCTATCAGGTACATTTCTCTGTCAAGCACCATTCTTTTTTTACCTCGCCAGCAGCTGTATCAGCACGCCCCCAATGGTCAGCATCAGTGCCCCGCAGGAACGCGTCACAATCTGTGCAAACGGAAGCAGTTCCATCCGTTTCGAACTGCTGAGCACCGCTACATTTCCGGAGCCGCCCATGTTCGTTGTACACATCCCCGCTGCGATCGATGATTCCAACGGATAAAATCCCATCTTGATGCCGATCAATCCGGCGGTCAGTGTGATCGCCCCGACAATCAGCACGACACTGAGCAGATAAAATGGAGTGATCGTGTGTAAAATCGTCTTTAAATCAATCAGCGTCGCCCCGATTCCGGTCAGCGCCGCCGCTGTCCAGCTGTGGATCGCGAACTGTCCCCACTCTCTCGCCGCGTCCTCCAGGCGCTCTGAAAGGATTCCCGTTCCCTTCACAATCACAACTGCTACAATCATCCACGCATACGTCGGTACAATCGAAATAAAATGATGGCAGATCGCCCCCAGTTCATAAAATGCCATTGAAATGATAAGCCCCGTACATAAGAGTGCGAAGGTCGGTTTCATCGGAGGCTGTTTCTTCACTTCGTGACCGTCATTGACAAGGCAGCCATTTCCGGTCAGGGATGGCTTTCGCTCGCCGATATTATTGGCTAAACCGCCAAAAATGATCGCCACACAATTTCCCAGCACCGTCGCCGGTGCGATCCGCGTCAGGATCTGTCCGGCGTCCGTCCCCAGAACCGACGAATACATTGCCGACAGAGGCACTGCTCCCGCCGTCATGCCGCCGCTCGTCATCGGAATACCGATATACAGGATGCCTTCCAGAAAACTATCCCCCATCACCATACCGAGCAGACCTGAAAGTATCACGCCGACTGCCAGCGATATGACAGCTGTCGGAAGCAGTTTCACCGTTGCGCGGATCAGAAGCCCGCGGTCGATATTGAAAAGACTTCCTGTGATCAGCGCTGAGATATAGAAGACCAGAAATCCTTCTTTGTTGACAAAATTGTCCAGAATCTCATGCGTCTGCTCTGGAATCAGCCCCAGCGCCTGGATGACTGCCGCCCCCAGAATACAGATGACCGAGCCGCCCAGGTACGTTTTCACAACCGGTGTATGATTTCCCAAAAAATTGAGTCCCTCGCCCAGCACCATCAGCGCAATCATGCCGCCGACCAAGCCTGCCGGAAGACAGTCCATATACATACAGACCACCACCAGCGCCAAGATGCCTAGATACAGAGGGATGGAAAAACCAGCGATCGTATTAGCTTTGCCAGATATTTCTTTCCTCTCTTGCTGCATTTTTCATTTCACCTCTGAGTATTAATTTCTTCCACAACACTTCTTATATTTCTTCCCAGATCCGCAAGGACACGGATCATTCGGATAAATCTTCTCCACCTTTTTCGCGGTTACCGGTGCTGGCTGGGACATTTCCGGCACCATCGCCGGCATGCCGCCGATCATACCTCTCTCACTTAATTCCCACGGTTTATTTCCGCGGTTTTCTTTTGTTCTCGTATTGTTGAACGCATCCATGAGAAGTCTTAAAAATTCGCCCATCTGCTGCTCGCTCTGGAAGACAATCCCTTCTTCATGCATCTTATTCATCAGTTCTGCCGGTGATTTTCCTTCATAGCTGCTGGTCCACGTCTCAAAGCACCATCTAGCCGCTTTCTCATACGGCACATCCAATTTTTTTATGAAATAGGACTCCAGCTCCTTATAAGCCAGTACCCCTGCCTCATACCCTTTCTGACAGATTTCATCCAACTGCTGTGCAGACGGAATATAGAATTTTTTATTCTGCTGCTGTTTCAACAAAGCAGTGAGTCCATCACCCTCAAAAACTGGAAGATGTACATACAAGCCCCTCTCGGAATAAAGCGGATTCTCTTTTGGCAGGTCCTGCATTCCCAGTTTCTCCATCGGGAAAATGCAGGATTCTGTGATGTCCTCCGGCATTTCCTCCAGCATCCCGATCATTTCTTCGATCGTGCCTTTCACCTTCAATTTGTACAGTTCATACAAAATTTCCAGCGGCGCAATCTCATAATAATCGATAAAGAA
This sequence comes from Clostridium sp. AF22-10, assembly GCF_003478725.1. NCBI lineage: Bacteria > Bacillati > Bacillota > Clostridia > Eubacteriales > Clostridiaceae > Clostridium > Clostridium sp. AF22-10. The sequence continues at coordinate 76,826 of NZ_QUFZ01000007.1, forward strand.
GCTGATACACTTCATCAGCCAGCCTTTTTTGCTCTGAACCGCCCGGAATGCCTCATCGTCAATCCCGCTAAAACCCTGTGCAATCTCTTCAAAGACAGTAAAGCAGTCACTCACTTCCTCAAAACTTCCAAGTACGTATTTATATAACTGCATTCCATCCATAATCTCTTCTGCAGAAATTTTCTGTGGCTCGGTACAGGCTTTGCAAAAAAGCACCATCTGCTCTTTCGTCAGGCATGAAAGTCTGCCCCGGAGTGCCTCTTTTGTCGTTAAATATTCTACAATTCGGTCAATCAGGTCATCCTTTTTAAGCCGGGAACAGTTCTTTAACTCGTAGCTTCTTGCTTCGTTTAATAAGTCTTCTTTGGTCCATTCTTTTAAATATTCTCTTAATAACATACAATTTCCTTTTCTCATCCTACATCGTTTCATGCTTCTCTTCATATTTTTTTATTATACTTTTAAATGCACATGGATTGCAAGATATATCGTTACATATTTCTGCTTCGCGCGAGTGCGCATCATTGGCATTACACAAAAATACAGCCTGTCTCCAAGCTTTTCAGGAAACAGACTGTATCAATTAAGGATTATGGTAAATAAAGGATTGTCGTAACTGTTCAGTAGGTCTGCGCATTTACTGCGCTGACCGTACGAAAACATGGGCCAGCAGGCAAAAATCCCATTGCCGCAGGCAATTTTTAATGGATTTTTGCGCGTGACTGTGAAGGTACTGGACAGTTACGGATTGTCTATATTTTACAGAAATACTGCCAGCTCTTCTAGCGGCTTGCGATCTGCATGCAGCCTGGACGGATGAGCCGTCTCTGCCGGATATCCAAGCGGCAGATAGGCCGTCGGCTGTAAGCCCTTCATCTCCGGGAACTGCTCCAGCAGTTTTTCTGGATTAAACATACCAACATACGTCGTTCCCAGTCCCAGCTCTGCTGCCTGCAGCATCATCTGGGAAACCGCCAGTGTCACATCGATCTCTCCATGGTTTTTCCCGTCCTCTTCCCGTTTCCAGGCGATCTCCGGATCATAGACCGCTACAATCACGACCGGCGGATGAAAATGACACGCCGTACATGCATCCGCTTTCGCCAGCGCCTCTTCACTCTGCATCACGAAAAAGCGCTGTGGCTGTAAGTTATGTGCCGTCGGGGCTTTGCGTCCTGCCTCCAGCACTTTCTGTAATTTTTCTGCCTCAACCGGACGGCTGTCAAATTTACGAAGTGAATAACGTGCATCACATAATTCTTCAAATTTCATAGTAATCAAAACTCTCCTTTGCGTTACAACTAATAACTCCGAATCCGATCCGAATCCTCTTCCCCCGTCTTCTCGATCTTCCGGATCTCCACCACATAGCTGCTCTTATCGTTGACCTTCACTTCCACCTGGTCACCCACATGGTGTCCTTCGATCGCTTTTCCGAGCGGCGACTCGATACTGATCCGGTTTTCTAGGGAATTGCCCCGGATGCTCGTTACCAGACGGTATACATCTTCTTCGTCGTCATCCTCAAAATATAGGGTAACCGTATCATTCATTCCGACCTCATCCGGGCGGGATTCTTCCGATACGATCTTGGCGTGCTTCAGCATATTTTCCAGATAGCGAATACGGCTTTCATTCCGGTTCTTATCCTTCTTAGCAGCATAATATTCGAAGTTTTCGCTCAAGTCACCCTGCGCGCGCGCCTCCTTGACCGCCTCGATCGCCTCTTTGCGGACCACCAGCTTCCGATGGTCGATCTCTTCCTGAATCTTCTTTACATCACTTTCTGTCAACTGCTCTCTCATGTCCTACTCTGCCAGTCCCTTTTTCTCTATCATTTCTACAACCTGCGCTACATATTTTCCGCAGATTTCATCCGTCGGTGCCTCGACCATCACGCGGATCAGCGGCTCCGTGCCACTCGGACGAACTAAGATTCGACCGGTATCGCCCAACGCATCTGATACCTTCTGAACCTCCGCCTGCACGTCGCGGTCTGCCTGCGCCGCCTCTTTATCCTTGACTCTGACATTTTTCAGAACCTGCGGATAAATCTGCACCTCATCAGCCAGCTTTGCAAGTGTCTCTTTCTTCTCCAGAATCACTTCCATCAGCTTTAATGATGTCAAAATGCCATCTCCGGTCGTCGCGTGCTTGCTGAAAATGATATGGCCCGACTGCTCGCCTCCCAGGCAGTGACCGTTCTGGGACATATTTTCATAGACATACTTATCGCCAACCGCCGTCTTCTCATAGGAAATGCCCTCGCGCTCAAATGCCTTATAAAGACCGAAGTTCGACATAACCGTGGTGACAACCGTATTGTTGACCAGCGTCCCCTGTTCTTTCATGTATTTTCCACATACATAGAGGATCTTGTCGCCATCCACCAGCTTGCCCTCACTGTCCACTGCCAGGCAGCGATCCGCATCTCCATCATAAGCGAATCCAACGTCCAGATGATTTTCAACCACATATTTCTGCAGTCCCTCGATGTGGGTGGAACCGCAATTTGTATTGATATTCAGACCATCCGGCGTGTTGTTGATGACATGTGTCTCCGCGCCCAGTGCGTCGAATACGTTTTTCGCAATCGCGGAAGCGCTTCCGTTTGCACAGTCAAGACCTACCCGCATATTTTTGAAAGACCGTGTTGCCAGGGAAATCAGATAACCGATATAGCGGTTACGTCCCGCCGCATAGTCAACGGTGCGTCCGATCGCATCGCGTTTGGCAAATGGAATCTCGCCCATCTCGCCATCCAGATACGACTCAATCTTCTCGATCGTCTCCTCCTCCAGTTTCTCGCCGCGTCCATTGATGACCTTGATTCCGTTGTCATAGTATGAATTGTGGCTTGCGGAGATCATGATACCGCAGTCAAACTCCTCAGTGCGTACAACATACGATACACTCGGAGTAGTTGTCACGTGAAGCAGATAGACATCTGCGCCGGAAGCGGTCAGTCCCGATACCAGCGAATACTCAAACATATAGCTGCTGCGTCTCGTATCCTTGCCGATCACGACCCGGCAGCGATCTGCTTTCGTCTTCTGTCCATAGTACCAGCCCAGGAAACGACCTACTTTATAGGCGTCCTCCACGGTCAGCGTCACATTTGCCTCGCCGCGGAATCCGTCTGTTCCAAAATATTTACCCATTTTGAGAGTTCCTCCTACATCATCAAATACAGAGTCCAAAGGTCATGTACATTTATGGAAATACCCCACTAACATACATGACCTTCTACGATTTTGATTCCAACCTGAAGAAAATCCTGCAGCCAACGGCGCTTCACACTTTCTGCCGCTGCTGCTTTCTATGTCTGATTGCACATTTTTTACTGAATTTCTTTCAGATAGCGACCTACCGCATCCTGCCAGGACGGAAGGCGCTCAAATCCGTTGTCCGAAAGTTTTTCTTTGCTGATCCGGCTGTTCATCGGGCGTTTTGCCTGACCCGGATAAGTAGCTGTATACTCAGCAGTGCTGACCGGCGTCACCTTGACGTCCATGCCCGCCTGCTTAAAGATCTCAGCTGCAAATTCATACCAGCTGCAAAGTCCCTCATTCGTCGCATGGTAACGACCATATTTATCACTCTGAATCATATCAACCAGCAGACGCGCCAGATCGTATGTGTAAGTCGGGGAACCGATCTGATCATCCACAACACTGACTGCCCCGCGCTCTTTGCCAACGCGCAGCATCGTCTTGATGAAGTTCTTGCCGTTCACGCCAAATACCCACGCGATACGGACGATGAAAAACTTCTTTACCAGCTCCTCGACTGCCAGCTCACCCTCATACTTCGACTGACCGTAGGCGTTGAGTGGTTCCCGGTGGTCATCCGGCTCCCACGGGCGGGTGCCCTGACCGTTGAATACATAATCGGTGCTGATGTACATCATTTTGATGTCCAGACCTTTGCAGACCTCAGCGATATTTCTCGTTCCATCTGCATTGACTTTACGGCAGAGTTCCATGTTCTGTTCCGCTGCGTCTACTGCAGTATATGCAGCGCAGTGGATCACTGCATCCGGCTTTGCCTCGGTGATCACGCGGCGGCATGCCTCTGCATCGGTAATATCCATCTCATCGACATCCACACCGATGCCAGTAAGACCCTGTTTTTTCAGCTCATTCATCACGTCATAGCCAAGCTGGCCTTTAACGCCTGTCACTAATACTCTCATTATAATCTATCTCCATACATTTTTTCGAAGTACTGGCTGTACTCACCGCTTAAAATGTGTTTCCACCAGTCCTGATTGTTCAGATACCAGTCAATCGTCTGACGAATGCCGGTGTCAAAATTGTATTTCGGCTTCCAGCCAAGCTCCGTCTCGATCTTGGTCGGATCGATCGCATAACGGCGGTCATGACCCGGACGATCCTTGACGTAACGGATCAGGCTTTCCGGCTTGTCCAGCGCTTTCAGGATGGTTTTGACAACCTCCAGGTTGGTCCTCTCATTGTGTCCGCCAATATTGTAAATCTCACCGACGCGTCCCTTGTGGAGAATCAGATCGATCGCCTCACAATGATCGGATACGTGCAGCCAGTCGCGGACGTTCGCGCCGTCGCCGTATACCGGAAGTTCCTCGTCTGCCAGCGCACGACTGATCATCAACGGAATCAGCTTCTCCGGGAAATGATATGGACCGTAGTTGTTGGAGCAGCGGGATACTGTCACCGGAAGTCCGTAGGTTCTATGGTATGCCAGTACAAACAGATCCGCACTCGCCTTGGAAGAAGAGTACGGGCTGGAGGTATGCAGCGGGGTCGTCTCTGTGAAGAAGAGATCCGGGCGGTCTAACGGCAGATCGCCGTATACCTCATCGGTCGATACCTGATGATAACGTTTAATTCCATAGGTGCGGCAGGCATCCAGCAGGGTGGTCGTTCCCATGACGTTGGTGCGGACAAACGCCTCTGGGTCCGTGATGGAACGGTCTACGTGGCTCTCTGCTGCAAAGTTTACCACAATGTCCGGCTTTTCTTCCTCGAAGAGCTTAAACACGAAGTCGCGGTCTGCGATATCGCCGTGTACAAATTTGTAATTTGGTTTGTTTTCAACCGGTTTCAGTGTCTCTAAGTTGCCCGCGTAGGTCAGAAGATCCAGGTTGATGATCTGATACTCCGGGTATTTATTTACCATATGGTGTACGAAGTTTCCGCCGATGAATCCGGCTCCGCCTGTCACGATAATCTTCATTGTTTTAACTCCTTTTAATTCTGATGTATTTTATCAACATATTTCCCATCCAGTACGTCTTTCAGATATTTGCCATACTGGTTTTTCTTGTATACCTCGTATGCCTCCAGCACCTCTTCCTTGCTGATCCAGCCGTTTAAGTACGCAATCTCCTCCAGGCACGCGATCTTGCGGTGCTGGTGGGTCTCTACTGTCTTAACGAAATTGGTTGCCTCAACTAAGGACTCATGTGTACCGGTATCGAGCCAGGTAAAGCCCTGTCCCAGAAGAATGACATCCAGATCGCCATTTTCCAGATAGATGCGGTTCAAATCGGTGATCTCAAGCTCGCCTCTGGCAGACGGTTTTAACTGTTTCGCATACTCTACTACCCGGTTGTCATAGAAATACAGACCCGTTACACAGTAATTGGACTTCGGTTTCTCCGGCTTCTCCTCGATGGAGATCGCCTTGCCCTGGTCGTCAAATTCTACGATACCGAAGCGCTCCGGATCATCGACATAGTAGCCGAATACAGTCGCGCCCTCTTTCTTGGCAGAAGCAGCACGCAGGCGTTTCACAAGTCCCTGACCCTGGAAAATATTGTCCCCCAGAATCATCGCTACGGAATCATCCCCGATGAACTCCTCGCCGATGATAAATGCCTGTGCCAGTCCATCCGGACTTGGCTGCACGGCATAGCTTAAATGTAAACCAAACTGATGTCCATCGCCCAACAATTCCTTAAAACGCGGTGTGTCATCCGGTGTCGAAATAATCAGAATATCCCGGATTCCCGCGTTCATCAGAACGGAGATCGGATAGTAAATCATCGGTTTGTCATAAATCGGAAGCAGCTGTTTGGAAGTTACGCGTGTCAGCGGGTAAAGGCGTGTGCCTGAACCGCCTGCTAAAACGATACCCTTCATATCTTGTTCTCCTCATATGTTTTATTTTCACGCCTCTTTTCTAAAAAAAGGCAGATCTCATCACTATAAGTAATATACCACATTTGCCTGCTGCTTGCAAATTTATTTGCTTTGCACTTCTTCTATGTTTACACGTTTTTTCCCTCTACTGTTCTTGCATTGTACAATCTATGAGCATCACTCATCCACTGCATACACAATCGTCCGCGCATCCGCAAATTCATAACTGCACGTCACAAAGGAATACAAGTGGGAAACCTCCTCGTCTGGCAGCTCGCGAAACCGGCATCCCTCCGTCATTTCTTCTATATAAGGATGCATCTCCGACCGATCCGCAAATTCCGTCCTACGCCGTTCCCCCTGACTGCCCGCAGTGAGCGCTGCAATCAGACGGAGTGTCCGCCTTTTCCCATCTGGAAAATAGAGATAAGCCGTCCGATGCTTCTGGAAGAAATCTTCGTCTTTCAGGCGGATCAGCTCGGAAAACCGGCTTCCGTCCTTCATATGATGCCCGTAAAAAATCGAATGAAAATCCGATGCATCCGGTGCACTCTCGCAGTCCAGAAAGACAGTCCCGGCTGGATCTGGTTTTCCATCCAACCCGATGCTGCGGTACGATTCATTGTCGGTTGTCTGGACAATCGGTTCGTCGATGTGAGTACCGGGAATGCGAATCCAGGCGATGACGTCGGCATTCTGACATTTTAAGGCTGCGAAATCTGGCTGCCATATCGGCTCTGACGCATCTGAATCAGATTTTCCAGATAACTTCTGCTCTACATTTCCTTCAGATTGGAAACCTCTGTTTTCCGCCCTTCTAACCGCATCCCCCACACCATCCGCCAGAACCAGACATCCAATCACGATCAAAAAAGCACAGAAGATGCGGCGTGCCCAGCGGGCAGCGCCGTCTCCTGTGCGCTTCTTAGTACCCAAATTTTCCTTCCAGCGATTCATCTTCGCGGATCCAATCTTCTACATCGACTTTTCGGTACTCATTTTTCGTATCACGGATATAGACGTGTTCAATTCCGGCATTGATTACCATGCGCTTGCACATCGAACAGCAGCTCGATTTTTCCACATACCCGCCGGTTCTCGCATCGACACCGGTCAGATACAGCGACGCGCCGATCATGCGCTCTCTGGAGGCACTGATCAGGGCATTGGCCTCGGCATGGACACTGCGGCACAACTCGTACCGCTCGCCGCGCGGCACATGAAGCTCCTCGCGGATGCAGCGACCGATATCGGAACAGTTTTTCCGTCCGCGCGGGGCACCCACATAGCCGGTCGAGATAACCTCATCGTTATTCACAATCACTGCCCCGTAGTGCTTTCGCAGACAGGTACTCCGCTGCGAAACCATTTCCGCCAGATCCAAATAATAATTGACTTTATCTCTTCTTTCCATATAGGATCCCCCTTCCGTTTTCTCTAATTCTTTAGATGCCCTCATTCATCTTCGCCAGCTTCGCCGCCTGATCGGCTGCAATTAAGCTGTCAATGATCTCATACAGATCGCCGTCCATGATCGAATCGATCTTATACAAGGTCAATTTGATGCGGTGCTCGGTCACACGTCCCTGCGGGAAGTTATAGGTACGGATCTTCTCGGAACGGTCACCGGTACCGATCTGGCTGCGGCGTTCTGCCGCTTCCTCATTCTGGCGTCTCTCCAGCTCCAGATCATATAGCTTGGAACGCAGAAGACGGAACGCCTTTTCCTTGTTCTGTAACTGCGATTTCTCAGTCTGGCTGTAGATCACGATACCGGTCGGAATATGGGTCAGACGTACCGCGGAGTCAGTCGTGTTGACACACTGTCCACCGTTTCCGGACGCACGCATAACGTCAATACGGATATCTTTATCATCGATGACAACGTCCACATCCTCTGCCTCCGGCATCACGGCAACCGTCGCGGTCGAGGTATGGATACGTCCGCCGGACTCGGTCTCCGGCACACGCTGTACACGGTGGACACCGCTCTCGTACTTCATCTTGGAGTAAGCGCCCTGGCCGGTAATCATGAAAACGACCTCCTTGAAGCCGCCGATTCCATTTTCACTGACGCTGACAAGCTCAGTTTTCCAGCGGTTGCGCTCTGCAAAGCGCACATACATACGGTACAGTTCGGACGCAAATAATGCCGCCTCATCGCCGCCTGCACCTGCACGAATCTCGACGATAACGTTCTTTTCATCATTCGGATCCTTCGGAAGAAGCAGAATTTTTAATTCCTGCTCCAGATCTTCAATGCGCTTTTTCGCAGCATTTAACTCTTCCTTCGCCATCTCGCGCATCTCCTCGTCGGATTCCTCATCCAGAAGCGCCAGACTGTCCTCTACGTCCTGTTTTGCCTTCTTATACTCTTTATATGCCTCCACAATCGGAGCCAGATCCGACTGCTCCTTCATCAGCTTGCGGAAACGATTTGTATCGCTTGCCACTTCCGGGCTGCCGAGCTCTTCCATCAGCTCTTCATAACGGATCAGCAAATCATCCAATCTGTCAAACATGATATCCTCCTCTATCGTCTAACGGTTCCACCGTGCCTTTACCACGCGATCCAGCCCCGGCTCATCCTTTATCACTTCTATCTCCCGATACCCGGCGATGGTCAGTATCCGGCTGACCGCCTCCGCCTGGTCATATCCTATCTCAAAATATACGCAGCCTCCCTTGTTCAGATGTTTGCTGCACTCCAGCGCCAGAACCCGGTAAAAATACAGACCGTCCTCGCTGCCGTCCAGCGCCAGCCGCGGCTCATGGTCGCGTACCTCCGGTTCCAGACCGTCGATCACCGCCGATGGGATATACGGCGGATTCGACACAATCACATCGTACATGACATCCGCCTCCACCGCCTGAAACAGATTGCTCTGCAAAAGTGTCAGACTGTGTTCCTCGATCTCTGCCTGCAGGCGCGGTCCCTTTGCCAGCCACGTTTTCAGGCGGATGCACCACGGATCCTCCGATACCTGAAACGATTCTGACCGCGCAGTTCCCTTCTGAATCAAAAAGAGACGTCTCGCATTTTTCTTTGCCACGCGCAGCGCCGCCTCGGAAATATCCACCGCCGTCACGTTCTGGTAGCCGCCAAGCACGGCAAGGCTGATCGCGATACAGCCGGATCCGGTACACATATCCAAAAGTTTCAGATCCTTTTCCGGGTAATCCCGAAGAACCCGCTCAACTAACGTCTCCGTATCCTGGCGCGGAATCAGGACATTTTCATCGACAGAAAATGTCATTCCCATAAAATCCTGCATTCCCAGAATCTGCTGCAGTGGAATGCGCTCTGCCCGTTTCTGAAGCATTTCCTGATAGCGCCCATAGCCCTTTTCCAGGCGTTCCGCATGGATCGGACGGTTCTGATCCAGATAATAATGCACCCGGTCAATCCCGAACGCCGCTTCCATCAGATACCAGGCATCCGTCCCTGCGTCCGGCACACCCGCCTCACTTAAGCGCGCGCCGCCCTCATCCAACAGTTCTCTCCAGGTCAGGTCTGTTCTTCCGTTTTCCTCGCTCATCGACTCATCCCCTCTGTCGTACCGTGTTCTATTTATGACTCTTCCAGCTGCTTTTCCCAGCCTGGGAAATTCTCCGTCAGGTATTCTCTCCAGTCAAAAACTGCCTCGGTCGCCGCGATCGCCACCTCAATCATCGAGTCATCCGGCTCCTTCGTCGTCAGACCCTGCATCCACATACCCGGACGGCTCACCAGATCCATAAACTTCGAATTGCTCCGTCCAGCGCACTGCAATACCTCATATGATATACCCGCAATGACCGGAACCAGAATAATACGGCTCAAAATCCGCATCCAGATCGTATCGACCCGGATCACCATAAACATCAGAATACTGATCACCATGACAATCAATATGAAACTAGTACCACAGCGCTTGTGCTCCTTCGAGCTCTCGCGCACATATTTTACCGTCAGCGGATGTCCGTGTTCCACACAGTTGATGCACTTGTGCTCCGCCCCGTGGTACATAAATGTCCGCCGGATGTCCTCCATCCGCGAAACGAGTTTAATATAGATAATAAAAATCGCGATCCGGATCACACCTTCCAGCACTGCCATCAGATGATCCGATGTGATAACTCCCTTAAACAGGTTCGCAATCCCCAGCGGCAGGAGCATAAAAATACCAATTGCCAGGATAAACGAAATTACCAGCACTGCTGCCATGATCGCACTCTCCAGCTTCTCGCCGAACACACGGTCTAAAAGCTGTTCGAATTTTCCCGGCTCTGCATCCTCATCATCCTCAAAAAAGCTGGCGGAATACGACAGACTCCGCATGCCGATGATCATCGAATCTGCAAACCGGAACACGCCGCGCACAAACGGGAGCTGTAAAATCTTCGCTTTTTTCGTGATACTCTGGTATGTGTCTTTTTTTACTTCTATCTCTTTGTCAGGCCGGCGGACTGCCACTGCATAGTCCTCGCCTTTCATCATCATGATTCCTTCAATTACCGCCTGACCGCCAATTCCTGAATACTTCATGCTGTCCTTTCAAAATAAAAAAAGAAGAAAACAAAAAGGCTGAGTTTAATGTCGCCACTAAAACCCAACCTTTACATGGTTCAAACTTATTTGCCTGCGTTGATGCCGTACTTGCGGTTGAACTTATCGATACGTCCGCGGGCAGCGGCTGCTTTCTGCTGGCCTGTGTAGAATGAATGACACTTGGAGCAAACCTCTACGTGGATGTCTTTCTTGGTAGAACCAGTTACGAACTCGTTACCACAGTTGCAAACTACTTTTGCCTGATAATAGGCTGGATGGATTCCTTCTCTCATTTCTTTCACCTCTCTGAATTTTTCATTGCGATTTCCGACCGCTTTTTTAATTGCAAGCCGTCTTAAAACGGCTCTATATAAAGCTCCGCACATCCAGGCACGCTATTCCATCATTTAAGCGTTCCTTCCACTCGTAAGGACGACTCACGCAGATGTCAGAACTACCGTCTGTTAATACAGCCTTATAATTATATCATGGTGTGTACTTTTTAGCAAGCAATTTTATCTATTTTTCAATACTATTTTTCTTCTTACAGTCCTGTTTTCCTGCCTGGAAGAAAGTCCTCACAGATGCGCTATTGATGAAACATGATTTTTAGTAAAATGACCCCTTTTTCCGCGTGATCTCCACAAATTCCGCATTGTTCTTCGTCTTGGCAAACAGATCCAGGATTCGCTCGACGGTATCCTCCGGTTTCTGCGTGTTGGTCGCCTTGTGGACGATATCGACCGCTTCCGCCTCGGCGGACGAAAGAAGCAGATCATCTCTTCGCGTACCGGAACGCAGGATATCGATCGCCGGGAAGATGCGCTTCTCGGAAAGTTTGCGGTCAAGCACCAGCTCCATGTTGCCGGTTCCCTTAAATTCCTCGTAAATAACATCGTCCATACGGCTGCCCGTCTCAATCAGCGCGGTCGCCAGAATCGTCAGGCTGCCGCCCTCGCGTATATTTCTCGCCGCACCGAAGAAGCGCTTCGGCATATGCAGCGCTGCCGGATCCAAACCACCTGAAAGAGTTCGTCCACTCGGCGGAACCACCAGGTTGTAAGCCCTTGCCAGACGGGTGATACTGTCTAAAAGAATCATAACGTCCCTTCCGTGCTCGACAAGGCGCTTCGCCCGTTCTACTACCATCTCCGACACACGTTTATGACGCTCCGGCAGCTCGTCAAACGTCGAATAGATGACCTCGACATTTTCTCCCGTTACCGTCTCACGGATATCTGTCACCTCCTCCGGACGCTCATCGATCAGAAGGATGATCAGGTGCATTTCTGGATGATTCTTTGTGATGGTCGTCGCCACCTGCTTTAACAGGGTGGTCTTTCCGGCTTTTGGCGGGGATACGATCATGCCTCGCTGTCCTTTTCCGATCGGGGACAGCAGATCCATCACGCGCATCGCCATGGAAGTCTTAACCCCCGGATATTCCAGGTGCAGACGTTCATTTGGGAAAATTGGCGTCAGATTTTCAAAATTCGGACGTTTTTCCACCACGCTGGTCGGGTATCCATTGACCGAATTAATATATAATAATGCTGCAAATTTCTCCGTCGCCGACTTCACACGACGGCTTCCGCGCACGATATCACCAGTTTTCAGATTAAAACGGCGGATCTGGGACGGCGCCACATAGACGTCATTTTCACCCGGCAGGAAGTTTTCACAACGGATAAATCCAAATCCATCCGGCATAACCTCCAGGATTCCGTTCGCCTCGATGCCGCTGTCCAACTCCTGAAATTCATTTTTCAGATCCTCCATGCGTGCATTTTCCACCTCGGTACGGGTGCTTTCCATCTGCTGCACCGGCGCGGTACGTTCCGGCTGACTGTACTCGGAGGCTGCTTCTGCCATCTGCGGTGCCGGTGCGGTATGTTCCGGCTGGCTATACTCGGTTCTTGCGCTCATCGCTTCATTGTAATTGTTACGCGGCACATAGGAATTTCTCTGATACCCCTCTCGCTGCGTGTACTCGCGTCTGCGGTTATCCTGATAACGGGTATTATTATTCTCACGGCGTGTATAGGAGCCGTATTCATTCCGGCGGTATCCGCCTTCGCTGCGGCGCTCATAGCTGGAATTCTGCCCTCCCGCAACCCGTTCTCCGTTGGCAGATCTCCGCGGCTGCGAATACGTCTGTGCCGATGTATTCTGCCCTGCATCCGTTCTGCGCGGCTGCACGTGCATTTCCATTCTCTCTGCCGGTTCCGCCGATCCAGCCGGATGCTCACTGACAGAAGCCTGGGGCGTTTCTTCTTTCTGTCCCCCTTCCGCCGGCTTCTCAAGTTCGCACAGCCTGTCTATGATCTCCGCCTTTTTCAGGGTGCTGATCCCCTTTAACCCCTGTGCCTTCGCCATTTCCCGAAGCTGCACCAGAGGGAGTGTCTTTAATTTTTCTCTCATATAATTCTCCTTACCCTGTTTAATTGTGTCATATTCTCTGGGATTCAAAAATCAGAAATAAGAAACGTGTGGATGTCTTCCAGGTACTTACACGAAACCGGACAGGCAGATACCTGCCCGGCATACCTTTTTAACATAGCCTTTTATGCTGTGACTGCTCTTTATCCGGCAGCCACCTTGGTTTTATTATAAACGGTTTTCATAAAAATTCAAGTAAACATTTTCTTCATACATATCAATTCAGGAACATAGTAACTGTTCACAGGTAGGAATTTTCTGAACTGAAAATTCCGTACGATACAGTTCCGGCAGCAGATTTTGCCGATTTGGAATGCGTAGCATCGGCAAAATCCATCTAAAAAGAAGCTTTTTCTCATTCAGAGCCCTTCAGAAAGTGCAGCCACTCCCCAATCTTCTTCTCATACCCATTTTCTGACGGGCGGTAAAATGTGCTGCCCTCCAGTCCATCCGGCAGGTACTGCTGCTTCACATAATGGTTCGGATAATCATGTGCATACTTGTACCCGTCACCATGCCCCAGCTTCTCCGCCCCGCTGTAATGGCAGTCGCGCAGATGGGACGGCACCGTAAAGTTGCCCTTTAACCTGACCGCCTCCTGTGCCTCATCGACCGCCACATACGCCGCGTTGCTCTTCGGCGCGCTCGCCACATAGGTAGCCGCCTGCGACAGGATAATCCGCGCCTCCGGCAGACCAATCCGCTCCACTGCCAGCGCCGCGCTGACCGCAACCTGAATCGCCTGCGGATCCGCATTGCCGACATCCTCCGATGCACAGATCATGATACGCCGCGCAATAAATTTGATATCCTCGCCTGCATCCAGCATCTTCGCCAGATAATAAACTGCCGCATCCGGATCGGTACCGCGCATACTCTTGATAAACGCTGAGATCGTATCGTAATGGTTGTCCCCCGTCTTGTCATACTTCACGGCGCGGCGCTGGATGCACTCCTGGGCTACATCGAGTGTGATGTGAATCAGCCCATCTTCACTCCGTTCCGTTGTGAGAATACCAAGCTCGATCGCATTGAGCGCCGCGCGCGCGTCTCCGCCTGCCATATCGGCCAGAAAATCGAGCGCCTCGTCCGTCGCCTCCGCGCGATAGCTTCCCATACCCTTTTCCTTGTCATGGAGCGCCCGCTCTAAAAGCTCGCGGATATCCGCATTTTCCAACGGTTTCAGCTCAAAAATACGGGATCGGGAAATCAGCGCCCCGTTGACCTCAAAATACGGATTCTCCGTCGTCGCACCAATGAGCAAAATCGTACCATCCTCAACAAACGGCAGAAGATAGTCCTGCTGCCCCTTATTAAAGCGGTGAATCTCGTCGATAAACAGGATCGTGCGCTTTCCGTACATCCCCAACGCATCCTTGGCATCCTGCACGACCTGTTCCATATCTTTTTTCCCCGCCACCGTCGCGTTGAGCTGCTCAAAACGCGCGCTCGTCGTGTTGGCAATCACGCGCGCCAGCGTCGTTTTGCCCGTTCCGGGCGGTCCGTAAAAAATCAGCGATCCGAGCTTATCCGCCTTGATCGCCCGGTACAAAAGCTTATCCTTTCCTATGATATGCTTCTGTCCCACCACCTCGTCAAGCGTGGACGGGCGCAGCCTGGATGCCAGCGGTGCCTCCTGCTCGATCGTATTTTTCCGCATATAATCAAATAAATCCATCGTATCCTCTCAATCAATCAGACATTCTTCTATTGTAACAAAAGTATATCCCTCCGCCGTCAATGTGTCAATCGTCTCAAGCGCAGCATCAACCGAAGTCTGATATGCATCATGCATCAGCACCACCGTGTGCACCGCCGCATTTTTGCAGATATGCTTCACAATCCGCGCCGTATTCCGGTTTTTCCAGTCCAGCGTATCGACGTCCCAGAACACCGGCGTCATCGACACCTTCTCCTGAAGCTCCGTACTCCATGAACCATACGGCGGACGTATGTATTCCGGACGTTTTCCCGTGACCGCCTCGATCCGATCGGCCGTCTCCCGAATCTCCTCCACGCTCTTTTCAATCGGCTGGCGTGCCAGATCCACATGCGCCATGCAGTGAACCCCGATGAGATGACCATCTTTAGCCATCTGGCGCACCAGTTCTTCATTACCCGGAATATTTTCCCCGACCAGAAAAAAAGAGGCTTTCACGCCCCTCTCGCGCAAGCCGTCCAGCAGCTTTTTCGTGTACACCCTGTGCGGCCCGTCGTCGAAGGTCAGCGCCAACTCCCCGCCGAAAAGAGATTCTGGGGAGAAAACCGTTTGGTCCGCCTGCTCCACTTTTGCCAAATCTTCCCACTGCATCCCCACTGCCAGCCTGCACACGATTCCCAAAAAACACAGATCCAGCAGCACTGCCGCGCACAGGCAGAGCAGTTTTTTCCTCATGGAACCCTTATTTTGAATGATCCGATTTACCATTTTAGATGTGTCAGCCCTGAACTGTGACAGGACATCCCCTTTATATTTGCGCTCCCGCTTCCATGTATTATATGAACGTAAAAAAGGATCCAGACCTCCGCATTTCTGTCAGGTCTGAATCCTCTTTTTCTATTTAATGTACTCTCAGAATCTTTCCGCCAGCCGCAAAAGCAAGTGCAGGAAAGACTCCGAGCGTACATTTTAACCTACTAGCGCCGAAATACCAAAGTAGGACAGCACCACGATACCAAGCACAATCCGATAATATCCGAAAAACTTGAAATCATGCTTGCGGACATATCCCATCAGGAACTTGATCGAGTACACGGACACGCCAAATGCGACCACCATACCAAGAACCAGATAAATAAACTCCGCGAAAGAAAATCCGCCGCCCTGAATGAAAAATTTCACAATCTTTAAAAAACTCGCACCGAACATAACCGGAATCCCAAGGAAGAATGAAAATTCTGCCGCCGCCGGACGTGAACAGCCGATCAGCATCGCGCCCAGAATCGTCGCGCCCGAACGGGAAGTACCCGGAATCATCGCCAGCACCTGGAAACAGCCGATCAGCGCCGCTGTCTGGAACGAAATCTGCGTCACGCGCTCAATCGGAAAATGACGGTGCACGTTTCGATTTTCCAGTACGATAAACAAAACGCCGTAGAGAATCAGCATCGCTGCTACGACATAGCCGTTCATCAGCTTATCCATGAAATGGTCAAGCGGAAGCCCAATCACCGCTGCCGGAATGCAGGCTATAATAATTTTTATCCACAAACGAATTGTACCGCGCTTCTGCGCCATCGATTTGTGCGGTGAAAACGGATTCAATTTATTGAAATACAGCACCATAACCGCCAGAATCGCACCCAGCTGGATGACAACCATAAACACTTCCCGGTACGCCTCGCTGACATCCAGATGGATGATCTCATCCACCAGAATCATATGCCCGGTACTGCTGATCGGAAGCCATTCCGTGAAACCTTCCACGATTCCCAGTACAATTACCTTTAAAATCTCAACAAAACTCATGTCTGCTCCTTCCTACACGTTTTCTATCTGCCAGTCGATCGGGGCAACACCATGTTCTTTTAAAAATTCATTGGTCTTGCTGAATGGCCGGCTGCCGAAAAATCCGCGGTACGCAGACAGCGGGCTCGGATGCGGTGCTTCGAGAATCAGATGCTTTGGATTATTAAGCATCGATTTCTTCGCTTGTGCCGGACGTCCCCACAGAATAAATACCATCGGACGGTCCTGCTCATTTAAGATCTTGATCGCAGCGTCCGTAAACTCCTCCCAGCCGATTCCACGGTGGGAATTTGCCTGATGCGCGCGAACGGTCAGAACAGTGTTCAGCAGCATGACTCCCTGCTTCGCCCATTTCGTCAGATAGCCATTGTTCGGGATGTAGCAGCGAGATCATCGTGCAATTCCTGATAAATATTCACCAGGGACGGCGGAATTTCCACATCCGGCTTTACCGAAAAGCAAAGCCCATGCGCCTGTCCCGGACCATGGTAGGGATCCTGACCTAAAATAACCACCTTTACCTCGGAAAGAGGGGTAAAATCAAATGCATTGAAAATATCATTCGCATCCGGATATACAACATGCGTCTCATATTCCCGTTTCACAGTATCGTATAACTTTCTGTAATATGGCTTTTTAAACTCTCCGCTGAGCGGAGCCAGCCAGTCATTACTGATTGCTCCCATTGCCCTATCCTCTCGTCCATGTCATTTTCTGTCGTTTTCTGTCAAACGATGGTTCCATTTTAGCACAATCGAAGCGGTTTCTCAAGTTTTGCTTCCCAAATGTCCCCTCCGCAGATAAGTGGACGTTACTGTTCACGCATACGTGCCCAGTAACTAAGTGGACTCTCAATCGCAGGAAGGAAAATTGCGGATAAAGCCGACCGAATTCTGCGGAATCGATACGGTCCTCTCCTGAATATCTCCGACAATCTGGTAAAACTTCTGGTTTATCCGATACATATGCGATTTGCGGTTAAAAAAGACCGTCTTTTCAAAGGGCCAGCGGATGACGGTCGGCGTCTTGAAATCCACTCCCAGCTCGAGAATCAGAAGCGCATGGTTTAAGGTTCCAGCCAGCCATTCCCGGTAGAGATTCCAGCTTTTCAAATAACCTTCCTCGATATACGGATTCGCCAGAACTGTGTTTTCTGTCAGCGGCGCCCCACAGTGCGGGCAGATACCATCCGCCACCTCGCCGCGCTCCCAGATATCCTTCGTACAGCCTTTCGAACACTGAAGCCAGTTCACATTACCGCACGGCGCCGTGATTTTCGCTTCATCCAACGAACTTTCAAAGATGCGCGCATCCTTTGCGGTTGTCACGATAAAATAATCCTTCCCCTCTGTCATCGATGCCAGCGCCCGGTATGCCTCCTGTACCTCCGCGCCTCCCGCCTTCTCCCATTCGCTTCCAAGCCCAATCAGCAGAAATTCGCACGCCTTAAGCCGTTCCCGAAGCGTTTTAAGTTCCTCATCTGCTGCCGTTTCATTTCTTGTCTTCTCTGCCATCTTGATTTGATTCCCCCGTTTAAAAAAGAGTCTGCATCTTCGCGGAGCGTTTTTTATTTCATAGGACGCAATTTCCCATGAAATAAAAAAGAGCCCGGCATGCGCTCACGCACACGCCAGACTCTCCATCTGTAATGCAATTAGCTCTATGCGAAATTACTTAAATTACTTTAAGGTAACTTTAGCGCCTTCAGCCTCTAATTTAGTCTTGATGTCCTCAGCCTCTTCCTTGGAAGCGCCAGCCTTAACTACCTTCGGAGCACCGTCAACTACTTCCTTAGCCTCTTTCAGACCAAGACCTGTAGCTTCACGAACTACCTTGATAACTTTAACTTTGTTCGGGCCAACCTCTGTCAGCTCTACGTCGAACTCAGTCTTCTCTTCTGCTGCCTCAGCTGCACCTGCTGCTGCTACAACAACGCCTGCTGCTGCGGATACACCGAACTCTTCCTCGCAAGCTTTTACTAAATCGTTTAACTCTAATACGGATAATTCTTTGATTGCCTCAATGAACTCAGCTGTTGTTAACTTTGCCATTTTAATATTCCTCCTGTAATTGAATTTTAAATCGGCCTTATGCGGCCTCTTGCTTTACTATGCGGCTCTCACGCACCTTACACCCTGCTTTGCAGGTAAGGGTCTTATGCCTCCTGCTGCTCTGCGATCTGTTTGATAACACGAGCGAAGTTTGTGATCGGAGACTGCATGCTTCCAAGAAGTTTTCCAAGAAGAACTTCTCTGGACGGGATGGTTGCGATAACCTGCATGCCCTTTGCATCGTAGTAAGTATCCTCTACAACGCCGCCCTTGATCTCAAGCTTGTCTGCTTTTTTAGCGAACTCAGCTAAAATTCTTGCCGGAGCTGTAGCATCCTCTTTGGATACAGCCAGAGCGGTCGGACCCTCCAGATTCGGCTCCAGAGCCTCGAACGCGGTACCCTTAGCAGCGAAACGAATCATGGTGTTCTTATATACTTTATAAGTAACACCAGCTTCTCTTAACTGCTTACGGAGCTGTGTGTCCTGCTCAACTGTCAGTCCACGGTAGTCAACTACTACTGCGCCCTTAGCGCCGTTGAATAATTCTGCGATTTCAGCAACAACCGGCTGCTTTAATTCAACTTTTGCCATGATTGGTTTACCTCCTGTTTTATTTCTATAACCGCCTGGTAAACGTTTTCTGTAAAATAAAATCCCTCCGTCACTCGCAGGACAGGGGGATAGAAATATACAACGATATCAGTTCCCTCGGCAGGCGTATTAACCTTATGCCTTTCGGCACCTGCTGTCTTCGGCAGTTAAACACGATAAGTACTATAACATAGAAGTCAAGGGTTGTCAATAGACTATTAACTTTTTTTATTTTTTAAAAATGCAGCCGCAACCTCCATATCCTCCGGCGTTGTCACCTTGATATTCCGGTAAGAACCTTCGGTCAGGCGTACCTTGTGATCGGTCATCGTCTCGACCACCATCGCATCATCCGTCACTCCCTGCTGGTACTCTTCCCGACTCATCATCTTGTCATACGCCGCGCGGATCAGCGGGTAAGTAAATCCCTGCGGTGTCTGAATCATCCAGACATGCGCCCGTTCCGGCGTCACAGAGGCAAATCCGTCCGCATCCGCCAGCTTGACCGTATCCTTTGACGGCATGCCTGCCACTGCTGCGCTATAACTTCGTATATCTGATACGATACGTTCAATCATCGGCTCGTCCACAAACGGACGCGCCCCGTCATGAATCAGGACGCAGTCCCCCTCCCCATAGGAAAGCTGGCTGCCGAGCGCCTTTAAACCCTCGTAGACCGAATGGTAGCGCTCTTTTCCGCCCGCAACGATAGCGCGCACCTTGGAAAATCCATATTTTCCTACAATCTCGTCCCGGCAGTACGCGATCTCATCCGCCCCGGTCACCAGAATCACATCATCGACCCGGCTCTCCTCAAACGCGTGAAGTGCATACCAGATGACCGGCTTTTCCTCCAGAAGGAGAAACTGCTTCTGAATCTTGCTTTTCATCCGTTTTCCCTGTCCGGCTGCCAGAACGATAGCGGCGGTGCGGGTCGGATGCGGTGTAATTTTCTCTTTCCCAAATTGATCCAATGTATGTTCCATCTCGTTTCTCCTCCATGCCAGAACGATCTCTTAAAACACTCTTTTTCCACTTTTTGTCAAATCAATATTTTAAAAAAAACTAACCGCAAAACAATTCTTCCTGAAAAAATTTGTATTATCTCTCGCCCAGCTTCAAATTCGGCACCGCATTCAGATCCCAGCCTGCGCGCGCGCCCTTCTTATATTCATAGTACGCCGCCGCGCCGATCATCGCCGCATTGTCCGTACAGAAGATCGGTGACGGATGGAAGAACCGGATGCCCGCCTCTTTACAGGCCTTCTCCATGCCCGCCCGGAGAGCGGAGTTGGATGCCACACCACCGGCGATCGCCACGCGCTTATAGCCGTGCTGTTTCGCCGCCTCGATCGTGCGCGATACCAATACTTCCACAACCGCATTCTGGAACGAAGCCGCCAGATCCGGCACATTGATCTCCTCGCCCATCATTTTCGCATGGTTAATATAATTTAAGACCGCCGATTTTAAGCCGCTGAAGCTGAAATCATATGGATTGTCGCCCACTTTTGCCCGTGGAAACTCAATCGCATGTGGATTCCCCTCTTTTGCCGCCTTATCGACCTTCGGGCCGCCCGGATAACCGAGCCCGACCGCGCGTGCCACCTTGTCAAACGCCTCGCCTGCTGCATCGTCTCGGGTGCGTCCCAGAATCTCAAATTCGCCATAATCTTTCACAATCACCAGATGTGTATGTCCGCCTGACACGATCAGGCACATGAACGGCGGTTCCAGATCCGGATTTTCGATGAAATTTGCCGATACGTGCCCCTCGATATGGTGTACGCCGACCAGCGGTTTCTTCGCCGCATACGCGAGTGCTTTGGCTTCCGCCACACCGACCAAAAGCGCGCCAACCAGCCCTGGACCGTAGGTAACTGCAATCGCCGTCATCTCCTCCAGACTCATATGTGCCTCTGTCAGCGCCTCTTCAATAACCTGGTTGATCTTCTCGATATGCTTTCTCGACGCAATCTCCGGCACAACGCCGCCAAACAGCGTGTGAAGATCGATCTGGGAAGATATGATATTGGAAAGAACGGTACGTCCGTTTTTCACGACTGAAGCTGCCGTCTCATCACAGGAACTCTCGATTGCAAGAATGTAAACATCTTCTGATGGGTGTCCGTTTTCTGTATCTTGCACGGAAATCTCTGCCCCCGATACCGGAGCTTTCCCTGGTCCCCGTTCCAATGCTCCTGAAACTGGCATTTCCATCCGTTCTTCCTTCTTTTCTTCTATATTCTCTCTCTTTTCTTCCGTCTGCATCGCCCTTACTCCTCATCAAATCCCAGCTCTGCCGTCCAGCCATCGCGGGCGGCCTTCGCTCTCGGGAATATCTCACGCACTTTATCCATATAATCATCCGGACGGATGAGCGACGGGCTGTAATGAGTCAGCCACATTTCCTTCGGCTGGGCCTCCTTCGCCAGGTGTGCCGCCTCCTGGAATGTCATATGCTTGTATTCTCTCGCCTTGGCTTCTTTCCCGTCCTCGCCGTACATGCCTTCACAGATAAACAGATCCGCATCCTTCGCGTACTCCGCAATTACCGGAAGCGGTCTCGTATCGGTACAGTATGCCACCTTGATTCCCTTCCGGTCACCTCCGAGCACCATATCCGGTGTCAGCGTTCTGCCTTCCTCCTCGATCGTCTCCCCCTTCTGCAGGCGGCTCCAGAACTTCTGCGGAATCTCCTGCGCCCGCGCGCGTTCCACATCGAACCGTCCCTTTCTCGGAATCGAAATCGAGTACCCATAACAGGTCACATTATGGTTGACCCGGTACGCATCGATCACATACGGTCCAATCTGAAGCTGCTGTCTCGGCTCCGTCAGCTCGATAAACTCAAGCGGAAACGGCAATTCCGGCGCGATCGTCCGCAGTGCCGTCACCACGCGTTCCAGTCCCTTCGGTCCAATCATCGTGATCGGCTCCGTCCGCTCCGCATTTCCCATCGTCAACAAAAGTCCCGGCAGACCGCTGATATGATCCGCGTGATAATGTGTAAAACAAATCACATCCACCGGCTTCGGGCTCCAGCCCTTTTCTTTCAACGCAATCTGCGTGCCTTCCCCGCAGTCTATCAGCAAATTGCTGCCCGAGCAGCGGACCATCAAAGCCGTCAGCCACCGATACGGCAGCGGCATCATCCCGCCCGTTCCCAGCAAACATACATCTAACATGAAACATCCTCTTTTCTATTAAATAAATGATTCATAATAAATCTTTTTAATTAAAAGTCACGCAAAAAGCTGTCAAAACACCTTTTCTCCTAACTCCCATATCATTTAATAATATCATAAAGAAATACTATGTTGCAAGCCAGAAATTCAGCAATCCAATTCACAGGAGAGACGCAGATGGCGCACCGCCTGTCCCGCGTTTCTCCGTTCCCCTCACGACTCTACAATAGTTCCGTCCTCTCCTCCTTATCTGCCTCAATCAGAAATTCCCGCGTCACTCCATCATAACACTCCTCGCACAGATCAAAATGATGCACCTCCCCATCTTTCTCCGAAAAATAGTCCCATGCCACATCAAAATGCGCCGCTCCTTCGCGCAGAATGCCTTCTTTCACCGCCAGCTTCTTCCCGCACCGGTTGCAGACAACCGACAGAAGAATGCCGCTCTCTCCATATTTTCTCATGCTCTCCTCGCCTTTCTCTTCTATATACGCAAAATGGAGAAGCCATGTCCTCCACAGCTTCTCCATCATTATACTGTTTTTTATACCGGTTTTTAAGCGGAAAGTGCTGGAAATACTTACAGTACCTTATATCCCTTCGATGTCAGGCAGATGCTGACCTCCCTCACATCGTCCGTGTGAAGCACCATAACCGGCTTGCCAGAATCACGATTGAAGGAGAGATACAGGTAATCTACATTGATATTGCTCTCTTCGAGGGAAATTAACAGACGGTTGAGTGCTCCGACCTCGTCATCCAGTTCGACGCCAAGCACCTCTGTCAGACGACAGAGATAACCAGCTTCCGCCAGCACTTTCTCCGCGTGCCCTGGATTAGAAACAACCATACGGATAATACCGTACTCCGCACTGTCATTCGTGATCGAACCCCAAATGTTAATATTCTCCTTCTGAAGAAGGGATGTAATATTCTGTAAACGTCCTTTCTTATTCTCTGCAAAAATAGATACCTGACTCAGCATATGAACCTCCTACCGTTCTTTTCTTTTAATTTAACACTGTAAAGTGTTACGCTTTTATCTGTTAAACAGTATACTCATTTCCATTTCATCTGTCAATGCTTTTTCCGCTTCTTTTCCAATAAATCAGCGCATCTTCCGTCGGCCCGCTGTAATAATTCTTCCGAACCGCCTCTTTCTGAAAGCCATACGCCTCATACAGCGCAATCGCCGGGGCATTGGATGCACGCACCTCCAAGGTGATATCCTCGACGTTTTCTTCCTCTGCTTCCCTTAACAGCCGTTCCATCAGAAGCCGCCCATAGCCGCGCCCCCGGCACGCGCCGTGAACCGCGATCCGCATCAGCTCGCCTTCCCCGGCAATGACGCGGAAATTGCTGTAGCCACAGACGGTTTCATCCTCTTTCAGCACCCAGGCTTTATCCCAGCTGCTCGTCAGCAGATCCTGTAAAAGCTTCTCCGACCATGCATCCGAAAAGCATTCCAGTTCCAGTGCCCGGACCGCAGGAAGATCCCCCGGCTGTAAATCCACTATCTGAACACGAAGCTCTTTTTGCGTTCCCGTTCCTGCCGCCATTATTTCTTCTCCACGACCACAATACCGGCTGCCAGCTTGTCCATCTCGCCCTGGCGCTCTGCGACCTCGCGCTCGCGCTCCGCCTGCGATTTCCGCAGATAATCCGGCTTGTGCTCGGCTGCCGTCTCGGTCTTTCCCTCTGCCAGATACACTGCGCCAAGCGCTGCCACCGCCGAAGCTCGCTGACGGCTCGCCTGTGCCGGTGCAAACGAATACGGCACCTTCATCTCTTCCTCGATCACCGCCCGGTTGACCGGCACACCGTCCCCCAGGAAAATCACGCGCTCGCCGCGCTCATTTAACTCGGCAATCAACGCATGGATATCCGTAATGCACTGTTCTTTCACAATCTCGAACTTCTCTTCATACCGATAGAGCCCCGTGTACACCTGCTGCCGTCTCGCATCCAGCATCGGGCAGATGAGCGCCGAAGCCCCGTACAGACAATATCCCATCGCATCCATCGTCGGCACATGGATCAGCGGCTTCCCAAGCGCCAGTCCCAGTCCTTTCGCTGTCGCAGAGCCAATCCGAAGCCCCGTAAAAGAGCCCGGACCGCCGGATACTGCGATTGCATCGATGCTTTCCAACGGCACCTCCAGCATTTTCACAATCTCATCAATCATCGGAAGAAGTGTCTGCGAATGCGTTTTTTTCAGATTCACCGTATATTCTGCCGTGATCACATCATCCGTAACAATAGCAACCGATGCCACCAGGGATGCGCTTTCGATTCCCAAAATTCTCATTTTCTCTTTCCTCCTGTCGCCGGCTACTGCTCGTTTACTGAAATTTTCCGGTAATCAAAGCCCTTTTCCAGATCCTTTTCAATCGTGATCTGGATCGGATGTTCCGGCAGGATCTCGCGGATGCGCTCCGACCATTCGATCAGGCAGATGCCCTCGCCGTAGAAATAGTCCTCATAGCCAATTTCATCCATCTCGTCCACATCGCCGAGACGATATACATCAAAATGGTAGAGCGGCAGGCGCCCATCGTCGTACTCCTGCACGATCGTGAAAGTCGGGCTGTTGACCGGTTCCTGAATTCCAAGTCCCGCGGCAAACCCCTGCGTAAAAACCGTCTTTCCTACGCCCAGATCACCATTCAAACAATACACCTGCCCTGCCTGCGCTTCCATTCCAAGCTTTTTTCCAAACGCATACGTCTCTTCCGGGCTGTTTGTTTCTATCATCATGCTCGAATTCCTCTTCTCTTTTCCTGCGGCAGATTTCTTGTAAGCTACTGAGAAAAATCTGCTCCTCCGAACCTCTGAACACGCGCTTCGGCATCAGGTACGCCTTGTCTCGACCCAGGTAAAGCACATATATTCCCGCGATCTTTTTCACTTTTACCAGCTTATCCCAGCTGATCTCACCCTTGCCGTTCGCCTGGCGGGCACGGATGCCCTCGTCTCCAATGTGAAATACAATCTCAGCTCCCGTTTTCGCATCCCCGGCGGTGCGCTCTGCCTGTTTCCAGATTGCAAAAATCTGAAAGCCTGTCAAGGCAATCACTCCCAGAATCACCAGATTCGTCACCTGCGTTCCCAGACGTTCCTCGCTGGCTGCCGCTGCAATAATAACGAGCACCGTCAGTATGATGCATCCGATTCCACGCAGTCCCGCCCAGAAATTGTACATCGAATAAATAAAAATCTCTTTTGGCTGTATTTTTACACGTAAGTCCATTTTATCTTCTCCCTAATTTTCTATGCCTTATCCGCCGCCCCATTCCAGTCAGCGCTCCTGCATCCTATAACCAACGGCTGAATCTGCCGTGGTTTACTTCGTCTCCCGGATTTTCATCGTCAGCGAAATGCGCTTCTTCGCCACATCAACCGCCAGCACCTTGACCTCCACGATATCCCCGACACTGACCGCCTCCAGCGGATGCTTGATATAGCGGTCTGTCATCTGGGACACGTGAACCAGACCATCCTGATGCACGCCGATATCCACAAACGCACCGAAATCAATGACATTCCGCACGGTTCCTTTTAAAATCATGCCCGGCTTCAAATCCTTCATTTCCAGCACATCTGTGCGGAGAATCGGCTTCGGCATCTCCTCACGCGGGTCGCGCGCCGGTTTTTCCAACTCGCTCACGATATCGAGTAAGGTCGGCTCGCCGATCGAAAGCTCTTTTGCCAGCTTTGCCGTATCCGCGATCTCCTTGCGGATATTGCGGATGCCGCCCGCCGCGATCTCCTTCGGATCATGTCCAAGCTGCTTTAAAAGTGCCTCCGCTGCTTTATAGCTCTCCGGGTGCACACTCGTCGCATCGAGCGGATTCTTGCCGCCCTGGATCCGCATAAATCCGGCGCACTGTTCATACGCCTTCGGTCCCAGCTTCGCCACCTTCAAAAGCTCACGGCGCGTTGAAAATGCGCCATTCTCCTCCCGATATGCCACGATATTTTTCGCAATCGTCTTGTTAATGCCGGAAATATAGGCGAGCAGAGGCGCCGATGCCGTATTCAGATCCACGCCGACCTTATTTACGCACGTTTCCACCACGCCCTGCAGCGCTTCGCTTAAATTTTTCTGGTTCATATCATGCTGGTACTGACCGACTCCAATGGATTTCGGATCAATTTTTACCAGCTCCGCCAGCGGATCCTGCAGGCGTCTCGCGATCGATGCCGCACTTCTCTGTCCGACGTCAAACTGCGGAAATTCCTCCGTCGCCAGCTTGCTCGCCGAATAAACCGACGCGCCCGCCTCATTGACGATGACATACTGAACTTTCTCCGGAATTTCTTTTAAGAGTTCCACGATGATCTGCTCAGATTCTCGGCTTGCCGTACCATTCCCCACTGAGATCAGGGAAATGCCGTACTTGCGGATCAGCTTTTTCACGATCTCCTTCGACTCTTCCACGCGGTTCTGCGGCGCAGTCGGGTAAATGACCGTCGTATCGAGCACTTTTCCCGTCTCATCCACAACTGCCAGCTTGCAGCCCGTCCGGAATGCCGGATCCCAGCCGAGCACCACGCATCCTGCGATCGGCGGCTGCATCAGGAGCTGTTCCAGGTTCTTGCCAAATACCTGAATCGCGCCGTTCTCTGCCGTTTCTGTCAGCCCCGCGCGGATCTCGCGCTCGATCGCCGGTCCGATCAGGCGGCGGTAGCTGTCCAGAATCACTTCTTCCATCACGTGCGCCGCATCCCCATCCGGCGGATAATCAGCTGTTTCTCCATATACCGGACAATCTGCTCCTCCGGCGCTATAAGCTTCACGCTCAGAATCTTCTCTTTCTCACCGCGGTTGATCGCCAGCACACGGTGTCCCGCCAGCTTTTTGACTGGTTCGGAGAATGATAGTACATCTCGTACACCGACTGTATCTTCTCATCCTTTGCGGATGCCTCCAAAAGACCGTCCTGCATCGTCTTTTTACGTGCGTAGTTGCGGTATTTTGCCATCTCGCTGATCTGCTCAGCCAGAATATCACGCGCGCCGTCTATTGCCTCTGAAACATCTGCAACACCCTTTTCTTCCGACACGTACTTCGCCGCCTCCGCCTCCAGGCTGCCGCCCGCTTCCTGCTTGTAAATCCAGACTGCTAACGGTTCCAGCCCTTTCTCACGGGCAATTCCGGCACGGGTGCGCCGTTTCGGGCGGTACGGAAGATAAAGATCTTCCACCGCAACCAGCGTCGCCGCATCGCGGATCTGTTTCTCCAGCGCCGGAGTCAGCTTCTCCTGGGCGCGGATCGCACCGATCACCTGCTCCTTTTTATCCTCCAGATTCCGAAGATAGCGCAGTCGCTCATCTAGCTGGCGCAGCACCTCATCATTCAGGGAACCGGTCGCCTCCTTGCGGTAGCGCGCGATGAACGGAATCGTGTTTCCCTCATCGATCAGCTTTACCGCCGCTTCGACCTGATTTCTCCCTATCTGAAGCTCTTCTTTCAATGCCTGTATAATATCCATGCAAAAACTCTCCTTCAATATCAATACGCTGTTTAATCATACCATTCCAGCGCATATTTCGCAAGTCAATGCCTAACTGGACAAGCGGCTTTATTCATGATACACTTTTATCGGATTCAATCCGCCAGATGGGCATAGATTTTGTTTTGCCCTATTCAGCGGCTGTCTCTAATTTTCAGAAAAGGATGTAGCTGTTTTCTTTTTTCACAGTTATGAAAGGATTAGATATACGATGAGTTATTACGATGAAACACCTTCTCCGAAGGAACATTCAGATACAAATGAAACCCGGCGCAATCGTTCGCGCCGCTATGCCACGATGTCAATGATGTGCGGCATCTTCGCATTTTTCTCCCTGTTTTTGAGTTTTTCCGCCGCGATTCTGCTCGGAATGTCGGCGAATGTACTGTTTGTCCTCTCCAAGGAGGAAGGACAGCCGCGGCGCGGCAGCGCAGTGGTCGGGCTGATACTGGGAGTTATGTCTACCATCTTTGGAGTAGTTGAGTTTTTCTGCCTGATCCAGGTGTACCATATGATTACGGATCCGCAATATGCGCCGTTTTTTGATCAGGCAATGGAGTTGTATGAGAGTTTGATTGGTCCGTTACAATAAAATGATTGGCAAGGGGACCTTTTTCTGTGTATTTCTTGCGTTAAAAAGCACACCGCGTCATGAATGACTTTGGCGTGCTTTTTACTTTATATCCTATTTTGTATAGCGAATCGTCTGGCGGATATCTTCCTCGAATGCCGCTGCCAGTTTCCGGAAGCGTGCTTCGGTCATTTCTCCGGTTACGACCGCAAATTCGTCCATTTCCGGGAGTTCGATGGTTTCTGCCTCACCGAAGGCTGCACGCACATCGGCAAGTTTGTCGGCTGATTTGCCTGCCAGTCGGAGGAAGTAGCTGAAGGTTACTTCGCCCATCGGTGCAACTGGCTGTTTTTCGTCGGTCCAGCCGGTCGGGATGTTGTCTTCCATGTGTCCGGCGATCTCTACGATGTCGCTGACGACTGCGCTGGCGGTCGGGAGTTTTCCGGCGCCGCTGCCGTAGAACATGACGGTTCCAAGTGTATTGCCGCGAACCATGACTGCATTGTATACGTCATTGACTGCAAAGAGCGGATGATCCGGTCCGATCATCATCGGGCATACATAGACGCTGGCTTTATTGCCTTCCATGCGGCTGGTTCCAAACAGTTTAATCGAGGTTCCCAGCTTTGCCGCATATTTGAAATCGGTATCGGTAATCTTTGTGATGCCCTCGGTCGGCACATCTTCGTAATTTACTTCTTTTCCAGTTGCCAGTGAGGTAAGAATCGTGATCTTGCGGCAGGTATCGTAGCCTTCTACGTCTGCCTCCGGGTTGCGCTCTGCATATCCGAGTTCCTGCGCTTTCTTCAAGGCTTCCTCAAAGGTCTGACCTTCTCTTGCCATCTTGGTAAGGATGTAGTTGGTTGTACCGTTTAAGATACCGCTGATTTCCTCGATCTTCTCGCCTGCAAGAGACTGGGTCAGCGGACGCAGAAGCGGGATGCCGCCGCCTACGCTGGCTTCAAAGAGGAAGTTTAAGTTCTTCTCGCGTGCAATCGCCAGAAGCTCGGTGCCGTGTGCCGCTACAAGTGCCTTGTTGGAGGTCACAACGTGCTTACCGGCTAACAGACACGCTTTTGCAAACTTGTATGCCGGATTGACGCCGCCCATCGCCTCCACAACGATCTCTACGTCTTCGTCTTTTTCAATGATCTCAAAATCATGAACAATCTGCGCTTCGTGCGGATCCCCCGGAAATTCACGCAGATCCAGAATATATTTTACTGCAATCTCTTTGCCGGTTTTTTCTGTGATTTTGTCTTTGTTGGTTTCTAATACTTCTACGACTCCGGAACCAATTGTTCCATAGCCCATCACTGCTACCTGAATCATAATCTTTACTCCCTGGCTATAATTTTTACGTTGTGTACTCCCGAATTTTCTTCCATCTCTTCGACCATATGCGATATATTTCCGGTATCCGAACGGACTTCCACGCTGAGTGTCAGCGTCGCCACATTGTTGACCGGAATACTCTGATGAATCGTCAGAATATTTGCCTTGTAAATCGCTACGATATGAAGAAGATCCGATAAAAGTCCCTGTTCATCATCCATCTGCAGCACCATGGTAATCGTCTTGCCCTTGGCGTTGTCATAAAATGGAAAAATATCGTCCTTATACTTGTAAAAGGAACTCCGGCTGATCCCCAGCTGGTCGGTCGCCTCCTGAATCGTCATCGCTTTTTCTGACGCAATGAGCTTCTTCGCTTCCGCCACCTTCAAAAGGACTTCCGGCACTGCTTTCTGCTTTAACAGATAATACTTTGTTTTTTCTTCCATTCCATCTCCGCTTGTGTACGCACCAGAAATACATTTGTGTTTACCAGAAAGATATTATCACATTTATTGACACTCTGCAATCTATTTCTTTCATTATAGTCGAATTGTATCTGTAAAAAAACAGCCCAAACTGACGGCACTCGACAGAGCGCTTTCTTCTCCGTCAAACTTTTGTGCCGCCAATCCAGGCTGTTTTATCTTCTTTTATGCTTCTTCTGTCTTCTGGTTTTTCAGGCTGATCCACTTTAAATACGCACTGATAAACAGATCAATATCACCGTCCATCACCGCGTTCACATTGCCGTTTTCCGCGTTTGTCCGGTGATCCTTGACGAGCGTGTACGGCTGCATAACGTAGGAACGAATCTGATTTCCGAAGTTGATGTCCTTGACATCGCCGCGGATGTCGGACAACTTCTCGGCATTTTCCTGTTGTTTGAGCAGGTACAGCTTTGCCTTTAACATCTGCATCGCCTTGTCCTTATTCTGGAACTGGGAACGCTCATTCTGGCACTGTACGACGATACCGGTCGGCAGATGCGTGATACGGATCGCGGAGGACGTCTTGTTGATATGCTGTCCACCGGCACCACTCGAGCGATAAGTATCGATCCGCAGATCGTCCGGATTAATCTCCACATCCAGATCTTCTTCAATATCCGGCATGACATCACAGGAAACGAATGAGGTCTGACGCTTGCCAGCCGCGTTGAACGGGGAAATACGGACCAGACGATGGACGCCTTTCTCCGATTTCAGGTAGCCGTAGGCAT
Organism: Clostridium sp. AF22-10; assembly: GCF_003478725.1. Classification (NCBI taxonomy): domain Bacteria; kingdom Bacillati; phylum Bacillota; class Clostridia; order Eubacteriales; family Clostridiaceae; genus Clostridium; species Clostridium sp. AF22-10. The sequence continues at coordinate 107,863 of NZ_QUFZ01000007.1, forward strand.
TTTCGCCGTTGACCTGCAGTGTGATGGACTTAAGTCCCGCCTCGTCGCCGTCCAGGAAATCAAGCACCTCGGTCGTAAAGCCCTTTTTGTCCGCCCAGCGCTGGTACATACGATACAGCATACTGCACCAGTCCATCGCTTCGGTACCGCCCGCGCCCGCGTTCAGCTTAAGGATCGCGTTGCAGCCGTCGTACTCGCCGGACAGGAGTGTCTTTGTGCGGAGTTCTTCCAGCTCTTTGACGAACTCATCTAACATCTCCTGAATCTCCGGAATCATCGCCGGGTCATTTTCCTCATAGCCCATCTCGATCATGACCTGGATATCCTCATACTGCTGTTCAAGGTGCTTGTAGCCATCCACTGTATCTTTGAGATTTTTCGCCTCACGGACCGTCTTGGTCGAGCGCTCCGGATCATCCCAGAAGCCCGGTTCTTCCATTGATTTGTCAAGCTCCGTGATGCGGCGCTCCTTATTTTCCAGATCCAGGGAATCCTTGACCTCTTTCAGCGTCTCATCGTAGGTTGATAACGTATACTTAAACTGATCTAATTCAACCATGCTCTCACCTTCTCCATTCTCATCTATCTGCTGCCATTTTTCTCAACGGTTCAGCATTCTTTCAGTTATATTTTGTTACGGATCACACACATATAGACCGTAACTCTTTTTTATATTTGGAAAAATTCCCGGAACCAGGTATTTCGCCATAGTTTCGGGAATTTTCTGCACAGACTGCTGCAAAATCACAGCAGCCTGCCTTCTTTCATCTATTAATTCTTCGCGTACAGCTTCCGTCCACAGCACTGTTTGTACTTCTTGCCGGAACCGCATGGGCACGGATCGTTCGGGTAAATCTTCTTCTCCTCACGCTTCTTCGGTGCCTGCACGGTGCTGTCGTCACGGTTGGTTCCCGTTACCTTGGCAGCCGGTTCACGCTCGACCTTCTGCTCTGCACGGATGTGGAACAGAATACGGACGGTATCCTCACGGATCGCTGCCGTCATGCTGTCGAACATCTCATAGCCGCTCATCTTATACTCAACCAGCGGGTCTCTCTGACCATATGCCTGCAGACCAATGCCTTCGCGCAGCTGATCCATATCGTCGATATGAGCCATCCACTTTGCATCAACCACTTTCAGAAGGATCACGCGCTCCATCTCGCGTACCTGTTCCGCGCTTGTAAACTCTGCCTCGCGTGTCTCATAAAGCTTCGTTGCCGCCTCTTTAAGCATATGTTTCAGCTCGTTTTTCTTCATATGCTGCTGGTCTTCCGTCAGCTGAATCGGCTCTAACGGGATAACCGGAAGCAGCAGGGAATTTAACTCGGACAGATCCCACTCAGCCGGTTCCTGCTCATCAGAGATGGACATATCTACGGCGTTTTCTACGATATCCGTGATCATCTTCATGATAACAGAACGCATATTCTCACCATCCAGTACACGGCGGCGCTCTGCGTAGATTGCCTCACGCTGCTCGTTCATAACCTCGTCGTATTTTAACAGGTTCTCGCGGATACCGTAGTTGTTGGTCTCGATCTTCATCTGTGCTTTCTCAATCGCCTTGGAAAGCATCTTGTGCTCGATCTGCTCATTCTCCGGTACGCCCATCGCGTTGAACATATTCATCAGACGCTCTGAACCGAAGAGACGCATCAGGTCATCCTCCAGGGACAGGTAGAAACGTGATTCACCCGGATCGCCCTGACGTCCGGCACGACCGCGCAGCTGGTTATCAATACGTCTGGACTCATGACGCTCTGTACCGATAATCTTTAAGCCGCCCAGTTCTCTGGAAATCTCATCCAGCTTGATATCCGTACCACGACCTGCCATATTAGTCGCGATCGTAACGGCACCATGGATACCTGCATCTGCTACGATCTCAGCCTCCAGCTCATGGAACTTCGCATTTAATACCTTATGCGGAATGCCGCGTCTTGTCAGCATCTTGCTCAGAAGCTCGGAAGTCTCGATCGTAATGGTACCAACCAGAACCGGCTGTCCCTTTTCATGGGCTGCTGCCACTTCCTCGACAACCGCATGGAATTTCTCTTTTTTCGTCTTATAAACCGCATCCTCGTAATCAATACGCTGTACCGGTCGGTTCGTCGGGATGGAGATAACGTCCATCTGGTAAATGTTACGGAATTCCTTCTCCTCGGTCTGTGCCGTACCGGTCATACCAGCCTTCTTGTTGAACTTGTTGAAGAAGTTCTGGAAGGTAATGGTTGCCAGCGTGCGGCTCTCACGGCGCACATGTACGTGCTCCTTCGCCTCAATCGCCTGATGGAGACCATCGGAATAACGGCGTCCCGGCATGATACGTCCGGTAAACTCATCGACGATCAGAACCTCGTCATCTTTTACCACGTAGTCCTTATCGCGGAACATCAGGTAGTTGGCACGCAGTGCCAGAATGATGTTGTGCTGGATCTCCAGGTTCTCCGGATCCGCCAGGTTTTCGATGTGGAAGAAATCTTCAACCTTCTTCACACCAGCCTCGGTCAGGTTGACTACTTTATCTTTCTCATTGACTACGAAATCGCCTGTCTCCTCGATCTCCTCGCCCATGATGGCTGCCATCTTGGAAAATTCTGCTGATTCCTCGCCCTTTTCCAACTGACGTGCCAGAATATCGCAGACCTCATAGAGCTTCGTGGACTTGCCGCTCTGTCCGGAAATGATAAGCGGGGTTCTCGCCTCATCGATCAGGACGGAATCGACCTCATCGATGATCGCATAGTCCAGATTCCGCATAACCATCTGCTCTTTGTAGATCGCCATGTTGTCACGCAGATAATCGAAACCAAGCTCATTGTTGGTAACGTAGGTAATATCACAGTTGTAAGCTTCCCGGCGCTCGTCGGAATTCATCGAGTTTAAAACCACGCCGACCGTCAGACCGAGGAATCTGTGAACCTCGCCCATCCACTCTGCATCTCGTTTTGCCAGATAGTCGTTGACGGTAACGATGAATACACCCTTTCCAGCCAGCGCATTTAAGTACGCCGGTGCGGTAGAAACCAGGGTTTTACCCTCACCAGTACGCATCTCTGCGATACGTCCCTGATGCAGGACGATACCACCGATCAGCTGAACCGGGTAATGCTCCATATTTAATACTCGTCTCGCCGCCTCACGCACGGTTGCAAATGCCTCCGGCAGAAGGTCGTCCAGCGTCTCGCCGTTCGCAAGGCGCTCTTTGAACTTGCGCGTATTGTCACGCAGTTCATCATCCGATAAGGCAGTCATCTGCTCGCGCATACCTAGAATCTTATCCACGATCGGGCGGATCAGCTTCAGCTCGCGTTCGCTGTGGGTACCAAACACTTTCTCTATCAGATTCATGCTTTTCTCTCCTATTTCTTACATTCTAAATCTAGTTATTTTATTTCATTCCATCATAAATGATATGTTTTAATACATAAAGATCATATAGGCATAGTTATACAATCTTATTTATTCTAACACTAACGGGGATTTTATTCAATGATTTCATTATTTTTTTACATTTACGCTGCGCTCGCGCCCGGCTGAGATAACCCGAACCTGCCGTATCCGGAAAATCCCAGCCATAAAATAAGCCCCTCCATACACGAACAAAGGGACCTGCTTACCTCGCTTCCAGCATGGTAAACAAATCCCTGTTCTATGAAATATATCCCCCGAAAATACCTATTTATTATTTTGCTTTTTTCAGTTCCTCAATCCCGCCGCCTGCTTCCAGAATCCGGGAAAATTCTTCTTCTTTTGCCGCGGACTTCTCCGCTTTTTCAAGCACTTCCTCGACAAGCTCATTCGGAACAATGCAGACACCCGAACCGTCTGCCACGATCAGGTCGCCCGGCATGACAAGGCAGCCGCAGAGGCTGACCGGTCCGTTCACTTCTGCACACTCCATGCGGTATTTTCCGGTCATCGGCGTCACGCCGCAGGAAAAGACCGGGAAATCCATCCGGCTGATCTCCTCCGTATCGCGGCAGCTTCCATAAGCGATGCAGCCTGCAAATCCACGTACTTTCGCCAGATGGCAGCTCTGGCCACCGATATTGGAATACTCCAGATTGCCTCCGAAATCGGACACCAGCACATCGCCCGCCTCGCCCAGGTAGAAAATATCCTTCGTGGACATCAAAATCTTATCTTTGTCTCGCTGTCCCTGCGTCGCCGTCTTGCGGGACGGGATGCTGCGGACCGTGACAGCTGTTCCCACCAGGCGTGAGCCTGCCTTGACTGGCTTTAAGCAGGTGTTTGGAACAGCACCGTGAATGCCGTAAGTATCCAGAATGTCCGATACAGCCGTACTCATATCTTCCAGCGCATAGTAGCGGTCAATCACCTCTTTGCTGGTACGTGGAATCTGAATCTGCACAATCTTTTCGCGCGGAACTGTGCCCCAGATGCGCCCTTCTGCCTTATATTTTTCATAATCAGCGTCTCTCTGCGCCTGCATTTCTTCTATATTCATAGACTCTCTTTCCCTTTCTTTTAAACTATTTCTCACGTTTTGGCTGTTTCAATCTTTCGCGACTGATTATACGCCCGCAGTCCCCGCCCCATCGGGCATCCGGGATTCCGGGCGTACAGACAGGATTCAGCGTCTACTCACAATACTCACAAGCAACCGCCCGATTCCCATTTTTATTTTGTGTTTTTGTAAAAGTTAATCAAGCTTCCCGCCAGCAGAACTTCCTTCTCCGCCTCGGTCACATCCTTGAGAGCCAGCATAAGCTTCCGGCTGCTGCCGTCTGTTCCGATAACGGTTGCTTCAAATTCCTTTGCACCCTTTTCAACTGCTTCACGGATACCCGGCAGATATACATACTCGCCAGCTTCCAGATTAATTTCCGCCTCATCACAGGTAAATGGAAGGATACCCCAGTTGACGCAGTTGCTGCGGTAACGCTTGGTTGCGTACTCGATACAGATGTCAGCCAGACCGCCAAGCACCTTCTGACAGCTTGCTGCATACTCACGGGCAGAACCATCACCCGGACGTTTTGCATACAGTACGGAACCAATACCGGTTGTCTGCATCAGCTCCTCAAGCGATGTTGTAACGCCAGCTGCCTGCAGTACCTGATAAAATTCACCAGCCTTAGCGCTGTCACCAGCCAGACGAGCCTTCTCATACTCCTGTGCCGCTTTCGCACGGCCAACATACTTCGGATCCTTACGAATCAGGGTAAATTCTGAAATCTTGTACGGATTAGAACGATAGGAGGCTGTCTCACCGGACGGAATCAGTTCGTCTGTGGTTGTCACTTCGTCACGGATTACGCTGGCTACCTGTAATAACAGATTTTCTTTTAACGGCTCCATCTCCGGCCAGTCCTTGATGGACGGTCCATAAACGATCTCTGTCTCCGGTTTTGCTTTTCCAAATCCATTGTATACAATGTTCTCGTAAATGTGCTCATTGAATTCATAGGATGGTGTTTCAAATACAACCGGGCAGTTCTCTGCAGAGGTTAAATAGCCGCCATTAAATGCAGTTGCCGCGATTGACTTGGAATCCATCAGTGCAACCGATGCGATCTGACCGGTTGCCGGGTTGCTTCCCTCACGGTTCGGGAAGTTACGAGTGCTATGACGGATACAGAAATCATTGTTTCCAGGTGCATCCGATGCGCCGAAGCACGGTCCGCAGAATGCTGTCTTCACACGCACCCCATATCCCATCAGGTCATTTAAGACACCGATTTTGTTTAACTCATACATAATCGGCTGAGATGCCGGATAAATATTGAATGGGAAGGTTCCCAGTCCTTTGTCCATCTTCTTCGCGATCTGGTCAACCGCATAGATATTTTCGAAGGAACCGGCTGCACAGCCTGCGATCGCCGCCTGATCAACCTTGATCTTGCCGTCATGAATCTTGGAGCAGAGATCCAGATGAATATCCTTGTTATTCTCGAAAACACGCTCTGCCTCTTTTTCTACCATCTTTAAATATTTCTCCGGTTCAGCGATGACATCTGCCAGCGGATATGCATTGCTTGGATGGAACGGAAGCGCAATCATCGGAACGATCGTATCCAGATTTACCTCTACTACGCCGTCATAAAGTGCTGCATTGCCCGGAACCATCTCCTTGAAGCCCTGCGGACGCTTGTGAATCTCAAAATACTCTTTTACCTTATCATCCGTCGCCCACACAGAAGACAGACAGGCAGACTCGGTTGTCATCGTATCAATACCGTTTCTGAAATCCATTGAGAGGCTGTGTACGCCCGGTCCAATGAACTCAAGGACTTTATTCTTCACAAAATTATTCTTAAATACCTTGCCGATGATGCTCAAAGCCACATCCATCGGACCAACCCACGGCTTCGGGGTACCGGTTAAAAGAACGGCAATCACACCCGGATAGTCGATCTCATAGTATTTTCCCAGCATTGCCTTTGCAAGCTCCGGACCGCCTTCGCCGATGGAGACAGAACCCTGTGTACCATAACGGGTGTGGGAATCGGATACAATCGACATATCGCCGGAGTTAACGATCATCTCACGCATGTACTGATGGATGACTGCCTCATGCGGCGGAACGAAGATACCACCGGATTTGCGGCAGGCAGATTCTGCATATTTGTGGACATCGGTGTTAATAGTACCTCCGACTGCACACAGACAGTTATGGCAGTTTGTAAATACACACGGCATCGGGAACTCTTTCAGACCGCTTGCGTAAGCTGTCTGGAGAATGCCGACGTAGGTATTGTCATACACACCCATAGAATCAAACTGGATTTCCAGATGTTCCATATTGTCTGAGTGATTGTGTTTTGAAAGCACCTGCCAGGTCAGTGTTTCTTTCTTTGCTGCTTCTTCAGAAAGCTTTGCAGCTTCCTCTGCACTTGCAATGTGATCGTTATTTATAATGAATTGTTTTCCCTCATGTAAGGTTACCATATATGTACTCCTTTCGTTACGATTCGTGCCAATCGAATCATTCTCATTTTTCTGCTAAAAATCGGCTTTTCAATTCAAAAATATCTCGGCTTTTTTCTCTACCGGGTCTTAAATACTATGCAGACGGGGCTCTCCGTTTCTACTACCACCGGATTTTCCTGTAAACTTCCATTCTCATTTCTCTTGAAGCATACAATGGTGTCTGTTACCTCATTGGCTGCAGCAACCCACTCTCCATCCGGACTGACAGTCAAAAATCTTGGCTGTTCACCGCCGGTCTTAATGTTCTGCATCCAGCTCATCCGGCCTGTCTCAGCGTCAAGATGGTACACGCTCACGCTGTCATGCTTGCGGTTCGATACGTACAGGGTCTTTCCCTCTGCATCCATATCGATAGCGCTCGCCCAGCCGTCTCCAGCATAGTCCTCCGGCAGACTCGTCAAAATCTGCATCGGCTCCAGCGTTCCCTCGTTCTCATCAAACCGGTACGCCGCTACCGTACTGTCTTTCTCATTCACGCAATAGCAGAAACGATTGCTCGGTGCAAATACGCAGTGTCTCGGCTCTGCCCCTGTGCGTCCCTTGATGGCAAAATGCTCTCTCAGTGTTCCTTCTGTTCCGTTTGTTTCAAATAATGTAATTTTTCCGACACCCTGAAGCCGTCCCTGGGATGGAACTGCCAGCCAGCGTCCGCTCCGGTCAAGCATCGTCTGATGCGGATGAGAAATATAACCCGGACCGCCGTTACCGGAAATGAAATACAATTCCTTGATTTTTCCAAGACTTCCATCCTTCAGCACCGGAATCAGTGAAACTGCACCGGTCTGTAAATTTGCCACATACAACCATTTTCCGCTTCTGTCAAGCACCAGATGCACCGGATTCGTTCCATGTGTGCCCACTGTATTGCAGTAGACAAGTTTTCCATCCGGCTGGATTCGATAAGCGCTGACTTCGCTGTAATCACCATGAATGGTATACAGCATGTCCTGTGCTTCATTCAGACAAAAATAGGACGGATTCACCGGACCTTCTAAAAGTCCAACCGGTTTCCAGGTTCCATTTTCTATTTCGAAAATACGGATGCCTTTGCCGCGGGCGTTGCGCTCCTTGGTGGTGCGGCATCCTACATATGCGAACTGTTTCATGGTAGATTCTCCCTTTCCTTAAACTTTCACTTAACGTTTGTTCAGAAACCTGCCTGTTCCATTTTCAACACCAAATCCATTCAAAATGGCATTCAAGTTTCTGAACTTCGGCTTTCTCCTCTTGACTCTGTCAATTATCCAACAAAACTTGTCACTCCAACGAAGGTCAGTACACACACAATCACAACGACCGTCGCAGACAGCGCAAACAGAGTACCGAACATCTTCTGCTGCTCTTTATCTCCGCAGTCCGTCTCCTGTGCATAGCTTGCCAGAATCAGGCTGCCGCCGGTTGAAAGCGGGCTGATACCTGCAACGGTTGCGCTGCACACGATTGCAGTGATAATCTGCATGACGGATGCACCGCCCACCTGGGATGCGATATCCGGAACCGTCGGAATCAGAGTCGGGAATACAACGCCGTTTGCACTGGAGAACCAGGACATTAAGCCTGCCGTAAAGCCCATGATCGGACCAGCCGTCCGCTTCGTCATAAAGGATGCCAGGATGGAGGAAAGCAGGTCGATGCCGCCCATTGTCTGGGTAATATTCATCAGAACATTGACACCTGCAATCAGAATCAGAACACTCCACGGAATCGCCTTAATCGCTTTTTTCTCATCTGCTGTTCCAAGTAAAATCAGAATCATTGCCAGTGTGAAGCAGAGAAGTCCTACATCATAGGAGAAGCCGACAACCAGCACAACCATGATTACCAGAGCAATCAGGCTGAGCCACTGATCCCGCGTAAATTTCTCTACCTTTTTCTCGCCGCTCTCTGCATTTCCGCGCAGCTTGTAGCCGCCTAAAAGGATATACATCGCAACTGCACAGACAAAGTTGCTGACGCTGACACCGATGAAAATATTGTTGATGGAACCTTCAATTCCCATCTCTGTCATCATATCACCTACGATAATACCTGTCAGGGCAATCGGGGAAGCCGTTCCGCCGACCGCACCGAGAATCGCCATGACGCCCATCAAAATCGGACTTACCTTCATCTGTACTGCCAATGCAACTGCAAAAAGGACGGTAACCGACTGCACGCTGATCGCGCCCGGTCCGGCTGCAGATAAACCAAAACTAACTACATAAATAATAATCGGTACTAAAAATAAATGTTTCCCGCAAAGTCCTATCAGACGATCCGATATTTTTTCCAGAGTTCCATTCTGCTGTAAGAGGCTGAAAAACAGCATCGTTCCGAGCAAGGTTGCAAACAGCTTAAATGGAAATCCCTTATAGATATCTGACGCACCCATGCCGCCAATTTTTCCCAGTATCAAAGCCAGACCGAAGCAGACCAGACCTACATTTGTTTTCTTCACAAATCCAAGTACAATCGCCCCAATCAGGCATCCAAGTGCTATTACCTGAAGTCCCATAATCATTCTCCCTCTTCTATCTTGTGTTTGTTGCCAGGTTACCTTTATTCTTTTACGACGTCCATTGCAATGTGGAAAAGCTTGCTTTTTTACTTTTCCAGCTATCTTCCACTTTCATTTCCTGCATTAGTCTCTCACATACACCCAGCCGTCCATGATACGTCTCGCCGTCCGTGTCACGCCGCCCTTGATGACTTTTTCGCCGTCCATCTTAACATCCACTTCGGTCACGCCGCTCGCATGTCCCAGACGGATAATATCCTGATCCGGCGCCGGGTTGACAATCTCATTGACGATTGTGCCTGAAATCCGTGCTGCTGCGCCTGTTCCGACTGCTACAGTCATCGGGTACGCCTTGTGAAGTGCGCCGACCGAGATCGCCCGGCAACAGAGATCCATCGTATCCGCTTTTACTTCATTTCCATCCATATTAATGTAGTCTTGCGGAGCAGAGACGATGGAAACTTTCGGAGCCGACGTCGATTTCGTCCGCGCGTCCTCCCAGTTCTCCACGAAACCGCATTTCACTGCCGCCATGCCGCGGATACGCTCGATGTGTTCCATCACATCTTTATTCTGATTCAGTTCCGTAAGCTCAGATCCCTTAATTCCCAGATCCGATGCTTTGATAAATACCATCGGGTTCGAACAATCAAGTACAGTCACTTCCGCCGGACCATATCCCGGTACATCGAATACCTCTTTTTTCTGACCGGTCGGGAACAGCTTTCCGGTCTTGGAACCAGCCGGATCCTCAAAATACATATCGATGCGGGAACCTGTTCCCGGAACCCCCTGAATTACCTCGTCGCCGTGTACCATCGCATGGCCGTCCTCAACGCGGACATGTTCCTCAATGATCTTATTGGTGTTCGTATTTAACACGCGCACCACCGTGATCGGCTCAACCGCCGGAACCAGACCTTCATCAATCGCAAACGGACCAACCGCCGATGAGATGTTTCCGCAGTTTGCACTTCCGTCCACTCTCGGAATCACGATATCCACCTGACGGAATGTGTATTCCACATCCACGCCCGGCTTGTCAGACGGTGCAATGATCGCAATCTTGCTGGTCGAGGAAACCGTTCCTCCCATGCCGTCAATCTGCTTCACATCCGGGGTACCCATGACTTTCAGGAAAATATCATCCCAAAGACTCTTATCCTCCGGCAGATCCTTCTCGTGGAAAAATACCGCTTTGCTGGTACCTCCTCTCATGTAGACACATGGATATTTTTTCATGTACATAATTCTCCTCCTTCTCCTATAATGCTTATTTTCATTGAACCTTCTTTTTTGTTTCACTGCTTCTACGTTGTGTTTTTACTTTCACATCTGCAGCTGCCCTTGTGCTGTGTTTTGAACGGAGTTTTCCTTGGCTCCTGACCTGTATCGCACGAAATTTTCAGTTCAGAAAATCCCCACCTGTGGACAGTTACAAATTCCTGCTGCCACCACGTTTTCTTACGGCACTTTCGGTTCCAAAAGTGCCTACCTGTGAACAGCAACCAACTTACTATTAATTTTTTCTTATACATACTATAACTCATTGCCCCATCCGCTGTAAAATGGTATGATCTTATCAAACTTCATAACGATTTGGAATGATAAGGAGTTCGATATGGATAAACGTGACTATGAACTGCTGCTGGCGCTCGACCAGCACAAAAATATAACAAAGGCGGCGCAGTCTCTCTATATGACACAGCCTGCCATCACCAAGCGGATTCAGAAGATGGAAGAAGAACTGCACTGTCCGCTGCTCATCCGCTCCAAGCGCGGCGTGCTCCTCACCCCGGCAGCCGAAAGCCTGCTGCCCTGCGCCCGCACGATCCTAAAAAATATGGAGCAGATGGAAGAACTCGCTGCCGCCAGCCAGGACTATATCTGCGGCACGCTGCGACTCGGCTGTTCTCTGAACTACGCCCACTACCGCCTCCCGGCAATCCTCAAGGACTACACAGACCGCTATCCCAAAGTAGAGGTGCATATCACGACCGAGCAGAGCCGCCAGCTCTACAAGATGCTTTGCAAAGAAGAAATCTCCCTCGCCATCCTGCGCGGCGAATATAACTGGGACGGCAAAAAGATTCTTCTCGCCTCCGAACCCATGTGCCTGATCTGCAGCCGCGAGGACGCAGGGCGTCCTCTGACCGACTATCCGTACATCAGCCACAACACCGACTCCGGCTTAAATTCCCAGCTTTTCTCCTGGTTCGAAGCGCGTGGACTGACCGGCATCCGACGGAATTTCCAGATCGACAGCATCGATACCTGCAAGGAAATGGTGCGGTATGGGCTTGGCTGGAGTATCCTGCCGTCCATCTGCCTGAATAATTTTGACGGCTACACCGAGGCACTTTTCTGGCAGGATGGCACGCCCTTCGTCCGCAATACGTATCTGCTCTGCCAGCCCACCAGTGATCGGCTTCCGCAGGTCAAGAAGTTTCTGGAACTTCTCTAAATGCCACCCTGCTTCGCTCCCGTTCAGGATGCCTGCTGTAAAACGCCGCCTCCCTGCCTATCCAGGTAAAACGTTTTTTCTTCTGCCATCCCGCCAACTTTATGGTAAACCAGACAAGTTGCACAAAATATATGTTCGACTTTCTTGTTGTCCACATTATCCACATTTTGTCCCCAGTTTTGTGGATAAGTTTTGCACACCCATTTTCTCCCTTTTTTAGGGAAAATGGAGTTTTACACCGACTTATCCACATTATCCACAATTTCCGTCTGTTCACGAAGCCCCCGTTTTCCCCGGCGCATTTTGATTTCTTTTTTGTTCAGATCTCATAAACTTGCATATTTCTTCCAAAAATACAAGCAGATCTATTGACAAATGAAGAACCCTTGCATTGCCTCCAAACCCCCGTTTTTTCTAGCTTTTTCGACCTTTTTCTGTTGCAAAAACACACCCATTCTGCCCTATCCTGCAAGACTCTTTTTTCATATTTCATTGTCCGCCGCACAAACCGCGCGCAAATCCCTTATAAAACAACAGCAATTCGTGAAAAATCAAACGACACAGTATTTCGACCTGTTTTTCAATTAATTGTGTTGACAATTTTGTGAAAAAGGTTGAATTTAACATCCAAAAGTGGTATACTATAGCCATCCCAATAAAAAGGAGCGATGATTATGCGTTATAAGATTACTGGAAGAAATATCAATGTTACCCCGGGGTTAAAAGCAGCTGTAGAGGAGAAGATCGGAAAGTTAGAGCGATACTTCAATCAGGACACTGAAGTGAATATCACACTTACGGTTGAGAAAGATCGTCAGAAGATCGAGGTTACCATCCTGTCAAAGGCACCATCATCCGTGCTGAGCAGGAAAGCAACGATATGTATGTATCGATTGATTTGGTAGAAGAAATCATCGAGCGTCAGCTCAAAAAATATAAGAATAAAATCGTAGACAAAAAACAGGCAGCCGTTGCATTCTCTGACCTCTTCATAAACGAAGAATATGATTCCAACGACGAAGTAGATATCGTCAAAGTAAAGAAATTCGCTATGAAGCCGATGGATCCGGAAGAGGCTTGTGTACAGATGGAACTCTTAGGACATAGTTTCTATGTATTCCTGAATTCCGAGACCGAGCAGGTCAATGTTGTTTACAAACGTAAAGGCAACACCTACGGATTGATTGAACCAGAATTTTAATTCATCGCTTCGTACTATAAGTAGACAAGTTTCCTGGCAAAAAGGGGAGCTGCCATGTGGCAGTTCCCCTTTTTGCGTTGTGTTAAGTTCCATTCATATTCTATTTCTTTTCGTAACTGTTCAGTACCTTCACAGTCACGCGCAGTAAATGCGCAGACCTACTGAACAGTTACTTCTTTTTTTAGAACAGACCCGTGATCCGTCCATTCTCATCGACATCGATCTTCTCTGCCGCTGGCATCTTCGGAAGTCCTGGCATCGTCATGATGTCGCCGGTCAACGCTACGATGAATCCTGCGCCCGCGGATACTTTCAGGTTGCGGACAGTTACCGTAAAGTTCTTCGGTGCGCCGAGCAGCTTCGCATTGTCCGAAAAGCTGTACTGCGTCTTCGCCATACAAATCGAATAGTTACCAAATCCAAGCTCAGTCAGGCGTTTTGCCTGTTTCTTTGCTGCATCCGTGAGTACAACGCCGTCACCGTGGTAGATCTTCTTCACGATCGCATCCAGCTTCTCCTCGATGGTTGTATCGGTCTCGTAGCAATAGTGGAAATCGCTCTCAGTCTCGCACAGGCGGATGACTTCTTTTGCCAGCTCCTCGCCGCCTTCGCCGCCTTTCGCCCATACTTCGGACAGAGCCACATTGACACCGACCTCATGGCACTTGTCCTCGATCAGCTTTAATTCTGCCTCGGTATCCATTGGGAAGCGGTTGATCGCTACGACACACGGAAGTCCATATACCTTGGTAATATTTTCTACATGCTGCATCAGGTTCGGAAGTCCCTTCTCCAGTGCTTCCAGATTCTCTGCGTTTAAGTCAGCCTTCGCCACGCCGCCGTGATGCTTCAGGGCACGTACCGTCGCTACTACAACGACCGCCGACGGTTTCAGCTCTGCCATCCGGCACTTGATATCCAGAAATTTCTCCGCACCCAGGTCGGCGCCGAAGCCAGCCTCTGTGATCGTGTAATCACCCAGCTTTAATGCCATCTTTGTCGCAATGACGGAGTTACATCCATGCGCGATGTTCGCGAACGGACCGCCGTGGATAAATGCCGGTGTATGCTCTAAGGTCTGTACCAGGTTTGGTTTCAGGGCATCCTTTAAAAGAGCCGTCATCGCGCCCGCTGCTTTCAGATCACCGGCAGTGACCGGTTCCTCGTCATAGGTATAACCTACGATAATCTTGGAAAGGCGTTCTTTCAGATCCGTAATGTTGCGTGCCAGGCACAAAACTGCCATGATCTCGCTGGCAACCGTGATGTCATATCCGTCCTCACGGGTCACGCCATCCACGCGGCGTCCCAGACCATCTACGATGTTGCGGAGCTGACGGTCATTCATATCGACAACACGCTTCCAGGTAATGCGCTTCGGATCGATGCGGAGTGCATTGCCCTGATAGATATGATTGTCCAGCATCGCTGCCAGCAGGTTGTTTGCTGCGCCGATCGCGTGGAAATCACCGGTAAAATGGAGGTTGATATCCTCCATTGGAATGACCTGTGCATATCCGCCGCCAGCTGCACCACCTTTGACACCAAAGACCGGTCCCAACGACGGCTCACGAAGCGCTACAGTTACCTTTTTGCCAAGACGTTTCAATCCGTCTGCCAGACCGACCGTGGTCGTGGTCTTTCCTTCTCCGGCTGGAGTCGGGTTGATCGCGGTCACCAGAATCAATTTTCCATCCTTGCCCTCGGTCTCTTTCAGAAGATTGTAGTCAACCTTTGCCTTATAATTTCCATACTGCTCCAGATACTTCTCGTCTACGCCTGCCGCCTGTGCAATCTCACCGATTTTCAGTGGATTCGCTGCCTGTGCAATCTCAATATCTGTCATCATTACTCCTGTACCTCCCTGTTTTTGCGGTTTTGCCTGTTCCGGAAGTTTTCACACAGTGAATGTTATCTGCTTTATCTTCTGTAAAAAAGATCCCCCTGTGAATTTCCCGGAAAGGCTGTGAATGTTATCTATTATATACTGTGTCTGACAATTTGGAAAGACACAAAATTGATTTTTCACAAAAAATTGCAAGCGATTCCAGTTTTTCTACTCTTTTCTCAAGTTCTGATACATAACTTTCGTCCTTGATCGATGCCAGATTGATCTTCACATTAAAGAGCGCACCCACAACCGCTGTCCGGGCTAACATCACCGCAATCAGACCGTCGGAAACGGCACCTTTATTGCCCCTCTTTACGACCGCTTCCGCCATCGGAAAAATCTTTACCGCTGACTCCGCAATCGCAAGCGGCGCTTCGGTCGCCTCTTTTAACCCCTGCTGCAGGGCGGCAGTGCGGATTTTTTTCTCCTCCTCCGTCTCCTTCGGAAGCTTCAGCGCTCTCATATATCCATTGAACGATTCGCTGTCCTTTTTGATCCCTGCCAGCAACTCCTCATGCAGCGCAGCGCCCTCAGCTGCCAGTGCCTGCATTTCCTCCTGCACCCCGGCATATTTTTCCTTTCCGATCGTCAGATTTGCCACCATTTCCATCAATGCCGCACCCAGCGCTCCCACCATCGCCGACACGCTTCCGCCGCCCGGTACAGACGCCTTCGAAGCAGTTTCTTCTACAAACTGGTTTACGGAAAGTTCTCTTAATTCTGCCATGATTTTTCTCCTTTTTTATAAAAAGAATGTGCCTTGGCACATTCTCGCGCCGAGCGCGGTCGCTTGCGACATGTTTCTGCTTCGCGCGAGTGCATACATTTTCCTATGAAAATGAAAAATACCGCAAAATTGCTTGTCTCACCGATCAGAAATCTTCTGCCCCGCTGGCAACGTAATTTTGCGGTATTCCCACCGAGCCCTACGGATATGAAATCGTTCCGTAAGAACCGATATACTCCTTTATCTGCGTTTACTAATTTAAGAATGAAACTGCCTTACACGGTGTTCGGTAGTTGGACGGCGAAATCTTGATGCCGCTCTTTGCCGTACTTGCGTGGATAACCTGTCCATTGCCTATGTAAAGTGCTACGTGATTGATATAATTGCCGCTCGCATAAAAAAGCAGATCGCCCGGCTGTACTGCGCTGACCGCAACCTCCTTGCCCTTTGCCGCCTGATCTCTCGAGCTTCGTCCGGTTGAAATACCGAAATGTGCAAATACACTCATTGTAAATCCGGAACAGTCCGCGCCGTTTGTCAGACTGGTTCCGCCGTATACATACGGATTTCCAAGGAACTGCTTTGCATATGCCACAACCGCAGAACGGGTAGCATTTGTTACTTCATTTCCAGAAGAAGACGTACCGCCTGTGCCTGGTCCGCCGCCCGGTCCAACGCCGCTTGCAGTGGTCGCTTTCGTCGCTGCCGCGGTAGTCGGCGCTTTCGTCTCAGCTGCCTTTGTCGTCTCCTTGGCTGCCGCTGTCGTCCCAGCTGCCTTGCTTTCGCTCGGATTCGCCTCTATTGTTCCGCTGTAGGAAGTCTCCGGTGCTTTGGTCGTCTCTTTGGCAGCTGCCGTGGTTTCCGCTGCCCTCGACTCTTCCTCGGCTTTCTTCTTTACCTGTTCCAGGTTCTCGATCGCCGCATTCGCTTCCTGTTTCAGTTTTTCTTCTTCAGCTTTCTGCTGCTGTTCCTCAGCTACGGAAACTGCCTGCTTAAAGTCTACCTGCGTCGTAATATAATCTTTATACACATATCCGACCAGATCATTATCGACGGAAATCTTGGCAAAATCGCCCTCTTCTCCGATCACCTCATACTCTGCATCGGCAGAAAGAAGATCCAGCGTCTTGCCCTCTAAGCTCGGCGTCTCTCTCAGGCGAAGCGTAGAGGTATTTGTAACCTTCGCGTAGGTTGTGCCGACTTCCCTGGCAATCTTGGACGCCTCCTCACCGGTCACAAAATACTGTGCTTTAATATAACCGGTCACGGAACCCGACTGGATATGGTACCATTTGCCGCCCTCGCCGTCCACCGTGTCCAGAATTGTCGCCGCACAGTTATTGTAAATCTTTCCGACTACCTCGCTGCCTGTGCTCGCCTGTGCGCGAACATTGACATAATTGGTCACACGGGAAATCGCGATATTATCGTAGATCGACTTGGACATCGCGCGGACAACCGCCTCAGTCTCGCCAGTTGTCTCCTTTGGCTGGGCTTTCGTCTCTGCTGCCACCTGTGCCGGTTTGGCTGTCTGCGCGCCGCCTGCCACGCCCGTCTGACCGGCTCCCGCCACTGCCAGAACTTCTTTAGAAGCAAATGCCTCCGCCAGCTCTTTTTCCGGGTTCAAGCTGCTCGCATAGTAATTATTGATCGCCACTGACGCACCAGCGACCGGGGCATCCGTCTCCAGATTCATCGCCGCCTGGGCGCTCATCTGTCCCGTCCCTGCCATCACAAGGCACGCTCCTGATGCTATCAGAAATTTCAGCGTTTTTCTCATAAGAACCTCCTACTCTTCTGTCCATTCTGTTCCGTCGTTTTATCTCAAACTGTAACTGTTCAGTACCTTCACAGTCACGCGCAAAAATCCATTAAAAATTGCCTACGGCAATGGGATTTTTGCCTGCTGACCCATGTTTTCGTACGGTCAGCGCAGTAAATGCGCAGACCTACTAAACAGTTACTCTGTTTTCTTCTATGTTAAAAATGAGTTATGCCTGAAGATATCGCTCTGCAGATGCCACGCAGTTTGCACCGTCCGATGCCGCTGTCAAAATCTGGCGCAACGCCTTGGTCCGGACATCTCCGGCTGCAAATACGCCCGGAACGCTCGTCTGACCGCTCTCATCCGCCCGGATGTAGCCCTGCTCATCAAGCTCTAACTGACCCGCATACAGCTCACTCTCCGGTGCGATTCCGACCGCAATAAAGACACCATCCACGTCCAGCCGCCTCTCTTCTCCGGTTTTGGTCTGTCTCAGCCGCAACGCCTCCACCTGAGCGTTCCCTTCAATCGCAACCGTCTCGCTGTTCCAGACAAATTCAATATTTTCAAGCGCCTGTAAGCGCTCCTGCAGCCGTTTTGCCCCGCGAAGCTTGTCTCTGCGGTGGACGATATATACTTTTTCACACATCCGTGCAAGAAAAATTGCATCTTCCAGCGCCGCGTCGCCGCCGCCCACAACGGCAACCGTCCTTCCCCGGAAAAATGCCCCGTCGCAGGTCGCGCAGTATGAAACGCCTGCCCCGCGAAGTTCCTCTTCTCCCGGCACCTCCAACGTCCTGTGATGTGCTCCGGATGCCAGAATCACACAGCGTGCCTCATACGTCTCTTCCTCGCAGACTACTTTCTTCACATTTCCTGAAAGCTCGACCTGCACGACCTCATCCTGTACAACTCTTGCTCCCAGCTTGTTTGCATGCTCCCGGAACTGTCTGGAAAGCTCAAAGCCGGTCACACCCGGAAATCCCGGATAATTGTCCACCTCCCAGGTATTCAGCACCTGTCCGCCGCTGATTCCATTCTTCTCTATCACAATCGTGTCCAGACATGCCCGCTGTGCATAAATCGCCGCACTCAAGCCAGCTGGTCCGGAACCAATGATTATTATATCATACATGGTATACAGTTCCTTTCTTCCGAATCTGTTCGGTAATTGATCCGCTCTATCGCTGTGTCAGATCCATTTGGTTTTAGTATAACACATTTTGGCACTTTCATACAATGCTGTAAAACACGCAGAAGAGCAAAAAATGGATGAAAATTTCTTACGATTTTATGACAGGCAGAAAAATGAAACTATTTCATGAATTTTAAATACATGCTATAATTCAATCAAATATGATGTTGGGGTCAAAAGCTTTTGACCCCTCTAATACCGAATTGCTCTGCACTGCGTGCTCCCGCAATTCTTAAAAACATTCGCATATAAGGAGTTTACTGCCATGAATCATAAAACTATCCTCGTAACCGGCGCTTCCCGCGGAATCGGGAAAGCGATTGCATTAACCTACGCCAGGAATGGCTGGGATGTCGTGATTACCTGCCTGAGGCGGGAAGAAGAATTAAAAAAGACCCAGCGCGAAATCGAAGCGCTGGGCGTTTCCTGCCTTGCCTGGATGGGCGATGCGGGCGATTTTGAGAGCTGTTCCCGCCTGTTTGACGCGATCCGGGAGCGCTTCGGTTTCCTGGATGTCCTCGTCAACAATGCAGGGATTTCCTACATCGGTCTGTTCCAGGATATGACGCCGGACGAGTGGAACCACATTCTCAATACCAACCTGACCTCCGTCTTCAACTGCTGCCGCCTCGCTGTTCCGATGATGGTGTCACGCAAATCGGGACGCATTCTCAATATTTCCTCCGTCTGGGGCGTCTGCGGCGCTTCCTGCGAAGTCGCCTATTCTGCCACCAAAGGCGGCATCAACGCCATGACGCGCGCCCTCGCGAAGGAACTTGCGCCGAGCAGCATCCAGGTCAACGCGATCGCCTGCGGCGCTATTGACACCGAAATGAACCAGTTTCTCGATGAAGAAGAACGGAATGCCCTGCTGGAAGAAATTCCAGCCGGACGTATGGGGCGTGCCGAGGAAGTCGGAAAACTGGCATACCAGCTGGGGAGCGAGAACTCCTATTTAACGGGACAGATAATTCAACTGGACGGCGGCTGGATCTAAAACCTGAAATAAATAAACGGATTATACGTGCTGCTGACGAGATACATGGTACACAAAAACAGCAGCACAGCCATAATCACAATATCCACTGTCTTTGTCACTTCTTTCTCATACAAATGCTCCCGCAGCTTCGGGCATATACTCTGCACGATGCCCGAAAGCAGCACGCCCAGCACCGCAAGAAAAATCACCTTCCGATTCACGAACAGCGACGCCGGATAGATGCCGTTCTCCCAGGTAAACATCTGATGCAGGATCACTTTCGCATCCGCCAGCGTATCGGCGCGGAAGAACACCCAGCCAACCACTACAACCAACGCCGTATAGATGTGATTCAGTCCCCGGAAGCAGTTCTTCTCCAATAGCTTCCCAAGTCCCATGCGTTCCACCACCAGAAACAGCCCATGGTACAATCCCCAGATGATAAAGGTTGCCCCAGCGCCATGCCAGAGCCCGGTCGCAAAAAAGACAATCAGCAGATTAATATACGTCCGCACCTGCCCTTTCCGGTTGCCGCCCAGCGGGATATAAAGATATTCCCTAAACCAGGTCGAGAGTGAAATATGCCAGCGTCTCCAGAACTCGCGGATCGAGGTAGAGATATACGGATAATTGAAGTTCTCCATAAAATCAAATCCAAACATTTTTCCCAATCCGATCGCCATATCCGAATATCCCGAAAAATCAAAATAAATCTGAAGTGTGTACAAAACCGCCAACATCCACGCATTGACCGTTCCCAGCTGTGCCAGCGGTTTCTCCATCATCCAGTCTACCGTCGCCGCAAAGGTATTAGCAAACAACATTTTTTTCGCCAGTCCGTAGGAAAAGCGCTTGATTCCATACGCCATCCCCTCCGCCGTACACTGCCGGTTCCCAATCTGTTCGCAGACATCGTGATACTTGACGATCGGTCCCGCGATGAGCTGCGGAAAGAAAGAAATATAAAGCGCCAGATGAAAGATATTTTTTTGCGCCTGAATCGTCCCCCGGTACACATCCACCACGTAGGAAAGCGCCTGAAACGTGTAGAAGGATATTCCGACCGGAAGAGCAATCTCGCGGAAAGAAAGTGTATGTGCGCCGCCCGCAAAGCGGCTTAACAGAGAATTTGCAATCTCGACTGCGAAGTTAAAATATTTGAAATAGCCCAGAAGAAGGAGGTTTAAAAACACGCAAGTTGTAACAGCAAGGCGCATTCTGTGTTTACTCTGCATCCTCCCAATCCACAATCCAAAGAAATAATTCAGCCCGATCGAAACAAGCATCAGAATCACATACTTCGGCTCGCCCCACGCATAAAAAAAGAGACTGGCAGCCAGAAGGACGCCATTGCGGATATGCAGATTTTTCGTTATAAAATAAAGCAAAAATACCGCTGGCAAAAAATACCATAGGAACACAAGGGAACTAAATAACATAAACCATACCATCCTGTATTTGTTGCTGTTCACACATACGTGCCCAGTAACGGAATTTGCCGTGGCTTCGCATTTAAATACGGCAAATTCCTGCCGCCACCACGTTTTCTTACGGCACTTTCGGTTCCAAAAGTGCCTACCCGTGAACAGTAACCTGTATTTTCTTATATAGCAGATAAATCATATCTATATTCCAGACACTCTATTATACGGGTAATCCCCCTTAATCTGTCAAGTGTTTTTGACCAGAATAAAGAATGTGACTTTTGTGTAATAAGGAATTCCAAGGAATTTTCTATTACATGAAAAAGAATGTGCCTTGGCACATTCTCGCGCCGAGCGCGGTCGCTTGCGACATATTTATGCTTCGCGCGAGTGCGCATCCTCGCGGAGCGTTTTTTGTTTCATAGGACGCAATTTCCTATTACACAAAAAAACCCTGCCTCCCAGGTTCATCACCTCGGAAACAGGGTTCTCTTTACTCGCTGGCACGGGACTGCGGAGTACTGGGTGGAGTAAATCCGTCCAGCCGGCGCTGTCTCATATATTTATCAGAGAAAAACATACAAAACTCTACTGCTATATGCTAAGAAGATTTCTCTTCCTAATTTTAATTAGTTGTTCTTAGCTGCTGCTTTTGCTTCTTTAATCTTCTCAGTCAGCATCGGAACGATCTTGTTTAAGTCACCTACTACGCCGTAGTCAGCAACATCGAAGATCGGAGCAGACTCATCTTTGTTGATAGCAACGATGATGTCAGACTCTTCCATACCTGCCAGATGCTGGATAGCACCGGAGATACCGATTGCAAAGTATACGTTCGGGCGAACAGTCTTACCTGTCTGACCTACCTGAAGATCCTTCGGCTTCCAGCCAGCATCTACAACTGCACGAGAGCAGCTTACGGTACCGCCGATAGCCTCTGCCAGATCATCCAGAATCTTGAAGTTCTCCGGGCTTCCTACGCCACGACCGCCGGATACAAGGATCTTAGCATCCATGATATCAACGGTGTTGGATACAGCCTTAACAACTTCCAGAATATCAACATATTTGTTGTTCTTTGTGAATCCCGGATTGAACTCAGTAACAACAGCTTTTTTGCCAGCTTCCTTCGGAGCCTTCTGCATAACACCCGGACGAACGGTTGCCATCTGCGGACGGAAATCCGGGCAAGCGATGGTAGCGATGGTGTTGCCGCCGAATGCCGGACGAGTCATAAGCAGCTGATTGTGCTTTGTCTCTCTACCCGGAACCGGATTCATCGGGAAATCACCGATATCAAGTTTTGTACAGTCTGCAGTCAGACCTGTATGGATTCTAGCGCAAACACGCGGACCAAGGTCACGACCGATTGCAGTAGCACCGATCAGGAAGATTTCCGGTTTGAACTCTTCAATAACAGATGCGATTGCATGTGTGTACGGCTCTGTACGGTACTCTTTTAACTCCGGATCGTCTACAACGATAACCTTGTCTGCACCGTACTCTGCTAACTGATCTGCAAGACCCTTAACGTCAGAACCAACTAAAACAGCGGTTACCTCTACTCCTAAATCTTTTGCTAATTCTTTACCTTTGCCAATCAGCTCAAAAGCGATATTGCTGATAACATTATCCACCTGCTGTGCAAAGACAAATACGCCCTTATATGCTTCTAAGTTGTTCATCTTATTCACCACTCTTTTCTATAAAATAATTAGATAATGTGTTTCTCTGCCAGTTTGCCAACGATATAATCTGCGGAAGCTGCCGGATCAAGTTCTACTTTCTCGCCAGCACCCTTTCTTACCTTATCGGAAGCTTTTGCGATCTGTGTCGGTGATCCCTTCAGACCAAGGTTGGAATCCTCAACCTCTTTCAGATCTTTTCTGCCCCAAACGGTGATCTCTTTTGCATATGCATCAAAGATTCCGCCCGGAGTCATATAACGCGGCTCGTTTAACTCTGCAAGAGCGGTTAAAAGACACGGAAGCTGTGCTTTTACTACATGATATCTATCATCATACTGACGCTCAACTACGATGTATTTCTCAGCTTCGTTTACTTCACGAATCTTCTGAGCGTAGCTGATTACCGGAAGGCCAAGGTGCTCGGAGATCTGCGGACCTACCTGAGCGGTATCGCCATCGATAGCCTGACGGCCAGTAATGATTAAGTCATAATCCAGGTTGCGAAGTGCGCCTGCGATTGTCTGGGAAGTAGCCCAGGTATCTGCACCACCAAGTACACGGTCAGTTACAAGAACACCATTGTCTGCGCCCATAGCCATAGCCTCGCGAAGAACCTCTTCAGCCTTCGGAAGACCCATAGTAACTACGGTAACTTCTGCACCATACTGATCTTTTAAGCGAAGCGCTGCCTCCAGACCTGCTTTATCATCTGGGTTCATGATTGCCAGCATTGCGCTTCTGTCAAGAGTACCATCCGGGTTAAATTTAACTCCGCCTTTGGTATCCGGAACCTGTTTTACACAAACTACAATTTTCACGGTATTTTCACTCCTTATTTTTTTCTTTTTTCTCTAGGACTGAGATTGTTCTGATTTCTCTGCAGACTGAATTATTTTAACAGATCAGCGGAGATAACCATTCTCTGAACCTCAGATGTACCCTCGTAGATCTCAGTGATCTTAGCATCACGCATCATACGCTCTACGTCGTACTCTCTCGTGTAGCCGTAACCACCGTGAAGCTGTACAGCCTTGGTTGTAACTTCCATAGCAACCTCTGCTGCATACAGTTTAGCCATAGCTGCTTCTACAGAATAGGTTTTCTGTGTCTTCTTAGCAACGGCTGCTCTGTAAACAAGGAGCTGAGCTGCTTTAACTTTGGTAGCCATATCTGCCAGCTGGAACTGAGTGTTCTGGAACTGACCGATAGCACGACCAAACTGTTTTCTCTCTTTTACATAATCAACAGTTCTCTCAAGAGCGCCCTCTGCAAGACCAAGTGCCTGGGAAGCGATACCGATACGTCCGCCATCCAGGGTATGCATAGCGATGTGGAAACCTTTGCCCTTCTGGCCAAGCAGGTTCTCTTTCGGGATACGGCAATCTGTGAAGATCAGCTCGTATGTAGCAGATCCACGGATACCCATCTTCTTCTCTTTGGTACCGAAGGTGAAGCCCGGAGTTCCTTTCTCTACGATAAATGCAGAGATCTCTTTTTTCTTTCTGCCCTTTACTTCAACAACGCCTGTTACAGCGATGATAACGTAAATGTCAGCCTCTTTACCATTGGTAATGAAAACTTTGGAGCCGTTTAATACCCACTCGTCGCCGTCTAATACAGCCTTGGTCTGCTGACCCTGAGCATCTGTACCAGCACCCGGCTCAGTAAGACCGAAAGCACCAAGCTTCTCGCCCTTAGCAAGCGGAACCAGGTATTTCTGTTTCTGCTCTTCAGTACCGAAAGTCTGGATCGGATCGCAGCACAGAGATGTGTGTGCAGATACGATAACGCCGGTAGTACCACAAACTTTGGAAAGCTCCTCAACGCACATAGCGTATGTTAACGGATCACAGCCCTGTCCGCCATACTCCTTCGGAACCGGGATGCCCATGAAGCCAAGCTTCTGCATCTTTTTAACGGTTTCCTCCGGGAAGTGCTCTGTCTCGTCAACTTCCTGTGCCAAAGGTTTTACTTCGTTCTCGGCGAAGTCATGGAATAACTTTCTCGCCATTTCATGCTCTTTACTTAATGTAAAATCCATGTGTCTATTCCTCCATCATTTTCTTATATACGCTTAAGAGGCGGCTTTAAGCGCCGCCCCGTTGCGGTTCTTAAAAATCTGGTACTCTATTATGTTTTCATCTGGTCAAGAAGCCAGACTTATGTACATATTAGTTGTACTTGTAGAAGCCTTCGCCAGACTTACGGCCAAGCTTGCCGCCGCGAACCATCTTTCTAAGAAGCGGCTGCGGACGGTACTTCGGGTCACCAGTCTCAGACTGAAGTACTTCCATGATAGCCAGAACAACGTCCAGACCTACCAGGTCGCCCAGTTCAAGCGGTCCCATCGGATGGTTAGCACCCAGCTTCATAGCGGTATCGATACCCTCTACAGAAGCCTCGCCCTCAGCGTAGATACCGATAGCTTCGTTGATCATCGGGATGAGGATACGGTTTACTACGAAACCAGCGCCCTCTTCTACCTGTACCGGGATCTTGCCGATCTCTTCAGAGATCTTCTTAACTTTGTCAACAATCTCTACCGGAGTGTTTAAGCCTGCGATAACCTCAACCAGCTTCATAACCGGAGCCGGGTTGAAGAAGTGCATACCGATAACCGGGCGGTCAAGACCTGCACCGATCTCAGTAATGGACAGAGAAGAGGTGTTGGTAGCGAATATGCAGTCTGCCTTGCAGATAGCGCCCAGCTCTTTGAAGGTCTGTTTTTTGATCTCCATGTTCTCGATTGCTGCCTCAACTACGAGATCGCAGTCGCTGCAGATAGTCTTAACGCCGGTATGGATTCTGGCAAGGATCTTGTCTGCATCCTCTTTTGCCATCTTTCCTTTTGCTACTCTCTTCTCAAAGTTCTTGGAAATTTTCAGTTTGCCGTTGGAAGCAAACTCTTCGTTAATATCACACAGGCATACTTCATATCCATCTACCTGGGCAAATGCCTGAGCAATTCCGGAACCCATGGTTCCTGCACCAATAATACCAACTTTCATGACAAATCCTCCTGAAATTATACAACTATAATTTAACTAACTATCTATTGTTAAACTGCTCCACTTTCCGTTTCTCAAGGAATGCTTGCATACCGTTCTTCTGATCTTCTGTCTCGAAGCATCCGCCAAACAGTTTTTCCTCGATCACGATAGCCTGATCCATATCAGTCTGAAGTCCGTCGTTCATCGCCTTCTTGCTGTTTCTGACAGCGATCGGAGCCATCTTTGCGATAGCGCCTGCCAGCTTCTTCGCAGCCGGCATCAGCTCTTCCTGTGTATAAACAGCATTTACAAGTCCGACACGGTATGCCTCATCCGCTTTGATGTTGCGGGACGCAAATACCATCTCTTTTGCCTTGCCCGGTCCGATGAGACGTGCGAGTCTCTGTGTACCGCCGAAGCCTGGTGTGATACCAAGACCTACTTCAGGCTGTCCGAATAATGCATTGTCCGAGCAGATACGGATATCACAGCTCATGGCAAGCTCATTGCCGCCGCCGAGTGCGAAACCGTTTACTGCCGCGATAACCGGAACCGGGAAAGTTTCGATCTTGCGGAAAATATCGTTGCCGAATTTACCGAAGTGCTCGCCCTGCTCCTTGGTCATCACGCTCATAGCAGCGATGTCAGCACCGGCTACGAAAGATTTCTCTCCTGCGCCGGTCAGGATAATTGCACGAATTTCGGAAAGGTCTACTGCATCAAATGCAGCTTCAATATCCTTCAGCACATCCTCGTTTAACGCGTTCAGTGCCTTCGGACGATTAATAGTTATGACTGCGACGTGTCCGTCTACCTCATAGTCTACAAATCCCACTTCCAGTTCCTCCTAAAAAGCTCTTGAATTGAAATACGTAAAACCAGAAACAGCCGGAGCGCCGGGGATAAGCCCCGACGACTCCGGTTCTGCGTCAGAAATTAGTCTCTCTCAACGATCGTTGCGCAGCCCATGCCGCCACCGATACACAGAGTAGCCAGACCCTTCTTAGCGTCACGTTTCTGCATCTCGTATAACAGAGTTGTCAGGATACGGCAGCCAGATGCTCCTACCGGATGTCCGATAGCGATTGCACCGCCGTTTACGTTCAGGATGTCTTTGTTGAAGCCAAGGTCACGAGCTACAGCGATAGACTGAGCTGCGAATGCCTCGTTTGCCTCGATCAGGTCGAAGTCTTCTACCTTCCAGCCTGTCTTCTTCAGAACTTTCTTGGTAGCTGCAACCGGTCCAATACCCATGATGCTCGGATCTACACCGCCCAGAGCGCCTGCTACCCATGTAGCCATCGGTTTGATACCCAGTTCTTTTGCTTTCTCTTCGCTCATAACAACTACAGCTGCTGCACCATCGTTGATGGAGGAAGCGTTACCAGCTGTTACACGTCCGTCTTTCTTGAATGCCGGACGAAGCTTGCCAAGAATCTCTACAGTGGAACCCGGACGCGGACCCTCATCGGTATCTACGATAACAGTCTCTTTTTTCTTCTTAACTTCGATCGGAACGATCTCGTCTTTGAAACGTCCAGCCTCGATAGCTGCGCAAGCCTTCTGCTGGCTAGCTGCTGCAAACTCATCGAGTTCTTCTCTTGTGATACCCCACTGATCGCAGATGTTCTCAGCGGTGATACCCATGTGGTAATCGTTGAATGCATCCCACAGAGCGTCATTTACCATGGTGTCGATCATGGTCGCATTGTTCATACGGTATCCGTAACGAGCCTTCATCAGAGCATACGGAGCTGCGGACATGTTCTCTGCACCACCAGCTACTACGATGTCAGCATCGCCTGCAAGGATCATATCTGCTGCTGCGTTTACAGCATTCAGACCAGAACCGCAAACCACGTTCAGGGTAACTGCCGGAACTTCTACCGGAAGACCAGCTTTCAGAGACATCTGACGTGCTACGTTCTGACCAAGGCCAGCCTGGATAACACATCCCATGTATACGTGATCAACCTGCTCCGGAGCAACGCCTGCTCTCTTCAGAGCCTCCTTGATAACTACGGCACCCATCTCAGCTGCTGGAACAGTACTGAGCTGGCCACCCATAGAACCTACTGCGGTACGGCATGCACTTGCAATTACGACTTTCTTAGACATTGAAAAAATCCTCCTTGAAAATGATCCACCACGTAAATAACACAACTGCAGTAAATAGTAAAATAGTGATAAATATGATAGTGTATTTGTATCTTAACACCCCACGCGGCTCCTGTCAAATAATTATCAATGGATTTATAAAGATTTAAGATTCTCATTTTTCCGCGTACAATCCACTTATTTCTACATCGTTCTGATCGCCTTTAGGCGGAATGCACAATTTTTTTCTTCCGTTTTCTCAATAAAAGTGGTCTTCTCTGGCATTATAACCAACGTGGTATTTTGTTTGTGAATTAATAGACAAAGTCATTCTTCTTCTATTTACATACACTTATATCTGTAATTCATAAATATGAATATGTCGTCATTTTCCCCTATTTTGTCCTCCGCCTCTTTCGTTGACAAGGGGTAGTGGAGATGATACACTGATAAACAACGGGGGATGTCCGAATCACGCATTTGTACGGACTTCTTCATATTATTAAAAAGGACAAGGTGAATAAGTATGGATTACAAGAAACTGTATGCAGAAAAGCTGGTTTCCGCTGAAAAAGCTGCTTCCGTCGTTAAATCTGGCGACTGGGTTGACTATGGCTGGACCACCGGCACTCCGGTAGCAGTCGATGCTGCTATCGCAAAACGTCTTCCGGAACTGGAGAATGTAAACTTCCGCGGCGGTATCCTGATGTGGGTACCGGAGATCTTCAAGATCGAAAACCCGGCAGCTCATATGACCTGGAACTCCTGGCACATGAGCGGTATCGAGAGAAAGGCAATCGCACAGGGATTCAGCTTCTATGCTCCGATCCGTTATTCCGAGCTTCCGAGATACTATCGTGAGTCCGCAACCAAACCGGATGTAGCTGTATTCCAGGTCGCTCCGATGGACGAGCACGGTTATTTCAACTTCGGACCAAATGCTTCCCATATGGCAGCCTGCTGCGAGACTTCCAAGGTTGTCATCGTAGAGGTCAATGAAAATATGCCGGTCTGCCTCGGCGGATTTGAGAACGGCGTTCATATCTCCAACGTAGACATGATCGTAGAGGGCAGCAACCCGACCATCGCAGAGATGGGAGGCGGCGCAGCAGCGACTGATGTCGATGAAGCAGTTGCAAAACTGATCGTAGACGAGATCCCGGATGGTGCCTGCTTACAGTTAGGTATCGGCGGTATGCCGAACGCAGTTGGTTCCCTGATTGCGAAATCTGACTTAAAGGATCTGGGTGTTCACACCGAGATGTACGTTGACGCATTCGTTGATATTGCCGCAGCCGGCAAGATCACAGGCGCTCACAAAGCACTGGACAAAGGCCGTCAGGTATACGCATTCGGCGCTGGTACCAAGAAACTGTATGACTACTTAAACAACAACCCGGCCTGCATGAGTGCTCCGGTTGATTACACCAACGACGTCCGCACCATCGCAGCCCTGGACAACTTCATGTCCATCAACAACGCGGTTGACCTCGACCTCTTCGGTCAGGTAAATGCAGAGTCCGCAGGAATCAAGCACATCAGCGGTGCAGGCGGACAGCTTGACTTCGTTCTGGGCGCTTACCTGTCCAAGGGCGGAAAGAGCTTCATCTGCTGCTCCTCCACCTTCAAGAACAAGGCTGGCGAGCTGCAGTCCCGTATTCTCCCGACTTTAAATCAGGGTTCCATCGTAACCGATACACGTGCAAACCTGCACTACCTGGTAACTGAGTACGGTAAAGTAAACTTAAAGGGTCTTGCAACCTGGCAGAAATGCGAGGCTATCATCTCCGTTGCACATCCGCAGTTCCGCGATCAGCTGATTAAGGAAGCTGAGAAGATGCATATCTGGAGACAGAGCAATAAGATCTGATAAGGACTCAAGATCTGATAAAATCGGCAGAATTCGGAGACAAAATCCAGCAAACCATCTATGGTATCTGAAACTCCCGGTTCTCCGATACACCAGATACGTTTATTTTCTAAAAAAAGTGCTTTTCCTCTCAAGAAATTTTCTTCGAGAAGAAAGGCACTTTTTTATTTATACTTTTTTCTTATAGTTTTTGTTCTACAAGTCTCTGTCTACCATCCGCTACTGTTCCAGAGACTTCCACCGGAAGTTCGGAATCACATCCGACCACTTATTAATTCCGATGATTGATTTTGCAAAATTCGAAGTTTCCAGCGTGTATCTCTTCTGATCAATGTCGTGGAAAACTCTCCAGAGCTTTCGATCCTTTACCGCTACAATCTCATTGCCCTGATTCATATCACAGGACCACAGACCGAAGCTTAAGCCTGCCCTTACCTCTGACGGCGCATCGACCTGACGACTCAGAATGTACGCGTCGATATACGGGTTACTGTCCACGATATAGTAAGAATATGCAAATGCTGCCGCCTGGATATCCGACACATCGCCGCGCGTCAGACTCTGTGCAGTAAATCCTTCCTCCGTCAGAATGACATGGCGCACCTCGCCAGATGCTGTCTTCATCGAATCCTGATTCAGATAATCGGTCAGTACATGCAGGTTTGCAAAGTTGACAACCGGTGAATCTGCACTCTCGGTTACCAGCCCCGTTGCCGGATCATCCCAGAATTCCGGTTCCGTCATCGGGTACGGATACGGATGGTAGGCAATGCCCCAGTCCATCTGGCCTTCCGTTACTGCCAAGCGTTAAACGTATCAACAATGCCTTTGCCCGTATAATGCACCTGATCGTTCAGGTTCTCATACGGAGCTCCCCACCAGAAATCAAGTGAAAAATAAACCCGGTCATTCGCGCTTGTGCTCTTGATCGCCGTGTAGAACGTGCGGAATGCCTGCTGATACGTGGATACATATGTATTCAAATCTGCCGGTCCCATGTAGTTCCAAATCTGGTTGTTGATCTCATTGCCCAGAATCCAGTTGGAAATCTTCGCATAATTTGAATTATGATTCTTGCCGCTGTAACGATCCGCCAAAAACGCGAAGATCGCACGCGTTGTCTCAAATCCTTCCTGTGTCTTCGTGTTAAACATATAATAATTGGCGCTCGAAGATTTCGCAGTTCCCGCATGAACCAGTTCCGGGTGCGCGTCATTCCAGTCATTTAAAACGATCGCCGTCACGGATATATCTTTTCCGACATATGTACTGATCACCTTGTCATAATTTTCAACCACCGACTTATTAAAATGATACGTTTTTCCATCGTACTCATAATCAATGCCACTTCCTAAAAACTGGGAAAATGCGATATTGACCGCCACATGTTTGACACCCAGTGTAAATGCATCGTTGAGCATATTTAACTGGATATTCAAGCCCTTTTTCGTCAGCGGCGTCTTAAACGCATCCTGATTGGATGCAACCACCTCCGGATTTGTGATATAATGTGCCACGCCAACTGCCGTAAATGTAGTTCCGTCAAACACTGCCGGAACAAACCGGCTGTAAAGGCGGTCCTGGGCAGTTCCCTTGTTTAAAGGAATCGAGACGGTCCTCGTTTCCCCTGCGCCTACGCTGCTGACATAATCAGTCCGGCTTCCAATCTCCGACTCATACGGCCGCAATTCAAACAGATAAATCTTTCCGTCCGTCCCCGTTGTATCACCGTTGCTTGAAAGTGAAATATCCACTGTATTCTGCCCCGAACCAATCAGACAGGAGCCGATCGAAGCGGTTATCTGAAACGTCTGCGCCGCCAGTGCTGTGAACGCAGCCGCCACACTCAGGCAGACCGCTGCAGCCAGGACAAGCGCCGTTTTCATCCATTTTTTCATCCTGTTCCTTCCTTTCCGTCTAATATCCTATGGTATTTGATCATACTTCATTCTTCCGTCAGATTCAATTACTATTTTATTAAGGATTATTACA
This sequence comes from Clostridium sp. AF22-10, assembly GCF_003478725.1. Taxonomy (NCBI): domain Bacteria; kingdom Bacillati; phylum Bacillota; class Clostridia; order Eubacteriales; family Clostridiaceae; genus Clostridium; species Clostridium sp. AF22-10. Next base: position 139,603 of record NZ_QUFZ01000007.1, read on the forward strand.
ACTATTTTGGAAATCCTGTATGATTCCCAGCATTTTATCTTTTCCAAGCCTTGATTTCTTTCTTATTCCTATTCTTTTACCACTTGCAAATATTGGTTTTATATATAAATCCCTTAGAGCCGCAAGTTTAAAAAGCTACAGTTTCCGGAACCATCAAGTATTCCTTCCGCCATAGCTTTTTGATATTACCGATTATTTAGTTCTTAATGCCCTCATCGCATTTAAAATTGCAATGACGGAAACACCGACGTCCGCAAACACGGCTTCCCACATATTAGCCACTCCAGCCGCGCCCATCAGAAGCACAACCGCCTTAACCGCCAGGGCAAACACGATATTCTGGTGCGCGATTGCCATTGTCTTGCGTCCGATTTTAACCACACCTGCAATCTTCGCCGGGTTATCATCCATCAGGACAATGTCCGCCGCCTCGATCGCCGCGTCACTTCCCATGCTTCCCATTGCAATACCGACATCTGCGCGGGAGAGAACCGGTGCATCGTTGATGCCGTCGCCGACAAATGCCAGCTTCCGCTTTCCGGTCATCTCCGCCAGCATCTCCTCGACCTTCTGCACCTTATCCGCCGGAAGCAGCTCCGTGTACGCCTGATCGATGCCAACCTTCGCAGCCACCGCCTCTCCGACCGCTTTCCGGTCGCCCGTCAGCATAACAGTACGGCGGATTCCAGCCGCCTTCAGTCCACGGATCGCATCCTCCGTCTCCGGCTTGATCGTATCGGCAATCAGGATACTTCCGGCAAATTTTCCGTCCTTTGCCAGATAAATCACAGTGCCGATGCCGTCGCATTCCTGATACGGTATATTTTTACTCTTCATCAGGCGTCCATTACCCGCCAGAACTATGTGACCGTCGATCGTTGTCTCGATACCATGACCGGAAATCTCGTTGGTTTCACCGATGCGGGTTAAGTCGATCAGGGGTTTGCGTACCACTCCCTGCACACCCTCTTTGGACTGCACCTCTTTTATTGTGTCATTGTCAGTATCCAGAACGATTTCTGCTGTTCCCGCATTCGCCTTTTGAGTTTCTGCTTCTGCCAAACTGCCTTTTCTCTCACGATACGCCTCCCGTATCGATTCCGCGATCGGATGCGTCGAATAATTCTCGGCATACGCCGCCAGCTCCAGAAGCTCATCCTCACTGATTCCCGCCGGATGCAGCTCCGTCACTTTAAACTCGCCCTTCGTCAGGGTGCCTGTCTTATCAAATACAACCGTATCCAGCTCCGAAACTGCCTCCAGATAATTGCTTCCCTTGACTAACACACCGATGCGGGATGCAGCACCAATGCCGCCAAAGAAGCTAAGCGGAACCGAAATCACCAGCGCACACGGGCAGGAAATTACCAGGAAAATACAAGCTCTCTGAATCCACTCGCCAAATTCTCCGCCCAGCACAATCGGCGGCACAAATGCCAAAGCAACCGCCGCGATCACGACCACCGGCGTATAATATCTGGCAAACCGGGTGATAAAGTTCTCCACCTTCGCCTTCTTGCTGCTGGCATTCTCCACCAGCTCCAGAATCCGCGCCACCGTCGAATCATCAAATTCTTTCGTCACGCGCACCCGCAGAAGCCCGCTGCCATTGACACATCCGCTGATGATTTCATCCCCGGCTGCCGCACGGCGCGGTACCGATTCACCAGTCAGCGCCGAGGTATCGATCATCGATTCACCCTCTACCACCACGCCATCCAGCGGAATCCGCTCTCCCGGCTGTACCACGATGATGTCATCCACTTCCACATCATCCGGATCGACCTGCTCTATCTGTCCATCTTTTTCAATATTGGCATATTCCGGGCAGATATTCATGAGATCGCTGATCGACTGGCGCGAACGGTTGACCGCATAACTCTGAAACAGCTCGCCAACCTGATAGAACAGCATAACCGCAACCGCCTCAGAAAACTCGCCCACACCGAACGCCCCGAACGTCGCTACTGTCATGAGGAAATTCTCATCAAACACCTGACCATTTTTAATCCCCCGGAACGCCTTGTATACAATATCCCATCCAATAATCAGATACGGAATTAAAAATACGACTAACTCTGTCCACGGCTGCGGCATTCCGGCAAATACATTCATTTTTTTCGCTGCTGCCGCCGCGATATATACGATTGCCGCCGCGACGATCCGCTTCAGCATCGTTTTCTGCTTCTGATTCATAAAGCCTCCCTTCATTCTGGAAACACGTTCCCTGAAAAAAAAGATATAGGAAAATGTGCCGGCACAGCTCATTTGCCTATATCTTTTTACTTTGCCCTTCTGTGCATTACACAATCTGATTTTATTCTTTTAAAAAGCAGCTTTTGATCCGATTATTCCTTTTCCAATTTTACATATTAATAATGCAGTCCGGTTCCACCTTCTTGCACACTTCTACAACCTCTTTCATGATCTCGTCGAAACGTGCGTCATCCGCATCGATCGTCATTTTCTGCATCATAAAACTGACACTCGCATCATTGACTCCATCCAGCTTCTTGATCGCATCCTCCATCTTTGCTGCACAGTTTGCACAATCCAGATCAGTTAATTTAAATTTCTTCTTCATGATAATCCTCCTCTTTTTATTGAGTTATAAATTTTTAATGTTTGCTTTCCGAGACCTGCAATTTTTTCTTTACAGATAGCACCGCTTTCACATTCATTCAATCCATTATCATCATTCAAGGAACGTGCTATTCTTTAATATGCTCAAAGCCCTGGTTGATAATCCGGTAAACATGGTCGTCTGCCAGCGAATAGAACACCGACTTTCCGTCCCGGCGGCTCTTGACAAGCTGCGACTGCTTGAGAATCCGAAGCTGATGCGAAATCGCCGACTGCGTCATATTAAGCAGCTGTGCAATGTCGCAGACACACATCTCCGACTCAAACAGCACAAACAAAATCCGGATCCGCGTCGAATCACCAAATACCTTAAACAGCTCCGCCAGATCATACAAATCATCGTCATCCGGCAGCATTCCCCGGACCGACTGCACAACCTCATCGTGAACAGCACACTCCTCACAGCACTCTACATCATGAATTGCCATCCAATTTCTCCCTTCATGCTACGCGTTTCTGCCCTGCTTCACTGCTTCTTTCGTGAAAGCAGTCTGCAGGATTTTATCAAGATTTCTTTGAAATATTTTTCTTTATATGAATCATTGTTCATATGTTCATTATATGAATGTAACTGGGAAATGTCAAGAAATATTTGTGGGAATTTAAAAGGAGTAAATGAAATGTTTTCTCAATTATAAAATGCTGCAAAAAAGACTGTTCATACAGACAAAATCCACTAAGTAATGCGCGTAAATGTGCTTCTTTCTGCCCGGATTACAGATGATACTCTGTAATCCTGCACAGTTCAAATATCTATTCTCTACATCCTATGCTTTTTTGTCTATTTATGAACAGTCCGTTCTTTTTTATTCATTATTATATATCTTTTGCAGTTTATTTTTTTGACACTGCTTGAGCTATATTATCCATTGGTTATCCATCGTCTGATGATCTTTTGCCTCTTTCTGCAACCCCGACTTAGACTTCTAATAGAATCTCTCCTCGCCCGGAATCGCATCCAAATGTTCCTGCCATTTCTCAGCCGGTACATCATGAACCGATACCGTCACAACCTTCGGATCCTTCTTTAATTCTTCTGATACCAGCGTTCTGACCTTCTCAGCCAGCGCTGCCTTCTCTTCCCGGCTCCGTCCCGGTACATAGATATTGCAATGTGTGGCATGATTTTCCTCCTTTGTACTAATAGCACTCTTCCAAAATATCCAAGATTTCCGCGTGCGTCAGCTGCCGATACCCGCCGTCATTACGGATACATGAATCAGCAATCGTTTTCAGCAGGCTCTGATCTGTGATCCCCAGTTCCCGCAGCGTCCCCGGCAAACCAATCTCATGAATAAACGCCTGCAATGCATCAATTCCGCCAAATGCCAGTTCTTCCTCATCGCCGCCATCTGGTGACATTCCCCAGACATTTACGGCAAATTTCACAAATTTCTTGATGCCGTCCCGGCAAATTCGACGATAATACGCCGGATGGAGCACGCCAAGTCCCATGCCGTGGTTGCAGTCCGTGTAAGCCCCCATCTGATGTTCAATCATATGCGCCTCAAAATCACACTGTTTTCCTAATTTGATAATGCCAATCTCCGCCATCGTGGACGCCCACATCAGGTTGCTGCGCGCCTCATAATTTTCCGGTTCCCGGATCGCCACCGGCAGGTTCGCAATAATACTCCGCATCAACGCCTCCGAGATCGCATCCGAAAGATTATCCTCATCCGGTGCACTGAAATATGTCTCCATCACATGGCTGAGCATATCAAAACCGCCCGCTGCCGTCTGGAGTGGAGAAACCGTGTAGGTATATTTCGGGTCCATCATCGCAAACACCGGATTGCAGCGCGGATAATTCCGGCTCGTCTTAATTTTCTGTTCCTCATGGGTGATTACACCCTCGCCATTGACCTCGCTTCCAGTGCCGACCACGGTCACAATCACGCCCACCGGAACCGGCTCAAAATCAATCTCGCCCTTTTTGATCCAGTATTCCTCCCAGACGTCCTTGTCCGTCGCAGCCGCCATTGAGATCGCCTTGCTGCAGTCCATGACCGAACCGCCGCCCACTGCCAGAATCAGATCTACCTGATTTTCCTGTACGACTTTTTTCCCTTCCATCACCTTGCTGTAGGTCGGATTCGGCATGATGCCTGAAAATTCTATCACCTGTTTTCCAGCCAGCTTTAAGACATCCATCACTTCCTGATAAATGCCATTCGTCTTGATCGAGCCGCCGCCATATGCCAGCATCACCGTTTCCCCATACGGCTTCACCGCCTCCAGCAGGTGCTCTTTCACACAGCCTCCGCCAAAATAAATCTTTGTCGCATTTTCAAATGTAAACGCCCGCATCGTTCCCTGTCCTTTCTGAACCCGTTCCGGCAAATGCTTTTGCATCCGCCTGATGTTCTGCCTTCTTCTTTGTAGATATGTTTTTTTGAATCTTTATTTTGATTATTTTTCTCCTTTATCTCAGATTCATCAAATGTTCAGCTATAACTCACGCTAGATTTGACAAGTTCTCTGTAAGTGTTCATATTATATCACGATTCGCATCTTCGATGCTTACCGCTGCTGACGCAGCTATCGTGATCGCCATTCGCCGTTCGCCATAAATCTACAAGCAGCTCTCTGGCTCACTTGCGCTCATTATATCATATTACCTTTTTACATTCTATCTTTTTCAGAAATTTCACGCATATATTTTCATTTTTATGAATAAAGTTGCACAAACTTATATCTGCGTGTCATTTTTATTCCCCCATCCACTTCCAAAATATTTTCCGAAATTTATGATTTCTTCACATTCCGAACATACTTTTATCACATTTTTTCGATATAGTAATACGCGTAAAGGCAAAAGACCTTTCATAATATACTTTTTCATACCTACGCCGACAGGAGTCCGTTCCTGTCGGCTCCTCCTATTTTAAGGGATATATCTACTCAAGCGGGCAGTTTCATGATAAAATAAACACACAAATAGAATCATCTCTCAAACACAGATTCTATGTTAAATTTACAATAAAAATAGCTGCATGAATCACATATATTAGGAGGAACTTCTCATGAAACACGAACTGACGCAGGAAGAAATCCTGGTTGAAATAAAAGACATTCTATCAGAATACGTAGAAATCACCCGCCCGCTGACACCGGCTGACCGCCTGATCGACGATCTGGGGCTGGATTCATTTTTGATCGTATACTTTATCACAGAGATCGAAGACTGCTTCGAGATCGATATTCCGGAAACGGATTTTATCGAGTTTGTCACGGTCAGGGATCTCTGCGAACGGATTCAGCTGGAAATAAAAAAGCACTCCACTTATTAATACCAGCGTGTCATCGGCAAGTCATTATTAATTCCTTTTGTAAATAAAATCTGGTGCAGACGCAGATTTTCCATATCCAGGATATAAAATCCATCTGCTGAACCACAAGAAATCATTTCCCAGAGACTTAGAACCATTACGCCCGGGAAAATATATTTTTTAATCCACGAATCGCCCGGATGTTCCTCCAGCACACTGATAAATTGCAGCAGAAACAGTCCGTTCCTTCCATCTTAACCTGAAATGGATACTCATCAAACTTTTGGTTATATCTGTCCCTGTTCTTTCAGATATGCCAGAAAACCCACACAGCCCTCCAGAACATCTTCATACGTCGCGTCAAAATCACCCGTATACCACGGATCTGCGATGTCACGGTCTGAACCTGCAAATGTGAGGAATTTATATATTTTCCCCTCCGGATCGCCTTTCAGCATCCGGTTTAAATTTCGGATATTGGCACTGTCCATACCTATGATATAATCAAATTTCTCATAATCCGCCCACGTCACCTGCCGCGCCCGGTGCGGCACCAGAGGAATTCCAACCTTCCTCAGCTTATTCACCGTCCCCCGGTGCGGTGGATTGCCGATTTCTTCGGTGCTTGTAGCGGCGCTGTCGATAAGGAAGTGGGCGGAAAGCCCTTGGGATGCGACTTTGTGGGTGAAGACACTTTGGGCTAGGGTGGAACGGCAGATGTTGCCGTGGCAAACAAATAATACTTTAATCATCTTTTTATATCTCCATTTAAATCTTGTATTTCTTCTCAAACGCTTGATATTTCAGGGTTTTCCGACTTTTGAGTTTTCCTTTCTTTTCAAGGTATCTTCTCAAATCTTCTCGTATTTTCTTGTGTTTTTCCCTGCAATCTTGGTAAATCCGTTGGTAAAGCAAGCGTCCTTACCAACGGGCTTTTTTAACTATTCGCTATCCGATATACTTCTTCCTTTGCATCATCAAAATTCACATGGGTGTAAGTGTTCAAGGTTACACTGATGTCTGCGTGACCCATGATATACTGCAAGGTTTTCGGATTCATCCCGGATTTTGCCATATTAGAGCAAAAGGTGTGCCTGCATACATGAGGGGTAACTTTCGGCATCTGGATACGGTAAATCCTGTTGTATTTCTGAATGATATGCTCCATGTACTTCTCCCAGTGAAGGGCAACCATCGGCATATCGTTTTTATCCAAAAATAAAAATCCAGCGTATCCTTCCACCATCGGTTCAACTTTTGGTGTCTTTCGGTTGGCAATAATTCTGCGAAAACACGCTGCGACAGCTTCCGTCATCGGCACATAGCGAATACCTTTGTCAGTTTTTGGTTCTTCAATTACATACTGCATCTGTGCAGTACGCTGTAACTGATGGTCTACCTTAATACGCATTTCTCCAAACTCAATCTCCGAAATCGTCAGCCCACAGAACTCTGAAATACGAAGCCCTGTGTGAAAAAGAATATAGATTGCATCATAGTATCTGCTGAAATGCTTATCCTCCTGAATAAACTTCAGCAAATCTCTCTGCTGCTTTCGGGTAATCGCTTCTCTGGTAACAGAATCATTAACAATGACGGATGCCAGCTCAAATTCAAATGGATTTTTGCGAAGCAGGTCATCATCTACTGCCATCTGAAATGCTGGTCTGAGAACTCCCCGGATCGAATGAATGGAACTGTATCCTCGTCCATCAATTTGTTGGAGCTTAATCAACCATGCCTTTGCGTCTGACAAACGCACCTTATCAATTCGCAGATTCCCAAAACTCTCTTTTTTCAGCATATTGATGACCGTTTTATATCCGGCAACCGTATTGTGACGAACTCCTGTTTTCAATGAAACATACTTTTCTACCAGTTCCAAAACAGTATAGTTGCCACCGTTGGTTACGATACAGTCAAACAAATCCGCTTCAATCTGTTTTTCTTTCTCACGCAGGGAAGGCTCCCGCTTCTTCCCTTTTGGCATTGGGTCATTCTTGTCCAAACGCCAACTATATACATTTTTCTCTTTTCCGTCCTCATCAATATAGCGGAACCGATACCTCCCATCTTTACGCTGGTACTCGCCCTCTCGCAAAATCCGATTACGGTTATCTCGTCTTTTCTCACTCATCGTGAACTCTCCTTTCAAAAAAGAGAGCCAGACTTGCGCTCTTATCATAGCACAAATCCAGCTCTCCGCATAGTTATATCATGTGAAATCGGTAAATCTGTCAGCTCTGTTTACACAGCAGTAGCCTGATCCAGATACCTCTCAAATTTCTCACGCTTAATGAGGGCACGATTGCCGTTCATCACATAAAAATCCTCATTGGGATGTGTGTCAATAAGCGTTCTCAATTTTCCTTCGCCGATATGATAATATCTGGCTGCTTCCTCAATGGTAAGCGTATATCTACGCCACACCGGAATATCCGAGTAATTTTTTCCTTCAATATTCATCTTATTATTCGCCATAGGCAGTTATCCTCCATGCATGAAAATAGCCAGACAGAGGGTGTCGGCAACGAAGTCCGGCAACGGGCTTCAAAAGACCTTGCAAACAATCTCAATCTGGCGATGGTTACTATTTATACTTTTCTTTTATTTTTCTGTTGTTTTGGTTGTTATAAGGGAGAAAAGCCCGGAAATAAGGGGTTTTTCCCGGCAACCGGCTCGGCAACGGGATAGCAACAGGGGGGGGCAACGGGCTGTCATTTTCAGAATGGAAGCTCCATCTGTTCTGTGACCTCCACAAAACCGTCCATCGTTTTTTCAGACGGGTTGCCGGAGTCCGTTGCCGGGTTTTCATGCACCCAGCCCTTTTGTCTGCCATATTCGGAAAACATTCTTGGGTTTGGGAAGTAGCGCCAGCCGGAAATGCACTGGTTCATAATCTCGTTGATTTCCCGGATTTCCCATTGCTTCGGCTCGTCAAAAGCATGGTTCAAGGCTTCCTTATAGAGCTGCTTGGAACAGACCATGCTCCCGGTGTACTTATCAAGATACGCCTGTATCATTCCGGCTTTGGTGTCCTCCGGCATAAAATCCCGCTGGTGTTCTTTGAGATACCGCTGCATGGCGGGGCTGAAAGCCAGCTTGAACCTGCCGCTTCGGTAAATCTCCATCGCTTCTGCCCACATCTGCTCGATATAGGCTCTGGAAGCAGCTTCGTCCTCCAAAATGTGAACCTCGGCTTGCTCCGGGTACACCATGACCGGGATAAAGCGGCGGTTGCCGGAACGATCAAGGGGCAGGAAGTCAAGGGCATTGGAAGTGCCGCCAAACACGCACTGACGGGGGCGGTCTGCCGGGTGGGTTTCATAAGGTATCTTGTAAACCTCTTTCTGCCGGCTTAAAAACGACTTGATTTCCTCAATGCTCTTGGCGTTGGCGGTTGCCATCATTTCCGACATTTCGATAATCCAGTGACCTTGCAGCTTGCGGTACACATTGTCATCGTCCAGCTTCCGCAAATCATCGGAGAACCACTCGTCCCGGACTGCCAGCAGACGGAAGAAGGTGGACTTGCCAGCCCCCTGACCGCCGACCAGACAGAGCATGATTTCAAACTTGCACCCCGGCTGAAAGGCTCGTGAGATTGCACCCAGCAGGAACAGCTTCAACGCTTCATAGGTGTAATCGTCTGCGTCAGCCCCCAGAAAGTGCCGCAGACAGAAACGGATTCGTTCTGTCCCGTCCCACACAAGGGCACTTAGGTAGTCCCGGATGGGATGGTACTTGTTTTCATTCGCCACAATCCCGATGGCGTTATCAATCTTTTTCTCATTGGTAAGCCCGTAGGTTTCTTCCAGATAGAGAAGCAGATACTTCATGTCCGTATCGTTCAGGGCGGTGCTTTCTCTGTGGAAGCCGATGGGCTTTATGATGTCCTTTCGGTCAGTTAGGATGTTGTATGCGATAGCCCCGGAAAGCAGCGGGTCACGCTGGAATACGGTCAGACAGTTCCGTATGCTCTGACGGACACCGCCTTTCTCGGTGGTTTCCAGCCCCGCCTTGATTTCAGGGGCGCTCTGGGGCGGCTGCATGGCATTCATGGTGTTTTTTAGTTCTTGTTGCGTCTGTAGCTGCAAGCTCTGCCATTCGCTGTTCAAGCTGTATCACATCCTTTCCGTAGTCCGTAATCAAAGCTGCTTTTTCCTCTGTTTCCCCGAACAGCAGCACATCCAGCAGATATTCCACTTGGGCTTGCTTCTGCAAGGCTTCCACAAACCGGGGATGAAAGGCTTCCTCCGGGGAGTGCGGTACATATTCCTTTCTCCATGCCCGAAGCAGGTGGAGATAATCGGCAAGGATACGGAAGCAGCGGTTTTTTGCTTCCTGAAACTGTTCCTCCGGGGATTTCTGCCGGGGCTTGGGCTTTTTTGCCTTTCCCGGCGGTTTCCAGTCCTCATAGGAAAGCCCGAAGTCCTGTGCCAGTTGTACGGCGGCTTCTTTCTTTCCCAGCCCATACAGGGCGGCGGCAAAATCAATCACATCCCCATCCGCACCGCAGCCGAAGCAGTGGTAACGCCGATCCAGCTTCATGCTTGGGGTTTTATCGTGATGGAACGGGCAGCAAGCCATCCCGTTCCGCCCTGCATGGATTCCATAATGCTCCGCAGCCTGTCTGGTTGTGACGGACTGCTTCACAGCTTCAAATACATTCAAATCTATCCCTCCTTAAAAAGAAAAAAGCACCTGACATTCTCTGATTGAAAATGGCAAGTGCCTGTTAAAGTTCCATATCCTGTTGTCTGTGTTTCGCCTGTGCCGGGGCGTTTCTTTGTTCTTTTTTCTCGTCTGCCTTATCCTGCAAGACTTCTTTGATGGGCTGTTTCTTGGGCGGCTCTTTGCTTTCTTCTGTGCCGGGTGTTGCTTTCCGTACCCAGTAGCGGATGTCCCGCAGTTTCCTCAAATCAGCCTGCACCTCGGTCAGCGGTGTTTTCAGGGCTGCGATTTCTTCCAGAAGCGTTTCCTGCTCCTGTTGCAGCTTCTTTTGGGTGCGGTCCTTATCGTCTGGGTGCTTGGCAAGGTAGGCAGTGGCTTTCTCATACCGGGCAACCTCCGGGTGTTCCTGCTTGAATTTCTCCTTTGTTTTCTTAAAAAATATTTTCTGGTACTTTTCATAAACAGGCTTACATTCCTTGCAGGCTGTCCGGCTGGCAAGAATCCCGTCAATCACTTTGCTGCGGGCTTCCTTTGGCTTCATCTGATTGCGGTAACCTGCGGCTGATTTCCCGGATGCTTCCAGAAATGCTTCTAAGTCCTTCACAGTGGAAAGCTCCTTTTGCCGGAGATAGGACAAGGCTTCGCTGACTGCTTTTAAGTCCTGTGAAGTCCCCCGGTTCTGTCCAGCCCTCGTCCAGTCCTTCCGTTCTTCCTTTCGTATCTCCATGTACTTCATCAGCAGATTGGGAAGAAGTGTCGCTTCCTCCGCCTCTTTTTGTGCAAGCAGTTCTTTCCGTTTTTCGCCCAGCTCGGTAATCCAGCCTTTGAGGTTTTGGATAAGCTGCCGGATGGACTTCATCAGGCGGTTGGCGGCTCTGATTTCCCGGTTCAGGTTGCCGATATTCGTCTGGATACCACGCTTTTCCATCTGCCGGACAGCAGCACCCTCATGGACAGTGGGGATAATATCAAGCCCCTGTCTGGCATAGGAACGCAAGTCCACACGCTCCGGGCGGTCATTGGCTTCCAGATAGCGGTTCTGGATGACCTCCCATTCATGCCGCCAAATTTCACAATACTTCTGGTCGTTCCAGTCAACCGTATCCTCCTTGTGGCTTTTCCACCTGCCGGACGAAAGTTTCATCCGTTCCCCATTTTCATCAAGGTCATAAACCTTGCGGCTCTTGGGAAGCCATTTTCCATGTTCGTCCATTGCCCTCATAGTGAGCAGGACATGGGCGTGGGGGTTGTGTCCCGGTGGATGGGGGTCATGGATGGCAAAGTCAGCAATCATGCCTTTGGAAACAAACTGCTGTTCACAAAACTCCCTGACAAGGACAGCGTACTGGTCGGGTGGTATCTCTCTTGGGATGGTAAGCACCCACCTCCTTGCAAGCTGGGAGTTCCATTGCTTTTCCATCGCTTCGGCGGCGTTCCATAGGGTATTGCGGTCTGCATACGACCGTGGGGCATTTGCCGGGAGCAGGATTTCATTGTGGACGATGCCACGCTTTTCCGGGTAGTGCTTCACTTGCTGGTCGTATTCACAGAACAGCTTTTCGCCACTCTGGTAAGCAGCGGCGGCAACCGCAGACTGTCGCTGGCTGCGCTGCACAATCGTGATTTCATTGTGTGGACAGGGCATTTCGTGTCCCTCCTTTCTACGCTTGGTGGATGGGGTGGCGTTTTACCACCTCATTTTGGGCAGAAAAAAAGCAGGAGACCTTTTTCAGATTTCCTGCTCGGTGTGCCGCTGTGAGGGCGGCGGATATTTAGTTGTAAAAGTTCGGGACAAGTTGACCGATGGGTAGATGGTACACTTAAAAATTATGGTTCTCTTGTCATTAGCTCATTAGCATAATGATTAAGAGCTTCACAAGGTTCATATTTGCATTTATAACCAATACCGTCAATTATAATAAATGGATTGTATGCTATAATCTCCACTTGAGAACCATCTGCCAAAGACAGAGTGAAAATAACTGCTTGTCCGGCATATTCTGTATATGAGTTGTCCTTATTGTAAATAACTACCTCATTGAGATATGATACTAATTCCTCTGTTTCTACTATCTGAATTGTTGTATCAGGTGGCGATAACCGAACACTTGCCGAAGTAATATCTGCTGCCTCTAAATCTTTGAATGGTCTATGAGCAGAAAACAAAAGAAAGCTAATACCTATACCGATTAAACATATCAGTGCAATTAACAAAAACTTTTTATGCTTCATTTGATTCTCCTTTACACACTACTATGAAATTTCTTTTTCATCATCTCTTGGTAGTCGGACATAACACACCATTTCTTTTTCACAAGCTCCAAATGTTGAGAAATTTAATTTTGCTTCTTTTAGTGTTATTCCATGATTAGAGTCGCTTGGTTCGTTATCAGAAGCAATGAACGGGTCATTCTCCCAAAAACAAACGGGACAGATATACCCACAATCTTCATTTGCCGGAACATTATAGGTAAAATATCCGCAGCAAGGACATTGATATTTCATCATTTCGTATTTTTAGCTCCCCATTATAATTTCATATTTGAATAACAGCAAATTATCAAAAATATCATTCCTAAAATCGCAAGACTTTCGCATATAGAAACTATTTTGAAATTCCTCAAACTCATTTTTCCTTTTTTATATTCGTCATAACACAAATAAATTGTAATCGCTGCAAATACAATCGTTATAATCTCGATAACCGGCATCTATATCCCTCCTAAAATTGATTTGTCGCTCGTCATGCAATCTGAAAGTTATTATTTCAAAATAAAGGGTAGTATTATCATAACAATTCCTGATAGAGCAAATAAAATACCGCCAATTTTTGTGGTTTTCAGATATAACTCAGATGGCTCATCTGCACGATAAGATTTCCATGCTTCTGTTAATTTCCACACTAAATCTGGCTTTAAAAAAATAAACACACCTAAAACAAAAATTATAACTCCACCACTAATAGACCATAACATAGGCGTCCCTCCCGTTATTCAAGTCCAGTTTGTTATTGATTTCATTATACTTTATTACCTATCGAAAAGATAGCGTATTTTATGAAACTTGTCAGATGGGAACAGCTTGCAGCGCAAGGTGTCCCCAGATGGCAAGTCCACAAAAGGGTAGCTGGCGGCAGCCAGCGCAGGGGAAGCGTAGCGTCCCCTGTTTGATTTGGAGCAGACCATGACTGCGGAAAATCACAGCCCTCCGGCGAGGAGCCTTCGGAGAACGCAATGCACCACCTTTGGGTGGTGTATAATTGCGCCCTTAGTAAACTAAGGGGTTTCCGGCTTCTCCCGTTCCAGCAGTTTCTTCAATAGTTCCTGCGTGTCCTGCCTGTGAAAAATGAGTTTCAACAACAGCATGACATCATCATCTGTCAGGCGTTCCGGCTCTTGCAGAAAACTTTCCAGCATACCGCCACGAGTACAGAGCCGGTGCGTCCGTTCCTTTCGGGTAAGCTGCTTTAACTGGTGCTGCAATGCCTTTTCATCATTGATGGCTTTCCGCAGTTTCTTTTCGCTTTTCTCCAGCTCCCGGTTGAGCTTTTCCAGCTTTGAGGTATCAGGCAAGGGCAGCGTCCTCCTTTCCCGGTATCAACACATAAATCCTGTTTGGTTCTCCAACGCCCTGACGCACCCGCATGATAAGTCCGGCGTTTTCCAGTTCATTCAAAGAACGCTTGACCGTCATAGAGCTGCGGGACAGGACTGCGGCAATGGCTGTGACAGGGAAGCAGACAAACAGGATTCCGTTCTCGTCCTCCTGCCCATTGGAGAGCATAGCGTCCAACATCCGGCAGTACATGACCTTTGCGGTGCTGCTGACTGGAAACCCTGTCAACGCTCTTGGAAAAGCCATACAGGGCGGCAATGGTGTGTCTATCGTCATAAATTCAAAATTCATTCGGTGTGTTCCTCCTTTTTCTTTGCTCGTTTGGATAAATAACGGGGGCAGTCAATCACAACCGCCCGGAAGCTCTGCTTGCACCCATGCTGGCATTTCCGGCATAATTCGTTGTAAGTGACACGCCCCCGGTCATTGAGGTAAAAAGAAAGCTCATGCTTCCTCTTTTTGCTCATTCTCGGCATATTGCGCTTCCTTCCGTTTTCGTGTATGGTTTCGGGGCGATTTTCGGCAAAATTACAGCCATAGAGCCGCCTAAAATCTCCCGAAGTATCAGCGATAGGGTAGACTATCCCCCTATCAGATTGTCGTGTTTCGGTATCATTTCGGTGTCAGTTCGCCAGTTCTCCCCGGTGTCGTTCCTCCCCTGAATCTCACAGCGGCGTATCGCTCCCTTTGGTATGCTCGTTTCGGTCAGGGTTCCTCCACATCCCTGCCAAAAGTCATGGCACTACATCGCCGGGGAAGCATATCCCACACAGGCTGGTCATTCGATTGGAATAATCCATCGATGAACTACCTGTATCATAGAACATTTTTGTGCCCTATGCCGTATGTCCACAAAGTAGGAATTAGGGGTAAAAATCAGAAATTTCCACGATTGCGGAATTGATATGGTATAATCAATTCAACGGTTATAAATGTTGTCAGAAGGGGGAACTGCTTCAATGAACGGAGCTACTACAATACAGGAACGGCTAAAAGATTTACGATTAAACAAAGGATTAAAACTGGAAGAACTGGCAGAGCAAACGGGTATTTCAAAATCGGCTCTTGGCAGTTATGAAAAAGATGACTATAAGGAAATCAATCATGGCAACCTTATCCTGCTGGCAGATTTTTATGAGGTGTCCCTCGATTATCTCTTTTGCCGGACAGAGAACCGGGCGGAGATCAACACGCCATTAAGGGAGCTGCATTTGAGTGATGAGATGGTAGCACTTCTGAAAAGCGGTCGGATTAACAACCGTCTGCTGTGTGAACTTGCCACACATAAGGATTTTATCAAGTTTCTTGCAGACATTGAGATTTATGTGGACGGGATTGCCACCATGCAGATTCAAAACCTCAATGCACTTGTTGATACCGTCCGGCATGAAATCATTGAACGGTATCGCCCCGGCGAAGATGACCCCCATTTGAAAGTGCTGCAAGCCGCCCATATCAGTGATGATGAATATTTCAGTCACATGGTACGGGATGACCTCAATCTCATTATCCGGGATATTCGAGAAGCCCATAAAAAGGACAGTGAGAGTGCACCCCAGACCACCGTTGCCAATGAACTGAAAGAAAATCTGGAAGCGGTCGAAAACTTCAAGGGTAGCCGGGATGAAAAGCTCGTTGTCCTTTACTGCAAACAGCTTGGTATCAACTATAAAAATCTGTCAGATGAAGAATTTCGCTGGCTAATTCGGATTCTCAAAAAGTCAAAGAAAATGGGAACGCCTATCAGCCAGAGGAAAAAACGATAAAGAAAAACCGCTGTTGCATGGTTTGTTGGCTTCCATGTAGCAGCGGTTTGTGCTGGGGTTATTCAGTTAAGTTTTCAGAGTGGAAAACTGGAAGTTACAGCACCATTTTCCATAACAATGATGAAATAAATGGTTGAAGGAAGAACATAATAAGTGCTACCGATACACATATTATGTAAAAGTCACCCATTTTTGAATTTGAAAAGATTCGCTTCGTAAAATTATCAGTTATCCTATGTACAATAAAATATCCAATTATAGTACCAACAGTATTTGTAATAATATCGTTTATATCACTCGTTCTAAAAGTAAAAATCTGTGATATTTCAATTAAACTTGTAACTATAAATCCCATTAAGGCAATATTTTTAATGTTTCTAAATTTATCCCACAATATCGGCAAAAAGAAACCAAATGGAACAAATAAAAGTATATTCAAACAAGCATTAATGAAATCCGAAACCATATCCAAAAACGGGATAATGTTCACTGCAAAATCAATTTTCAGAGATGCTATATTAGGAAAGCCTACAAGTGCTAAGACTGCAGTAAAATAAAACCCAAATACCATATAAATAATAGTTCGTTTCCAGCTATGAAAACATAACTTGTTATATATGCACCAAATAGGAATTATAAAAACAGCTGCCGCAACAATTTCGATAAGTGCACTATATATTCTATACACGTTTTTCTACCTCCAAAACTTCTAATTTGTCATAATCATTCTACGCGTGTTTTCCCAATAACAATGTAAAACAACGGTATCATTATAATCATTGCTGCTATGATATGTACATATATGAAACTTTGTGTTCCTGTAACAAGAAACAAACTTGTTATTGTATAATTCCATAACCAATGAAATCCTGTGGGCATCCAAATACTCTTTGTAGTGTAAAACATTTCATTAGCAAATATTCCATATAGAAAAGGAAAAATAAACATTACCAGAACAGAAATATTATCGGTATTAAAAATATGTGGTAGTGTAAAAATAAGTGCAGCTATTACGCAACTCAAATACTTATTTTTACATTTTTGCAGCAACAGCCCAAAAATAATTCCTCTAAAAATAACTTCTTCAATAAAGGACACGAAAAAGTAAAATATGAATTTCCCTTTATGATTCATCAACAGTGATAAAAAATCAGTGTCTTGAAGAATTATATTTGATTTGACTGATGAATAAACTATAAACAATACAATGATTGGCATTATAGCTCCAACTGCAAAATTCAGAAAGTCTATTTTTCTAAAATATAACCCTATGCTTTTTAACATAACGCACCTTTTAACCTCTGATTTGTCATAATCCTGACACCATACTATTATGAATAAATTATCTCATGCAAAACAATTTCTTCTGCCCGATTGTGGATATTATTGCACCGCCGCACCCATTCCATTTGACGGGTACACTTTAATTCCTCGGTTACGCCCTCGGCAATTTTCATCTGCTCCATGATGGTGTCTAACCGTTCCTGTGCCTGTTCGTTCAGGTCTGAAAGATATGTCCATAACTCCCCAGTCAAGGTCAATGTGTTCAATCGGGCTGGATGGATTTCCCTTAAATATTCCCGGTGCAGCCGTCCATACTTTCCAATGGGGCGGTGTTCTTCCGGCAGTTTCAGGTCTGGGATGTAGTAATCTCCAACAAAGATATAATCAATTCCGTTTTCCGTTATTCTTGGTTTCAATTCGCTCATGTTTTATCTCCTCATTCTGGCTCATTTTTTTGCAAGTCTGGCTCTCCAGAAATATTGGTAAATCTTTGGTAAATTTGAGACTGAAGCACAAAAAACGCTTAAAAACGGGGCTTATGAGACGATTTGAGACTTTTCATCATGCCCGGTAAATCCTGCCGTGGCAGATGAATAATACTTTTATCATTGTTTTATTTCTCCTTGATTTTCCCCGGAATGCCCTGTTTTGCAAGGGATTCCGGGGATTTGTAGAATGTGTGTTTGGGATGGCATCTTGGCAAAATAGGGCAAGATGGAGCAAGTTGTTGCGGGCTGTTAGTAGTAAAATTAGTAGTAAAACGAGGTAGGCTTACTACTAAGGATTTTAAATACACATATCAAACTCTGTAATGGTCTTAACAAATTCTTGTAACTCTGTTAGCGTTGAAAATTCTCTAAATGACTTTTCTTCACTTCTTGGTTGTTGCTGAAGAATCGCATCAAACAAGGCTTCCAAACTCACTCTAGGATTTTTCCACAGCATTGTTTCTTCAAATTTATTACAATACAGAAACATTTTTACATCATAAAATTCAGACCATTTTTTTCTCTGCTCACCTTCATTTTTTGCCAAATTTATAATTGTAAATGGAGCAATATCTTTCATCTGGCTTAAATGATTGGCTGATTTCATCAATTCCACCGCTTCAACATCCGTAACAGGAGCACCATAACCATATACTGTAATCCCCGCCGCCCTAGACAACACAGATTTCGCCAAATTCCATTCATTAACAATTATCGGCTTGCTATTATAGTCTTTCTTTCCTATAGGATATAGCAATGGCATTTGCTCAAGTTCTTTAAAACATTTCGGACAAAGACAATTTGCATACCCTTTTATTTTGCACTCATAGCACAAACCGACTCCAGCATTACCATGCGGAAATATTAACTCAGGTAAATTCCCAACACATATATTTCTTTTATATGCTTGCATCAAAAATGGATCCCAGTTAAATGATATTATTGCATCTTTTTCAGTCAACGACAAAATCAAATAATCATATAATGTTGGTTCATCTGGAATCTGCAATTTGCTAAAATAATCGCACACTTCATATTCTAATTTTTTCTGTAAATCTCTATACTCAGTTTTTCCATTTATATCAGAAAATAATTTTTCAAAATCCTCCATCTGTTCATCCGAAAAATTATATTTTTTCAATTCATCCGTAAGGCCAAGAATGTTGTGTATATTTTTTAATAATGGAACTTTCTTTCCATTTTTATCTATCTCACAAGCAGCAATAGATGCACCTGCACCTACAATGACCACATGCGGATCTATCAAACGCTTTCCTACATGATTCGGTAATCTATATGGTAAAATATCTTGAAGTGACATTTGATAACCTCCTATCTGCAGCCATTATAAATGAGCTAACTAATGCTGCTTAATTTCCCAACATATTAGCCTTTGAATATAATGTTTTAATGGTTTCCATAACTTCATCTGAACTGAGGATTTTCTTCAATGCATCTTTAAATTCATCTATATTTTTACATTCATACTGCGGGCAAAAAAAATCCATATCCTCAGAGAAAGATTTCCCTACTGAAATCGCAACTGGATAATTCTGTTCAAAATTAGAATACATAATTAGCACTGTCTTACTATAGTCATCCAATGCCGGAACTATTACATTAAATATTGTTGCTGCACCATATTCAACTTCATGATTTGTCACTTTCATATAAATAGGTTTTCCATAAAGCACAAATCCCGTTTTATCTCCTAATGCAGATATCTGCTCTTTTAAGATTGTTTCTGGAAAGTCGCTAGTATTTTTTTCCAAATCTTTTACATTTTTAAATCCCCATAAATCTATAGCCATATTTTCATCCTCCTATAATTTCAAATTTTATTGGCAAATGATCAGAATATTTTTCTTTATCAATTGTTGTATTGGGAACAAAGTTGTGATTCTCTGTCTTTTCTATTATTTCAAAGTAGTCCCAGTTAAACTTATCAATATAACATGGTCTTAATAATACTGAATCAAATGAATACCAGTATATTGCATGGTCATCTTTGTCTCCTGAATTATAGTAAGAACCTTGAACTAATTTATTTGCACCCATTAAAGCCCAGATAGGATTAAAATAAAGATATGTTGTTCTCCCATCAATTTTTCTAGTTTTCTTAGCCGCATGACTAGCTGACATTGTTGCATTAAAACCATAACCGCTACATATTCCAGCCTCATATGGTTGCATATTAAAATCCCCTACTATAATTGTCCGTTTTTCATTATTTTCAAAAAATTCTT
The DNA here is from genome assembly GCF_003478725.1 of Clostridium sp. AF22-10. Taxonomy (NCBI): domain Bacteria; kingdom Bacillati; phylum Bacillota; class Clostridia; order Eubacteriales; family Clostridiaceae; genus Clostridium; species Clostridium sp. AF22-10. Next base: position 159,591 of record NZ_QUFZ01000007.1, read on the forward strand.
GTTCATATTTATTCAATTCCCTAGCTATGTCATTCGCACGGTTATATTGTGCCTCATTAGATTTTGTCTTTTTACTCAAAAGATGAACAACTACTAATAGACAATCAACTTTATCATATTTTTTTATCTTATAAATGGAATAATGCCCATCTTCTTTATATGGAATAATCTTAATTTCTTTCTTTGCCAACACTCTAATATCATTTTGCGGGCTAATCTGAATATCGTTCCATTCATTACCACTTAATTTGAGATGATTCAATATTGCAGTTATATCCAAATTTTCAGCTTCAGCCAAAGAAACTATATCTAATTGATTTTCCTTTATCATATCAATTAGTGGACTAATTAGATTTTTATTATATATGTTCCAAAATAGAATTTTGATTATTCTCACCTCTTTTTCATATAAACTTCCAATTATATTATACCAATAGATTATTTCTTTTTCCATAGAAAAAACGCCCCAGCCAAGCCGGAGCATTATCTATCTTCTATATCAAATTACCTTAAACATCTTCTGCGACATCGGTTTCTCCTTCTTCTGTTCAACCTCCGCCTGTGCCTTTCCGAAGTCTTCCATTCGCTTCAGTTCTTCCTCAGCATCGTCAAATCCGATATGTGTATAAATGGGGTATAGATAAAGATGCAGAATATTGGGATGTGTCTACCAATATTCTTGGAAGTTTTACTTTCGCTGTAAAAGAGATGAGAGATGATTTAGAAAAACTGTACCGTGACACTCTTGTTGTCCTTATGTTCAAAAAATGTCTGGAACAGCTTGATGTTTCTGCAGAACTTGCACAGATCACATGGACAAATAAATTTGCAGATTTTAATTCATTTCCTATGCAGAAACATCTCGGTAAAATATCTGCTTACCTGAATGAAATGAGTGGAGTAACCATGAAGCTCGGATTAGATGAGAATGGAGAATTGAAGGTCATGCCGGATTTTCACTCTGTATTCGATGCTGCCCGATTCGCCCTGTCGCAATATGTATCTATCCCTACGGATTATCCGATTGCTTATGCGGACCGGGTTGGTGTTGCCACCTGTGAGTGCTGTGGCCGCCTATTCATCAAGAACGGAAACCGTCAGAAATACTGTGACAATCCAGAATGTAAAAAGGAACGAAACCGCAGAAAATCCCGCACAGCTTATCACAGAAAAATACAGGAAGAAAATGACAACCTCTGGGCGTGACCACGGCTGTTTTCACACTGGGGCAAGATGTGGCAAGTAATATAGGTTATTTTCTATATAGGCTCTATAAGAATAAGCTAAATCATCTGCCACAAGTTGCCCCAACTGATTTTTCATAGAAAAAGGGCATTGGTCCGCACCGACACCCCAGTGTGATTTTATCCTTATTTCTCATAACGAAATGCTGAATTTCCAGTCAGATTTCTAAGCAAAATCTTCCTTGCTGTCTTATATTCATTTCCGATAAAGCCAAGCCTGAGCAAAAAACATCGGAAAGCATATTTGTCATTGTCTGTTTCGGTCGGCTTTGATGATACTCTTTTTGCATCTTTTGCCATATCACACAGTCCTGTGATAAATTGCGTGTATGCTGCTATCTCGTCACCATCTTCCGTATATGGAAACCATGCAAAGTTAATTTTCTCCTCTGTGATTTCAACCTCGGTGCTGTCCGTCTGAAATGCCTTTTGGAAAAGCGTCTGCTTATTTGTTATGATCTTCTGTAGATTTTCCAATGCCGTATCCGTAAGGCATGCTCTCGGAACTGCTATTGTGAGCTTGTCCTGCTGCATTGGGACTTCTTCAGTAAATTCCGCATCATCCTGAAAACCACACTCTCGTAATTGCCGAATTAAGTGTTCTACCATTTCTACCGCTACTCCCTCTGGGATGTGCAGCACGCCCTCTTTGTCCAGTCGGTATCCTGCAATATCGTATGCACAGCTTGGCACCCGCTCATAATTCGGTGCTGTTCCAAGTATTTTGCCAATCTTCTGTGCCAGCTTCGGTCTTTGCTTTGGTTTCAGTGTAAATCTGATTCCATTTTTCATAATATGTACCTGCCTTTCTTTTTCGGTAGTACATATATCACTCTGACGGCACAGAATAGCAGTAAACGCTCCATAGCAAGTACCTGTTCCTCCACTCCTTTTTCTGCCATAATAGTCTCACACTATACAGAGTCAAAAAAGTTAAGTACTCAACTTTTTTGACCGCCTAT
>NZ_QUFZ01000070.1:0-1399 GCF_003478725.1 Clostridium sp. AF22-10
ACTTCACAAGAGGCGGCGCACTGGCAGATTATGAAGCAGTTTATGCAGACGGCGAGAAGCTGCAGGCAATCTGGAGAGGTCATAAGATGGCTCACATCACCACACCGGCAGGTACAGACCTTTACATGGAAATGAACCAGATGGAGCCGATCATCGAGTGTGGTATCGCAAGAAATCCGGGCGATGCAATGGCTTGGTCCGATGGCGAAGTTTCCTTAGGACCGGTTATTGATACAACCCACGGCAAACTGGTGATTGATGGACCTATCTGCTACTATGGATGCCCGACCACACCGGTTGAGTTAAGAATCGAAAAAGGACGTATCGTAGAGGTAGTTGGCGGCGATCCGAAGATTTGTAAAGAAATCCGCCGTCAGATCGCAGAAGTTAAAGATTCCGATAACATCGCAGAGATCGGACTTGGACTTAACCCGGCTTGTATGTTCAACGGAGACTTCGAGGAAGAGAAGAAGGCAAGAGGAACCTGCCACATCGCAATGGGCAACGGCTTCTACTATGGACAGCCGGCACGCTCGACCGTACATATCGACATGGTACAGTATAATCCGACCGTTATCTTCGACGAGGGAACACCAGAAGAGGTTCTGATTGTAAAAGACGGCAAGGTTGTTTGTTTGGGCGACAAATAAAACTATTGCATCCAACTAGACAGTTCACCCCAATTATAACCATATAAATATACCTTACTGTTTTGTATGACGCCAGGAATCCCCGTTCAGCCAGTGTATCGGCTGAACGGGGATTCTTGGTGTTTTTAAGTCTGATTTGGATGTGAAGCACTGCCTCCCGAGCAAGAAAAACAGGTGACATTGAGCTGGTATGGAACTGCGGCTGGATGGTAAGCAAGCCGATGCAGGCGATTATCGTCCTGCTGTACGGCAGTACCTTATTCTACGCAATTTTCAGCGCACTGGGAATGCTTCCAGCAGGATGGTAAACCCCTTATCACGAAATATTTATAACATATTCGCAAATGGGTATATTTGTTTATAAGTGTGTGCGGGTTTGATAGTATATAGTCAAACCTCATGAGGAACAGAAAAACTAAATAAACAGCTATGAAACAGAGAACAATGACAGGCAGATAGCTTAAATCGGCTGGATGCAGAAACTGTCGAATAATAAAAAGTGAGGAGAATGAACTATGAGTGATAACAGAATTATCGAATGTATGGAACGCGCACAGTATCTTCTTGGCAACCTGATGGCTGTAAAACCGGGCGAGGAAGTTTTAATCGTAGTAGACCCGCAGACCGATGAGAGAATGATCCAGGCGATGGCAGCAGCCGCTTTAAACTGTGGCGCTGAGTACGGCGTATACATGATGCCGATTCGTGGAAAAGACAAAGCAACCATCTTCCCGAAATCCCTGGAACTT
>NZ_QUFZ01000071.1:0-1340 GCF_003478725.1 Clostridium sp. AF22-10
AGAAAATTGAAAATCTCTCTTAACCTCAACTAATTTCCATTTATAATAAATGCAAATCAAAATTTACATTATGTAGAAAACGAATTTTCTACCCATCGAATTAATTATTATTCATCTATATATTTTCTGTTTGCGAAACGTAAGTATGAAAGTATGAGATTATGAAAGAACAAATTGTTGAAATGATGTGATAACGAAAGAGAGAATTTCTTGAAACGAATCATCATCCATTTGTAATATAGCTTAATCAAAGCTATCGTTGTAGTATTTGATTTTAAGTCAAAACCATACACTTGCTTTTATGTATTTACCTACAGTAAAATATTTGATATTTCAGCATATCTACTATGCAGCATCACACTTTATCTGCATCTAAAGCAATTGACCATTAATCAAGCATTCCAATTTTCCTATATACAAAATTATAGTAGAAGAGTAATGCTTATACCAGCACTACATCCTCTAATGTATCAGTAATATCCCACTTTGGTTCAAAATTAACCTCAGTAGTAGATTGAATAACATCTACCTTTAGAGATGTCTCTTCAGTTTCTCTTGATAGTTTCTTGATAATATTTCGAACATCATTACGATCATAATTAATCGTTGTAACACTCGTAACATCATAATAATACTGACTCTGAACTCCATCATTGTTGAACTTATATCCAGTGCCTCTAGTTACGGTTTCAGATGATTTGACTTTTGACATACTTGTTAAAACGCTAATATAAGCCTGTTTCATCTTATTTGTAGCAATGGCAGTATCAACATCAATTTCAGTAGTCATTTTGGCTTTAATAATGGCATCGGATAGCTTCTGTTTTTCATTAAGAGCCTTGTTGATAAAGTTTACAATATCCATTGGTTCAAAATCTGCATTTAATGAAGATTTCTTTTCAATAATTTCATTTTCTGCATCTGGATTAGCTTTTTTACGATTATGTGTTTCCACTGTCTTCGTAATAAAATCATTTCTAACCAGATATGTTTCAGCAGTAGAAATTAACTCATTTAAATGATTCTGATAACGGTAAGCTTCTTTTAATACCATATCGTTTTACTCCTTTTCTTCCTGAAAATATATCATCAGATATATTATAATTTTTAATTCGGGGTAGATAATAATACGTCTACCCCTAGTATACTTTTTAATTTGCAAATCCTTATTTATTACACCCATTTGGAAACAGGGTGAGAGGTTACTAACAATAAAAAATGCTTTCTCCCTCCATATAACACCCTTTGTATACCCTTAAAAACCCAATAAAATCAAGGCTTTTTTAAGGGTAAAATAAAATAACCGTGCAATTTTTCGCTATTTAGCAACAAAATTTGAC
>NZ_QUFZ01000072.1:0-1282 GCF_003478725.1 Clostridium sp. AF22-10
GAATCCTGTCACCCCGATTCTTACAAATATGCGCGAGTGGCTCAGTTGGTGGAGCGCGACCTTGCCAAGGTCGAGGCCGCGGGTTCGAGTCCCGTCTCGCGCTCTTTTTTATTATTGCGGAAGCTTTGATTCATCAGGGTTTCCGCTTTTTTGCATTTTCATTTTTATGTAGACAGTTGTAGACACCTGAAGACAATATATACGCTTACAGACTGTTTAAAAGCAATTTGTTGGAATAAATGTATCGTAGAGTAAAAGGAGGAAACCAAATGAGCAAAGTATTAATTCTAAACGGAAGTCCACGTGTGAACGGCAACACATCCATTGCCATCCGGGAAATGGAGAATGTATTTCGAAATAGTGGGGTAGAGGTAACAACCATGCAGATTGGAAATAAAGATATCCGGGGCTGTATTGCCTGTAACCAGTGCAGCGAAATTGGAAAATGTGTGTTTGATGATATCGTAAATGAGCTGGCACCTCTCTTTGAGGCGGCGGATGGCCTGGTGATTGCCAGTCCGGTCTACTATGCATCGGCTAATGCGACGCTGATTGCCTGTCTTGACCGCTTGTTTTACAGCACGTCCTTTGATAAGAGCATGAAGGTGGGTGCCAGTGTAGTCTGTGCACGCAGAGGCGGCTGCTCAGCGACTTTTGATGAATTGAACAAATTTTTTACCATCAGCAATATGCCGATCGCATCCAGCAGATACTGGAACAGTATTCACGGCTGTGAGAAAGGGGAGGCAGAGATGGATGAGGAAGGCAAGCAGACGATGCGGATGCTTGCAAAGAATATGACATTTCTTATGAAGTCCATCGAGCTTGGCAAGAAAGAATATGGTCTTCCGGAACAGGAGGAGCGGACGTCGACGAATTTTATTCGGTAAGTTTAAGGGAGTCAGAGCATTTTTGATAAGGTAGTCCATGCGCCGGCTGGATGGAGATACGATTTCGAAAATGAGATCGGGAGCGCCGGAACAGCCGCGGTCGGTCAATTTATTCGGATCACAGATAAGAGAGATATCCGGCTCAACCCAATCTTTATCATCCGCATCCAGATTGACAGCGAAAGGAGGCGGATAAACGTGGCATTCTCCGCCGTTGGACTCGATATAATTTCCAAGAAGGCGGGAAATCTGGTAGGAAATTTCCTTATGAATCCGGCTCGGAGGTGCCATATTATAAAATTGCCCGTCGATCAGCTCTGCACGCTGCCCGTCGGGCAAATTCCAGTAATCTTTTGAAATATAGGTATACCTATATTTCAAGATTACTGGAA
>NZ_QUFZ01000073.1:0-1276 GCF_003478725.1 Clostridium sp. AF22-10
GTAAACGCTCCATAGCAAGTACCTGTTCCTCCACTCCTTTTTCTGCCATAATAGTCTCACACTATACAGAGTCAAAAAAGTTAAGTACTCAACTTTTTTGACCGCCTATGGAGGTCTATCTATGAGCAGTCAAACAAGTTTAGTTGCTGAACAGGTTCGGTTGCAGCAATGGGCGGCACAGATCCAGGATTGTAAAAACCGCCCTGCAGATATGAAAGTAGAAACCTGGTGCAGTGAGCATGGCATCACAAAAGCGAATTATTATTATCGTCTGAAAAGAGTCCGCAAAGCATGTTTGGAGGTCTACAATCCAGAACCGGCGTTTGTGGAGCTTCCTCAGCCGATAGAGAAAGCTCTGCCCCGGGAAGACAGCAGCTTAAAACCGACAGCTATTCTGCGAAATTCCAGAGGATTAGCACTTGAAATTTATAATCCTGTCTCTAAAGATATGCTTCAGTGTATCCTGGAGGTGCTGTCTAATGCTGAATGACGCCACAGGTCTGAAAAAGATCTATCTTGCAGCTGGTTATACCGATCTGCGGAGAGGAATGGATGGTCTCGCAACGATCATCCGGTTCCGGTTTCAGCTCGATCCGTATGATAAAAATACGCTCTTTCTTTTCTGCGGGAAGAAGACGGACCGAATCAAGGGACTCTTATGGGAAGGGGATGGGTTCCTGCTTCTTTACAAGAGACTGAGCAACGGTGCCTTCAACTGGCCACGTTCCGTAGAAGAGGCGTTGGAAATATCCCCGGAACAGTATACGATGCTGATGCAAGGGCTTGAAATTCTCCCCAAACATCCGATCAGGCCAAATGATCCGCCTAAAAGATTGATGTAACATTTGTGCATTATGGAGAAAAAAATTTCTATATTTCACAGAAGAAAAGAGAATCTCTTCCGTTTCATAAAGCTTATCCACAGAATTCAGTCCGCAGGAATCAAACCACACGGTTTCGGGCAGAAAAATCGTTCTGAATCTGTGGATAGCAGTACAGAACATCTGGAATCCTGAAAAGCTATCCCAGGTGCTCTGTACTGTTATCCACCGTCATTATGCCGAAAGGAAAACAGGCGCCAAGTGGCAGAAAACGTACAGATCTGGTACAATGGACTCATTGAGAAAAGGAGTTCCTGCCATGGCGATGAAGTTCACAGAAGAACAGTTAAACAGCTTTGATAAATCTATGCTGATCCAGTTATTTTTGAATCAACAGGAACAGTTAGAAAAGGTCAGTGCCGACCTGCATTCCCTGGATACGAAGATGCAGGCAA
>NZ_QUFZ01000074.1:0-1079 GCF_003478725.1 Clostridium sp. AF22-10
CGGGTAGGCACTTTTGGAACCGAAAGTGCCGTAAGAAAACGTGGTGGCAGCAGGAATTTGCCGTATTAAAATGCGAAGCCACGGCAAATTCCGTTACTGGGCACGTATGTGTGAACAGTAACTCGGATGAGATTCGAACCGGAAATGCCTTTGCAAACTCCTGTATTTTTGGTATAATAAAAACACTTAATTGAAATGTATTTCTGGAAGTATTCGAGCATCTGTTTTTCGTGGGAAGAGAAGATTCCGGGCGTACATGGAAGAGGTCAGGAGGGATTTGGAATGGCGAGAGAAGCAGAAGATAGAAGCACACATATCGTATATGAGAAGGACCGCATTGGAGAAGTGAAAATTGCCGATGAGGTAGTGGCGATCATCGCAGGTCTGGCAGCGACCGAGGTAGACGGTGTCGATTCGATGGCTGGCAATATCACAAATGAACTGGTCGGAAAGCTCGGCATGAAAAATTTGAGCAAGGGCGTGAAAGTGACCGTAACCGAGGATCACGTGGTTGTGGATCTGTCCTTAAATATGAAATATGGCTACAGCATCCCGGCAGTCAGTGAAAAGGTGCAGGACAAAGTAAAGACAGCGATTGAAAATATGACCGGTCTGATGGTTCTGGAAGTTAATATTAAGATCGCGGGTGTCAATATGCCGGCGGAAGCATAGCAGGTTTAGTGCTTTCGTAGCTTTTCATTTTCTTAACACAAAATACTCAGTTTGACCTTGACGGGGAAAAAACCGTATGATATGATGATCGCGTTAAAAGGGAGTAGTTATAACCATGTAACCAACAGACCCTGAGGATAGTAAACCTCATGGTTACATGCCTTGTGTAAGTCAGATGGCAGTGTGCTTTTGTAACAAAAAGCGTGTGCCGTATGATTCAAATGTGAGGAACAAGACTTTTAGCATATGTGGATGAAACGTATGCTGAAAGTCTTTTTTGTTTCATAGGAAATTGCGCCCTATGAAACAAAAAACGCTCCGCGAGGATGCGCACTCGCGCGAAGCAGAAACATGTCGCAAGCGACCGCGCTCGGCGCGAGAATGTGCCAAGGCACATTCTTTTTCAT
>NZ_QUFZ01000075.1:0-957 GCF_003478725.1 Clostridium sp. AF22-10
TGAATATTACGGTTCAAATGTACCCCTGTTCCGAAGGAACGGATACCGGCAGTCTGGCGCTATGATACCGTGAGTCCGGAACAGGGATACCACATTTGCTACATGCGAGTTTACTCGCTTAATGCCGGATCCAACCCGTATACTTCACGCATGGATCTGTAATTCGCCGGGTCCGTCGGGATGATGTTGATCTTGTACGCATCATGCTTGATGCGATCCAGGATCGCTTCCGCGAGCGGACTGTCATCGCCTCCCAGTTGATCGAACCAGCCATTGCAATCATACTGAAAACAAAAGATGGTTGACGACTTCTTGCGTCTCCTATGGAGGAGTTCCAGTATATCGTGCTGTTCTGATGCGGTTGGCTTCAACAGCAGCCATTCATCGATGATCAGTAGAATCGGATTGGCATATTTGCTCTGGACCTTTTTGTAAGTTCCATCGTTACGTGCCATCTCTAACTCCAGGAGCAGGTCCGGAAGTCGAACGTATTTCGTAGTGTATCGACGCTTACAGGCCTCCATACCGAAAGCGCATGCCATGTAGGTCTTTCCACTCCCTGTGGCACCTGTGATGAACAGGTTTCGATGCTCTGTGATGTACTCACAGGTTGCCAGACGCTCGATCAGGCTGCGGTTGAGTTTCCGCCCGGAGGTATAGTTGATATCCCCGATGTATGCATCTGGCTGGTCGAATCCGGCATTACGGATCAGCCGTTTCAGGCTGTTGCTCTTACGGTTGCTGTATTCGATATCCACCAGCATTCCGAAACGGTCTTCAAAGGAAATGTCCCTCATTCGGGCGTCCTGCAGCTGGGTCAGGAATGCATCCGACATGGATGTTAGACGCATTTCGATGAGTTTATCTATAGTGCTCTGTGTAGTCATGGTTCCTTACCTCCTGTAGTAATCCGCACCCCGTGTAAGTGCGTGGCTGCTTTTTTCTGAGCTCGTATGG
>NZ_QUFZ01000076.1:0-815 GCF_003478725.1 Clostridium sp. AF22-10
GTCTCATGTACCAGATGTTCCGCTTCATTAAAGCGTTTTTGTGGATTTCTGATTTCTGAAAGTTCTTCCCAGGTCTCTGCATACACCGGAATCAGATAGGAAACTGCCTTCCGAAAAATATCCAGCGTAGAGCGGAGCGGTATATTCTTTTTTTTAATTTCTACTCCATAGCTGGATACAATCTGCATAAAGTTTCCTACTTTCTTTTTTCCTTCTCTTTTTGTCCCTCAATGTATGCCACTACCTGATCCCTGCTTCGGTCACTTACGGTGACTGCACAATACGATGGATTCCACAAATGTCCTCCCCACAACTCCTGTTTTAATTCCGGATGCGAAAGAAACAACTGACGTGCCAGATTCCCCTTCATAATCTTTATCATGTCTGATATAAAAAATTGTGGTTTGCAATCCAGAAGTAAATGAATATGATCTGGCATAACCTCCATCGCCAGAATCTTAAATTTGTATTCCTCCGCAATCCCATACAACATTTTTTTACATTCTGCGTCTATCCCATTTTTCAGAACCTGTTTTCGATATTTCGTGCACCAGACAAGATGATATTGCAAAGAATACACATATCCTCTACCATATGAAAGTGTATTTCTCTTAACAGTAAATATATCTTTTTCCATGTTTATATTATACCATATGCCTCCGCATTTAGCAAACGCTAGTTCTGTATCTTGATAAAAAATTTGGCGCACCTAACTCATCACTACTACAATATACTTATGGGTAATCCCCTTACATCCAGTAAGGATTTATCCATCTCATTACTTAAACTGTTAGAATGTAGGATGCAATGGTATA
>NZ_QUFZ01000077.1:0-814 GCF_003478725.1 Clostridium sp. AF22-10
GTCTCATGTACCAGATGTTCCGCTTCATTAAAGCGTTTTTGTGGATTTCTGATTTCTGAAAGTTCTTCCCAGGTCTCTGCATACACCGGAATCAGATAGGAAACTGCCTCCGAAAAATATCCAGCGTAGAGCGGAGCGGTATATTCTTTTTTTTAATTTCTACTCCATAGCTGGATACAATCTGCATAAAATTTCCTACTTTCTTTTTTCCTTCTCTTTTTGTCCCTCAATGTATGCCACTACCAGATCCCTGCTTCGGTCACTTACGGTGACTGCACAATACGATGGATTCCACAAATGTCCTCCCCACAGCTCCTGTTTTAATTCCGGATGCGAAAGAAACAACTGACGTGCCAGATTCCCCTTCATAATCTTTATCATGTCTGATATAAAAAATTGCGGTTTGCAATCCAGAAGTAAATGAATATGATCTGGCATAACCTCCATCGCCAGAATCTTAAATTTGTATTCCTCCGCAAGCCCATACAACATTTTTTTACATTCTGCGTCTATCCCATTTTTCAGGACCTGTTTTCGATATTTCGTGCACCAGACAAGATGATATTGCAAAGAATACACATATCCTCTACCATATGAAAGTGTATTTCTCTTAATAGTAAATATATCTTTTTCCATGTTTATATTATACCATATGCCCCCACACTTGGCAAACGCTAGTTCTGTATCTTGATAAAAAATTTGGCGCACCTAACTCATCACTACTACAATATACTTATGGGTAATCCCCTTACATCCAGTAAGGATTTATCCATCTCATTACTTAAACTGTTAGAATGTAGGATGCAATGGTATA
>NZ_QUFZ01000078.1:0-793 GCF_003478725.1 Clostridium sp. AF22-10
AGCAATTACAAGTAATAATATTTAACGACAATAGCGTAAATATTGGAGATGGAAATAGAATAAAAGAATCTAATATCGCATCCAGTATACAAGAATAATATAGTTTGATTGGAACAACTGTAAATAAAATTTGTCAGTTATTTAAGCCAAGAAGAATGTGAGGAATATTTTAAAAAATAGTGGGGTATCCAAATCTCTACAGTATTTCTGCCTGAAGACCGATGGTCCCCTACGTGCGAATTTTCGCAGAATTAAACAGGGGGATACCCACAGAATCCATATTATATGAAAATTCCCATAGAATACCGCTTCTTTAGCCGATTTTGTTTTGCCGGATAGTACCGAAATACGCATAAAAACCGTGTGTAAAACAATAGAAAAAACACAGTTTTTATGCGTATTTTTTTGCAGAAATATAATCAGAAATACCTTGCTATTCGTAAACGCTCCATACCAAGTACCCTATAAGCTAAAAGCCGCTTCCGCGGCTCTACTTCATTGCTTTTTCGGTTTTCTGACAACGTCCGGCAACTTTTTCGACCATGGAAGCAGGTCATCTAAGAATGACCGGTCGCTGTCATCCATGCGCTTGGGGATCCCTGTCAGAAGGTGTTCAAAGTATTCGTATGGTTTTAGGTTATTCGCTTTTGCCGTCTCTGCGATGCTGTAAATAATCGCGGATGCTTTCGCACCATTGATCGTATCGATCATCTGCCAGTTCTTCTTTCCAACACAGAATCCGCGGATCGCGCGCTCAGAGGCGTTATTATCCATAGGGACATCCCCATCTGTC
>NZ_QUFZ01000079.1:0-631 GCF_003478725.1 Clostridium sp. AF22-10
CTGTTTTGAATTCTTGTAAGTTCCGCCTGTAACTGGAATCTTATGTTTGATGCTGTTCTAAGATCAGCATAAACACCATCCGGCAGATATGGGATCATGTAACGTCCCTCTCTAACTAATCCTGCTATAACTTTCGGATCCTTACGGTCATTTTTAGTCGGATTATTGTCGTCGAGTTCTTTTGATTTTTTCACATGGTGAGGATTTACAAGCACCGGTTTCATTTCATTATCCTGTAGAAACTTTCCAAGATTGAACCAGTAATGCCCGGTCGGTTCCATACCTGGAATCACCTTATCCTTCTCATGTCTTTCTTTGAGGTCCAGGATCCATTCCTTAAATGTCACAAATCCGGCCTCTGTGTTGCTAAACTTAAATGGCTTCTTCGAATACTCGATTCCTCTGTAATCAAAAGCTCTGGCATAGTGCATTTCACTTCCGACATCAATTCCGAGTACCAAAGTTTTTTCTGTAATAGCTTCAATTTTTGCGTTCTGTGTGTTAGACTTCATTGTAGATACCTCTCTGTATAATAAGATTTTTACTAACCTGCCAGTCAGTAGTCTTATTGTACTCTGAGGTATTTTCAATTTTCAACGTCTACGCTTTTTATTATACAGGAAGCTCCTTT